>NZ_JARAMH010000021.1:0-2618 GCF_029524215.1 Kocuria oceani | reverse complement strand
CGCAGCGCGGCGGCGACATCGACCGGCTCGGCCGCCGACTCCTGGATCATCTCCCGGTAATAGGCCCCCAACCCGTCCAGGGTCGGCCCGCGCTGGACGGTCACCCCGGTGTGCGGCACCGAGGCGAAGGCCAGCGTGTTGTTCCGCCCGGCGCCGATCGCCTCGCACAGATCCACCCCCACCTTCGCCGCGTCCACGTCGAAGGCGGCCACGAACTGCACATCGGAGACGTGATAGTCCCCGAACACCACGTGCATCAGCCCCGGCACGGTCTGCCCCGGGTCGGCATCGGCGTAGAAGTGCACGCCCTGGATCAAGGACGAGGCGCAGTTGCCGACACCGGCCACCGCCACTCGGATCGGATGATGAGACACGATTCTCCTTCGTCGTGGGGCCGGACGCAGCCGCCGTGGCGGGGCGCGGCCGACCCTTCGGGGGTGAGGGGTGAGGGGTGAGGGGTGAGGGGCGGGTGACGTGGTGGTCCCCGCTGGGGTGCCGGCACGGGTCGCGCCGGCACCCGGGCGTCAGGGGCAGCGGTCGATCCACTCCTGCAGGTGAGGGGCCTCGGCGCGGATGTGGTCGTCGTGGCTGTGGGTCACAAGGGCGGCTCGGGTGTTACGGGCCCCCGCGTCCGCGGTCACGGCAGCGGCGTCGTGGGCCGGGTCGATGACCACGCACTGCTCGTCGTCGCCGACGATCCACACGTTGTTCTCCACCTGCCACGTGCCTCCGTCGAGGGAGAAGGTCCCGGAGGTCACCAGGCGCTCGACCCGGGCCCGGTCGGTGGAGCCCGCTGCACCGCCCGGAGGGGCGGCCGCCGGCCCCTGCTCCGCACGGCCCGCGCCCGGCGCCGGAAGCTGCCCGGACACGCAGCCGGTGCTCATCCTGCTGCCTCGTGGGCCTCTCCGGCCACGGAGGCCGGTGCCGGGGGCGTCTCCGTGCGCCGCCTCCGACTTCTGCCCGGGGACACCGCGCGGTCGACTCGGCACATCGCGTCTTCCTCTCTGTCTGGGTGGCGGCCACCGCCACCGGTGGCCGAGGGGCCTCGGCCGGAACGTCAGCTCGACTCACCTGTTGCAACACGTATCGCATTACGCAACATCATGGGTGGGGAAAGTCTCTGCGAGAGCACTCCTCCTGTCAAGGGGCGGCGTCGTCGAACTGCATCTGCTGGAGGATCATGGCGGAGATCTCCTCGACGGACATGGAGGCGGAGCTGACGTGCGGGATGCCGTTCAGGACGTACATCTCCTCGGCGTTGCGCAGCTCGTACGAGCACTGTGCGAGGGAGGCGTAGACCGTCGCGGGTCGTCGTTCCTGGCGCACCTGGCTGAGCCGCATCGGCGAGGAGGTGAGCCCGAAGCACTTGCCGACGTGGGGCGCCACGGGTGCGGGCAGGGAGTGCTGCTCGAAGTCCTCGTCCACCAGGGGGAAGTTGGCGGCGCGGATGCCGTGCTGCAGGGCCAGGTACATG
The DNA here is from genome assembly GCF_029524215.1 of Kocuria oceani. Taxonomy (NCBI): domain Bacteria; kingdom Bacillati; phylum Actinomycetota; class Actinomycetes; order Micrococcales; family Micrococcaceae; genus Kocuria; species Kocuria oceani. Next base: position 1,144 of record NZ_JARAMH010000021.1, on the reverse strand, counting down.
CTGGTGGGGGTCTTGCCGCAGCGCGACGGGGCGATGAGGATCAGGTCCGCCCGCTCGAGGGCCCGGATGGACTGGCCGTCGTCGTGCTCCATGGCGTACTCCACCGCCGACATCCGCCGCTGGTACCGGATGGCGTTCCCCAGGCCGTGGGCTCTGCCCGGCTGCAGGCTGGCCGTGGCGTGCAGCGCGGTCTCGAGCTGGGGGATGTGGGTGCCGAACAGGTCCACGAAGAAGCCGCGGCTGCCGGCGAGGACACCACGGATGTCCGGGTCGACGACGGTGGAGAACACCACCGGCACCCGCCCGGCGGCGGCCACGGCGTCGATCCGGTCCGCCACCTGCCGGGCACGCTCCACGGTGACGACGAACGGCACGGTGTGACGCTCGAAGGGCTGGTCCGGGAACTGGGTGATCAGGGTGCTGCCCAGGGTCTCGGCGGTGATGCCGGTGCTGTCCGAGACGAAGAACGCCACGGGGCAGGTCTCGGTCATGTCGTTGCGTGCCTGTCTCTCGTCGTGCCGACCGCGGGCCCGTCCCGGCGCGCGGGGCGCCGGGACGGGGCGTCTCAGGTGCTGGGCTGGGGTGCGGTGCGGGCCAGGGACAGCCAGGTGTCCACGACGGCGTCGGGGTTCAGGGAGACGGAGTCGATGCCCTGCTCCAGCAGCCAGGCGGCCAGGTCGGGGTGGTCGCTGGGTCCCTGCCCGCAGATCCCGACGTACTTGCCCTTCGCCCGGCAGGCGGCGATGGCCAGGCCCAGCAGCTTCTTGACCGCCGGGTCGCGCTCGTCGAAGGAGGAGGCGACCAGGGCGGAGTCGCGGTCCAGGCCCAGGGTGAGCTGGGTGAGGTCGTTGGAGCCGATGGAGAACCCGTCGAAGTGCTCCAGGAAAGCCTCGGCCAGCAGCGCGTTGGCCGGCAGCTCGCACATCATGACGATCTCCAGGCCGTCCTCCCCGCGCGCCAGGCCGTTGGCGGCCAGCAGCTCCACCACGCCCCGGGCCTCGGCGAGGGTGCGCACGAACGGGACCATGAGCTTGATGTTGGTCAGCCCCATGGCGGTGCGCGCGTGCCGCACCGCCGCGCACTCGAGCTCGAAGGCCGGCCGGAAGGCGGGGGAGAGGTAGCGGGAGGCGCCTCGGAACCCGAG
>NZ_JARAMH010000020.1:0-75272 GCF_029524215.1 Kocuria oceani | reverse complement strand
CCCGGGTCGGCATCGGCGTAGAAGTGCACGCCCTGGATCAAGGACGAGGCGCAGTTGCCGACACCGGCCACCGCCACTCGGATCGGATGATGAGACACGATTCTCCTTCGTCGTGGATCGTCCGCCCCCCGCCCGGCGGCTCGGGCCGCGGCGACGTCGTCGACGGCGTCCGGTGCGGCGGGGAGGACTCAAACCCCCCAAGTCTAGACCCCGCCCACGGAAACGGCCCGACCCCCGGAGGGACGGGCCGTTTCCGCGGGTGGGCCGCCGGTCAGCGCAGCCAGCCCTGGAGCACGTTGCGCGGCCGCTGCATCTCGCCGTGCTTGGCCCCGAGGACCACCACGGTGCCCGCCAGGGCGGGGATCACCCACTGGATCACCTTCAGCTGCTTCTGGGCGGAGGCCAGCTCCGGGGAGGCGTCCGGGCGGGGCTCGGTGGCGCCCTGCGCGCCCTCGTCCGAGAGCTTCTCGATCTTCTTGCCGAGCACACGGGAGTAGGCCGTGACCCCGGCGCCCACCACGGTGATCAGGGCCTTGGAGGTCGTCGCCCCACCGACGCCCTCCTGGGTGGCCAGCCGGCCCTTGTTCTGGGCGATGAGCGCCGCGCCGGCAACGCCGTGGGCGACCAGCGCCGCCGCCTGGAGCGGGGCCCACTTCTTCCATCCGAGGTTGGACAGGCGCGTGCGCTCCTGCGGGTCCTGGGCGGCCGCGGCCGCCCCGTTCAGCCCGACGGCGCCCATGAGGGAGCCACCGAACCATGCGGCCGCGGTGAGGTCGTGGATGGAGCGGGTCAGGTACTCGTTGTCGGACATCGCGCTTCTCCTCCTGTGGACGGGCCCGGAGCGGCCGGAGAGCGGCCGCACCGGAAATAAGGATGCTTAGTTCCTATCACCGGCCGACGCGCGAGGAAACCCCTGGCGGCAGATGACCGCCGGCAGGGGTGATACTCACAGCGCGCTCACCAGCAGTGCCAGGGCGAGCACCAGGAACAGGGCGCCGGAGGCCAGCTCCACGGCGGCGCCGTGGCGGCGGAAGGTCACCGCCAGTCGTTCGACGGAGCCCATCCACGCCACGGCGGTGAACCAGGCGAGGCCCACCGCCACCAGCAGCACGAAGACCAGGGCGGTCTCCCACCAGCGGGCCCCCGCCGGGACCACGTTGGCGAACAGCGCCACGAAGAAGATGATGGCCTTCGCGTTCGAGAGGTTGGTGACGAGCCCCAGCACGAACGCCCGGGCCGGGCCGGGCGCACGCCCGCGCGGCACCGCACCCGGCAGCGGCACCGCACCCGGCGGCACCGTGGACGGGGCGGGCCCCGTGGGCGGAGCCCCTCCCGCCGGCACGGCCGCCGGCGCCGTCCCGGCGGCGAGCCCGGCCCGGATCCCGCTCACCCCCAGCCAGCCGAGGAACAGCGCCCCCGCCACCTGGATGAGCCGCTGCACGGTGTCGGCCTGGCTGATCAGGACGGTGACGCCCGTGAGGGACAGCGTGATCCACACGAGGTTGCCGGTCATCACGCCCACGGCCGTGAGCACCCCGGCCGTGCGGGAGCCCAGCGACGAGTTGCGCAGGATTACCAGCACGTCCGGGCCGGGGGCCACGATCCCGGCGATCCACAGGCCCAGCAGGGCGAGGTACTGCGAGACCTCCACGGTCTACCGGGCCCCGCGGCTCATGCGTGCTTGGAGTCCTGGGCGCCCGCCCAGATGTTGATGTCGGAGTCGGTGGCCAGCCGGTCGATGGCCTCCAGCTCCCCGGGGGTGAACGCGAGGTTGCGCACCGCGCCCACGCTGTCCTCGAGCTGCTCCGGGGAGGAGGCGCCCACGAGGGCCGTGGTCACCTGCCCGTCCTGCTGCTCCCGCAGCACCCACGCGATCGCCATCTGGGCCAGGCTCTGCCCGCGGGCGGCGGCGATCTCGTGCAGGCCGCGGACCTTCTCCAGGGTCGTGTCCGAGAGCCACTCGGGGTCCAGGGACTTCTCGGCCGCGGCCCGGGAGCCCTCCGGGATGCCGTCGAGGTAGCGGTCCGTGAGCATGCCCTGAGCCAGCGGGGAGAACACGATCGAGCCCATGCCGGCCTCGGTCAGCGCCCCCAGCAGCGAGGTCCCCGAGGGGCCCGGGGCCTCGACCCACCGGTTGAGCATCGAGTAGGAGGGCTGGTGGATCAGCAGCGGGGTGCCGAGCTCGCGCATGATCTGCTGGGCGCGCTGGGTCAGCTCCGCGTTGTAGGAGGAGATCCCCACGTACAGCGCCCGCCCCGAGCGCACGACGTGGTCGAGGGCCCGCATGGTCTCCTCGAGCGGCGTGTCCGGGTCCGGGCGGTGGTGGTAGAACACGTCCACGTGGTCCAGGCCCATCCGCTGCAGGGACTGGTCCAGGGAGGACAGCAGGTACTTGCGCGAGCCGCCGAAGCCGTAGGGCCCCGGCCACATGTCCCAGCCGGCCTTCGAGGAGATCACCAGCTCGTCCCGGTACGGCGCGAAGTCCTCCCGCAGGATCCTGCCGAAGTTCAGCTCGGCGGCGCCGGCCGGCGGGCCGTAGTTGTTGGCGAGGTCGAAGTGGGTCACGCCGAGGTCGAAGGCGCGGCGCAGCGTGGCCCGCTGGGTGGCGAGCGGCTTGTCGTCGCCGAAGTTGTGCCACAGGCCCAGGGAGATCGCGGGCAGCTTGAGCCCGGAGTCCCCCACGCGCCGGAAGGGCATGGTCTCGTAGCGGTCCTCGGCGGCGAGGTAACGGGCATCGGGTCCGTAGGTGAGCACAGTGGCCTTTCGCGGGTCGGTGGACGGTCGGGCGGACGGGGCGCGGCGGGTCAGTACCGCACCACCGCCGCGCCGTGGGCGGGCAGCGCGGCGACGGCGCCGCCGTCGGCCCCCGCGGTGAGGGACACCTCGCCGGAGCGGAACAGCACCTCGGCGTCGGCCGCTCCCGGGACGGGCACCTCGACGGGGTCCGCCCCGAAGTTGAGGACGACGGCGACCCCGTGCTCGGAGCCCGGCGCCGTGGCCCGGCGGAGCACGAACCAGCGGGCGTCCTCGTCGTGGTCGGTGTCGATGGTCGCGAACCGCGGGTCCGTGAGCTCGGGCACCGCGCGCCGCAGCGCGATGAGCTCGCGGTAGGCGGCCAGCACCCGGGCGTGCTCGCCCCGGCCGGGCTCGTCCCAGTCCAGCTTCGAGTCGGTGAAGGTGCTGGGCGCCTGGGGGTCCGGGACCGTGGACTCGTCCCAGCCCATCGAGGCGAACTCCGCCTTGCGGCCCTTCGCCACGGCCTCGCCGAGCTCGGGCTCGGGGTGGGCGGTGAAGAACTGCCACGGGGTGGACGCGCCCCACTCCTCCCCCATGAACAGCATGGGGGTGAACGGCTGGGTGAGCAGCACGGCGGCGCCGAGCACCTGCTGGTCGGCCGAGAGGCTCGCGCTGATCCGGTCCCCGGCGGCCCGGTTGCCCACCTGGTCGTGGTTCTGGATGCAGGTGACGAACTGCCACGGGCGCACCCGCTGCTTGTCGACCGGCCGGCCGTGGTGGCGGCCGCGGAACACCGACATGGTGCCGTCGTGGTAGAACGCGTCGCGCATGACCTTGTCGAGGGTCCCCAGCGCGGCGAAGTCCGCGTAGTAGCCCTGGGTCTCCCCGGTCAGCGCCACGTGCGCGGCGTGGTGGAAGTCGTCGAGCCACTGCCCGGTCATGCCCAGGCCGTGGGCCGTGGTCGGCGTGATCATCCGGTGGTCGTTGAGGTCGGACTCGGCCACCGTGAACAGCGGCTTGCCCGTCTCCACGCCCACCCGCTCCACGAGCTCGGCGATCTCCTCGAGGATGTGCACGGCCCGGTGGTCCTGCAGCGCGTGCACGGCGTCGAGGCGGAACCCGTCCACGTGGTAGTCGCGCAGCCACATCTCCACGTTGTCGAGGATGTAGTCGCGCACCCCGTCCGAGCCCCAGCCGTCGAGGTTGATGAGGTCGCCCCAGGTGCTGGAGCCGGGCTTGAAGTAGTCGGCGAACAGGGGCAGGTAGTTCCCGGAAGGGCCCAGGTGGTTGTAGACCACGTCCTGGATCACGCCGATCCCGCGCTGGTGGCACGCGTCCACGAAGCGCTGGTAGGCCGCGGGCCCGCCGTAGGACTCGTCCACGGTGTACCAGAGGACGCCGTCGTAGCCCCAGTTGTGCTCGCCGTTGAAGCCGTTGACGGGCAGCAGCTCCACGAAGTCCACGCCGAGCTCCACGAGGTGGTCGAGCCGCTCGACCGCCGCGTCGAGCGTGCCGGCGGGTGTGAAGGTGCCGATGTGCAGCTCGTAGATCACCGAGCCCGCGAGGGTCCGGCCCGTCCACGCGGTGTCGCCCCACCGGTGCGCGGAGGGGTCGAAGGTGCAGGACAGGTCGTGCACGCCCTGCGGCTGGCGGCGCGAGCGGGGGTCGGGCAGGACCTCGGAGACCTGCGAGCGCTCCTCGGCGGTGCCCTCGTCGAAGGTCTTGCCCAGGACGTAGCCGTAGCGGACGGTGCCCGTGGGGACGTCGGCGTCGTCGGGCAGGGTCCACCAGCCGTCGCGGCGGGCGGCGGGCCCCTCGGGGGAGCCCGCGGGCAGGGACGCGGCGGGGACCATGGCGTGGTCCCCGCCCTCGATCCGCACGGTCACGGACCGGGCGTGCGGGGCCCAGACGTCGAAGCGGTTCAGGTGCTCACGGGTGTTCATGGGGGTTCAGGAGTCCTTCCGGCGCAGCAGCGCCACGGGGTAGTCGGACAGCAGGGCGGACAGCGCCACGGTGCCCGAGTGCGGGCGGTGGGTGAGCACGTCCTCGAAGTCGCCCTCGGGCAGCTCGAGGGTCTCGTCGGTGAAGCCGCCCCGGGCCGCGAGGCCCAGGGGAAGGCGGGTGGCCACGGTCACGGCGCCGCCGCGGTCGAAGGCGAACACGTGCCCGGCCCGCGGGCCGGAGGCCTCCAGCGGGGTGTAGCCGGTGAACAGCTCCGGGTGGTCGCGGCGCAGCCGGAGGGCCCGGCTGGTGACGAGCAGCTTGGCGGCGGCGTCGGGGCCCACGGCCGGGATGCCCTCGACGGTCCCGCCCACGGGGGTGTCCAGCCGGGCGAGCATCGCGGCCCGGGCCTCGAAGTCCACGGGGCGGCGGTTGTCCGGGTCCACGAGGGACTCGGCCCACAGCTCGGAGCCCTGGTAGACGTCGGGGACGCCGGGCATCGTGAGCTGGACCAGCTTGGCGGCGAGCCCGTTGCTCCAGCCGGCCTCGGTGACGTGCTGGGCGAATCCCTCCACCACGGCCCGGATCTCGGGGTCGTGGAAGACCAGCTCGATGAACCGCACGAGCCGGTCCTCGAAGTCCGCGTCCCCGTCCACCCAGGCGGTCGAGCTGCCGGCCTCGCGGGCGGCCTTGAGCGCGTAGTCCACGGTGCGCTCCTGGGAGAGCGGCCAGGCGCCCACCACGGCCTGCAGCACGAGGTTCACCAGCGGGCCGTCGTCCACCCGCACGCCGGCCTCCTCGGCGAGCTTCTTCGCGGTGCCCACCACGCCGGCCCACTGCTCGCCGGCCTCGGACAGGACCGTGATCCGCGCGCGCACGGCCTCCGAGCGCTTGGTGTCGTGCGTGGACAGGGCGGTCATGGCCAGCGGCTCCTCGGCGGCCCGGCGGCCGAGCTCGGCGTGGGCCTCCTCGGGCGTCACGGCGAAGTGCGAGGGGTCGCCGCCCACCTCGGTGAGGGAGGTCAGGCGGGGGAAGCGGTAGAACGCGGTGTCCTCCACGCCCTTGGCCATGACCATTCCCGAGGTCTGCTGGAAGCGGCGGGCCAGTTCGCCGAGCTCGGCGTCGTCCGTGGCTTCGGCCCCGAGCAGCTCCCCCAGGGTGCCGATCGGTCCGGCGAGGTCGGGACGCCGCGCCCGGGCGGCGTCGAGGGCGGCGCGCAGGTGCTCGGCGCCCTCGGGGAGGTAGCTGCGGTAGACGGGGAAGTTCGCGAGGATCTCCGCGAGGGCGTCCACGGCCTCGTCGTGGCCGAGCCCGGCGTCGGCGGGGACCGACCGGGCCAGGCGCAGGACCTCGGCGTGCAGGGCGTTGTCGGCCATGGCGCGCTTGGTGCCGTGGATCATCTCCTCCCAGTGCACCGGCTCCCCGCCGCGCAGGCGGGCGTCGAGGCTGGTGAGGGCGTACTCCCCCGCCGGGTCGGTGAGCAGCCGGTCGAGCACGCCCAGGGCGTCGTAGCCCGTGGTGCCGGCCGTGGCCCAGTCCCCGGGCAGCCGCTCCCCGGGCTCCAGGATCTTCTCCACGACGACATAGGCGCCGCCGGTGAGCTCCTTGAGCCGCTCGAGGTACTGCCGCGGGTCGCGCAGCCCGTCGGGGTGGTCGATGCGCAGCCCGTCGACGAGGCCCTCGTCGATCCAGCGTTTGATCTCGGCGTGGGACTCGTCGAAGACCTCCGGGTCCTCCACGCGCACCCCGGCGAGCGTGGCCACGGTGAAGAAGCGGCGGTAGTTCAGCTCGGCGTCGCCGCGGCGCCAGTTGATCAGCTCGTAGTGCTGGCGGGCGTGGACGTCCTGCGGGTCGTCGCCCGCGGCCCAGGTGCCCTCCGCGAGGGGGTAGACGTTGTCGTAGTAGCGCAGGGTGCCGTCCTCGACGCGCAGCTGCGCCAGCTCCTCGTCGCCGTCGCCTAGCACCGGGATCAGCACCTTGCCGCCGCCGGCCTCCCACTCGACGTCGAAGGCGTCCGCGTAGGGCGAGTCCCGCCCCTGCTCGAGCAGGGACCACCACCACGGGTTCTGCTGCGGGACAGCCACGCCCTGGTGGTTCGGGACGATGTCGACCAGCACGCCCATGCCGCGGCCGTGGGCGGCGTCGGCGAGCGCCCTGAGCCCGGCGGGGCCGCCGCGGACGGGGTCCACCTCGGCCGGGGACGCGACGTCGTAGCCGTGGTCCGAGCCGTCGACGGCCCGCAGGATCGGGGACAGGTAGACCCAGTCCGCGCCGAGGTCGTGGAGGTAGTCCACGAGCCCGGCCGCGCGGTCCAGCGTCAGGTCGGAGGTGATCTGGAGTCGGTAGGTCGAGATAGGTGTGCGCACCGCTCCAGTCTGTCGGCCCGGCCCCGGAAACGCCAGCAGGCTGTCGACCCGTGTCCGGGTCGACAGCCTGCCGGCGCCTCAGCTCACTGGTCCGCGGGCGTCCTCGAGTAGACCGCCACGGAGGCGGCGACCGACGCGTCGGGCTCCTCCTCGGGGGCCTCGTAGGCGCGCAGCACGACCGTGGACTTGCCCTCCAGGGTGATCGAGCTGCGGGCCTTGCGGATCTGCCCGTCGGAGTGCTTGCCGGCGGTGTCCAGGATCTCCTCCCACTGCCGGCCGTAGCGGGCCGGCGGCAGCTTGTACTTCACGGGCTCCGGGTTGGAGTTGAAGTACACGATGAAGTTGACGTCCGTGATGGGCTGCCCGCGCATGTCCACCCCCGCGATGCCGTGGCCGTTGAGCCACATGCCCAGCGACCGGGACAGCGGCTCGTCCCAGTCGGCGGGCTTCATCGGGGAGCCGTCGGTGTTCAGCCACGCGATGTCGGGCATCGGCCGCCCGGTGTCGTCCTCGTCCATCTCCACGGGCCGGCCGTCGAAGAAGTTCGACCGGCGGAACGTGGGGTGCTGGTGGCGCAGCTGGGTGACCGCGGCGGTGAACTCGGTGAGCGGGCCGTCCATCGCCTCCCAGTCGATCCAGGACAGCTCGTTGTCCTGGCAGTAGGTGTTGTTGTTGCCGTCCTGGCTCCGGCCCAGCTCGTCCCCGTGCAGGACCATGGGCGTGCCCTGGGACAGCAGCAGGGTGGCGAGGAAGTTGCGCTGCTGGCGGGCGCGCAGCGCCAGGATCTCCGGGTCGTCGGTGGGGCCCTCGACGCCACAGTTCCAGGAGCGGTTGTGGGACTCCCCGTCGTTGTTGTCCTCGCCGTTGGCGTCGTTGTGCTTCTCGTTGTAGGAGACGATGTCCCGCAGCGTGAAGCCGTCGTGGGCGGTGACGAAGTTGATCGACGCGAAGGGACGCCGGCCGCTGTGCTCGTAGAGGTCCGCGGAGCCCGTGATCCGGGAGGCGAACTCGCCGAGGGTCGCCGGCTCGCCGCGCCAGAAGTCGCGGACCGTGTCCCGGTACTTGCCGTTCCACTCGGTCCACTGCGGCGGGAAGTTGCCCACCTGGTAGCCGCCGGGGCCGATGTCCCACGGCTCGGCGATCAGCTTGACCTGGGAGACGACCGGGTCCTGCTGGACGAGCTCGAAGAACGTGGAGAGCTTGTCCACGTCGTAGAACTCGCGGGCCAGGGTGGCGGCGAGGTCGAAGCGGAAGCCGTCCACGTGCATCTCGGTCACCCAGTAGCGCAGGGAGTCCATGATGAGCTGCAGGGAGTGCGGGTGCCGGACGTTGAGGGAGTTGCCGGTGCCCGTGTAGTCCATGTAGAACTTCTCGTCGCCCTCCACCGTGCGGTAGTAGGCCTGGTTGTCGATGCCCTTCATGGACAGCGTGGGGCCCATGTGGTTGCCCTCGGCGGTGTGGTTGTACACCACGTCGAGGATGACCTCGATGTCCGCCTGGTGCAGGGCGCGCACCATGGCCTTGAACTCCTGGACCTGGCCGCCGAGGTCGTTGGTGGAGTTGTACTCGTTGTGCGGGGCGAAGAAGCCGATCGTGTTGTAGCCCCAGTAGTTGCGCAGGCCCTTCTCGAGCAGCGTGCTGTCCTGCACGAACTGGTGCACGGGCATCAGCTCGATGGCCGTGACGCCGAGCTTCTGCAGGTGGGCGATGACCGAGGGGTGGGCCACGCCGGCGTAGGTGCCGCGCTGCTCCTCCGGGACGTCCGGGTGCTGCTGGGTGAGGCCCTTCACGTGCGCCTCGTAGATCACGGACTTGTGGTACGGCGTGCGCGGGGTGCGGTCGCCCTCCCAGTTGAAGAACGGGTTGATCACCACGCCCATGGCCATGTGCGGGGCCGAGTCCTCCTCGTTGAGGGAGTCCTCGGCGCCGAAGTCGTAGGAGAACAGCGGCTGGGCCCAGTCGAACTCTCCCGCGATCGCCTTCGCGTAGGGGTCGAGCAGCAGCTTGGAGGGGTTGCAGCGCTGGCCCGCCGCGGGGTTCCACGGCCCGTGCACCCGGTAGCCGTAGCGCTGGCCGGGCTGGACCGTGGGCAGGTAGCAGTGCCAGACGTAGCCGTCCTGCGCGTCGACCTCGATGCGGGTCTCCGTCCCGTCGTCGTCGAACAGGCACAGTTCGACCTTCTCGGCGACCTCGCTGAAGAGCGCGAAGTTGGTGCCGGTGCCGTCGAAGGTGGCGCCGAGGGGATAGGGCTGGCCGGGCCAGACTTCCATGGGATCTCCTGTCGTACCGCCGGGCAGGGGTCACCGTCAGCGGGCTGGTGTTCGGGGCAAGTGCGCTTAACCTTAGCGGGGTCGGGCGGCTGCCGTGGCCGCCCGGGGGCCGAGCCGCTCACCGAGCCGGCTGCGCGGCTCAGGCGCGGGAGCGCAGCACCCGCCGGACGTTGCCGGCGAGGACCGTGGGCGGCACGGGCCCGAGCCCGTCCAGGCGGGAGGCGTACCCGTGGACGGCCACGGCGAGCGCGGCCGCCACCGCGAGGCGGGCGTCCCCGCGGGCCCAGTCCCCGGCGGCGGCGAACGCGTCCGGGTCCTCGGCGCAGCCGGCGAGCGCGGCGCCCATGATCCCCGCGAGGGTGTCCCCGCTGCCGGCCGTGGCCAGCCAGGGACTCCCGTCCGCCTGGGAGAGCAGCGTGCCGTCCGGGGCGGCCACCAGGGTGGTGGCGCCCTTGAGCACGACCACGGCGCCGGTGGCCTCCGCGGCCGCGCGCGCCCACCGGGCGGGCTCGGCCTCGATCGCGGCGCGGTCGGGGGCGTCCGCGTCCCCCCGCAGGGCGGCCAGCCAGGCGAGGACCTGCTCCAGCTCCCCGGCGTGCGGGGTGAGCACCTTCCCGGGGCCGAGACCGCCCTCGGCCGCGGCGCGCGCCGCGGCCGTGAGCGCACCGGCGTCCACGACGGCGGGCAGCCCGCCGGCGAGGACGGCCCCGATCCGCGACTCCTGCGCGGGGTCGCCCACCGCGCCCGGGCCCACGACCCACGCCTGGACGTGCACGTCGGCGGGGTGGTCCTCGGAGGCGACCACCTCCGGGCTGGTCAGGCAGACCAGCGAGCGGGTCGCGGCGTCGCCGAGGTGGCGGACCATGCCGGCGCCGGCGTCCACGGCGGCCCGGGTGCACATCACGGCGGCGCCGGGGTACGTGGGAGAGCCGGCCACGACGCCGACCACGCCCCGGGAGTACTTGTGGGACGCCGCGCCGGGCCGCGGCCACAGCGCCGCGACGTCACCGGGCTCGAGCCGGCGCAGCGCCGGGTCGGGCAGGGCGTCCTCGATGCCGATCCGCACGGTGCGCACCTCCCCGCAGGAGCGATCGCCCGGGGGCAGGAGGAGCCCGGCCTTCGCGCCGCCGAAGCTCACCGTCAGGTCCGCGGGGAGCACCGGTCCGGCGACGGTGCCCGTGTCGGCCGAGACCCCGGAGGGGACGTCGCAGGCCACGACCAGCGGGGCGTCCCGCTCCGGCCACCGCTCCAGCACCGCCCGGACGAGGTCCGCGGCGGCCCCGCGCAGCCCGCCGCGGGCGCCGGTGCCGAGCACGGCGTCGAGCACCAGGTCGGCGGCGAGCACGCGCGCGGGCCCCTCCCCCTCCGGGGCGTCCGCCAGCGGCAGGACGCGCCCGCCGGCCGCGGCGAGCGCCGCGGCGCCCTCGGGGTGCAGCCGGTCCCCGACCGCCACGGCCAGCACGGACGCTCCGCGCCGGGCCAGCTCGGCCCCGGCCCACAGTCCGTCTCCGCCGTTGTTCCCGGTGCCCGCCAGGACGACCACCCGGGCCCCCGCCACCCGGCCGCGGCGGGCGCGCAGGCGCTCCGCGCAGGCCAGGGCCAGGCCGTGGGCGGCGCGGCGCATCAGGGCGGGGCCCTCCCCCCGGGCCAGGAAGGGCGCCTCCGCGTCGCGCACCTGCGCGCCCGTGTACGCCGCGATCACGACGCCGCCCCGGTCCCGGCGGACTCCGCCGCACTTGCCCCGGTGGGCGCGGCGCCCCCGGGCTCCCCGGTGCGCTCGGCGATGACCATGGCCATCGCGATCCCGCCGTCGTGGGTCATGGTCAGGTGCCACCGGTCGATGCCCTGCCGTCGGGCCTCCTCCGCCACGGTCCCCTCCGTGCACAGCACCGGGGCGCCGGAGGGATGGTTCTCGATCCAGCAGTGCTGCCAGATCATGCCGGGCGGCGCCTTGAGCGCCTTGGCCGCCGCCTCCTTCGCCGCGAAGCGCGCCGCGAGCGACCGGACGTGCAGGTCCCGCTCGAGCGGGGTGAACAGCCGGGCCACGAGGCCGGGGGTGCGGGCGATCTGCTCCTCGAAGCGGGCGATGTCCACCACGTCGATGCCGGTGCCGATGATCATGCCCCCCACCCTAGCCACACCCGGCCGGGGCCTCCGACGACCACCGGCCCGCCGCCCCGGGAACGGGGCGACGGGCCGGTGTCCGGCGGGCGGCTACTCGACGGTGACGGACTTCGCGAGGTTGCGCGGCTGGTCCACGTCGTAGCCCTTGGCGGTGGCGAGCTCGCAGGCGAAGATCTGCAGCGGCACCGTGGTGAGCAGCGGCTGGAGCAGCACTGCGGACTGCGGCACGCGGAAGATGTGGTTCGCGTAGTCCGCGACGGCCTCGTCCCCCTCCTCGGCGATGACGATGGTCACCGCGCCGCGGGCGCGGATCTCCTGGATGTTGGAGACCACCTTCGAGTGCAGGGAGTCGCGGCCCCGCGGGGAGGGCACGATCACGAAGACGGGCTGGCCCTCCTCGATCAGCGCGATCGGGCCGTGCTTGAGCTCGCCGGCGGCGAAGCCCTCGGCGTGGATGTAGGCGATCTCCTTGAGCTTCAGGGCGCCCTCCAGGGCGACCGGGTAGCCGACGTGGCGGCCGAGGAACAGCACGGAGGCCGCGTCCTTCATCGACTGGGCGAGGTCCTTGACCGCGTCCTGGGCGTCGATGACCTGCTGGATCTTGGCGGGCATGGCCTCGAGCTCGGCGAGGATCCCGGCGATCTCGTCCTTGTACTTGTTGCCGCGCAGCTGGGCGAGGTAGAGCCCCAGGAGGTAGGCGGCGGTGATCTGGGCCAGGAACGCCTTGGTCGAGGCCACCGCGATCTCGGGCCCGGCGTGCGTGTAGAGCGCGGCGTCGGCCTCGCGCGGGATGGTGGAGCCGTTGGTGTTGCAGATCGCCACGACCTTGGCCCCCTGCTCCTGGGCGTGCCGGACCGCCATGAGGGTGTCCATGGTCTCGCCCGACTGGGACAGGGCCACCACCAGGGTGCGCTCGTTGACGATCGGGTCGCGGTAGCGGAACTCGTGGGCGAGCTCCACCTCGGTGGGGATCCGGCACCAGTGCTCGATGGCGTAGCGGGCGACCTGCCCGGCGTAGGCGGCGGTGCCGCAGGCGACGACGACGATCTTGTCCACCGCACGGAGCACGGACTCGTCGATCTTCAGCTCGTCGAGGACGAGGTTGCCGTCCGGGTCGGTGCGGCCCATCAGGGTCTGCTCCACGGCGGAGGGCTGCTCGTTGATCTCCTTCTCCATGAAGGAGGGGAAGCCGCCCTTCTCGGCCGCGGCGGCGTCCCACAGCACCTCGAAGGGCTTGCCCTCCGCCCGGTTGCCGTGGAAGTCGGTGATCTCGTAGTCGTCGGCCGTGATGGTCACGACCTGGTCCTGGCCGAGCTCGACGGCGCTGCGGGTGTAGTCGATGAACCCGGAGACGTCGGAGCCCAGGAAGTTCTCGCCCTCGCCGAGGCCGAGCACCAGCGGGGAGTTGCGGCGGGCGGCGACGACGTGGCCGGGGTGGTCCACGTGCACGGCGAGGAGGGTGAACGCGCCCTCGAGCCGGCGGCAGGCGACCTGCATGGCGGCGGTGAGGTCCTGGTCGCCGAGGTCGTTGTAGGTGTCGGCCAGCAGTGTGGCGGCCACCTCGGTGTCGGTCTCCGAGGCGAACTCGTGGCCCTTCTCGACCAGCTCGCGCTTGATCTCCGCGAAGTTCTCGATGATGCCGTTGTGGATCACGGCCAGCCGGCCGCCGTCGACGACGTGCGGGTGGGCGTTGGTGTCGGACGGGCCGCCGTGGGTGGCCCAGCGGGTGTGCCCGATGCCCGTGGTCGAGGGCGGCAGGGGGCGCTCGCCCAGCTCCTGCTCGAGGTTCAGCAGCTTGCCGGCCTTCTTGCGGAAGCCGACGCTGCCGTTCGAGAGCACCGCGACACCCGCGGAGTCGTAGCCGCGGTACTCGAGGCGCCGCAGGCCTTCCACGAGGACGTCCAGGGCGTCGTGCCCGGAGGAGGTGCCGCGCTCGTCCGCGGATTGGGAGGAGGGGCCCACATATCCAACAATTCCACACATGCGCCTCAGGCTACCGCATGGATCCGTGCCGACCGGGCGCGCCGGACCGGGGGCGCGGACCCCATTTCCGGGGACGGCCGCGGCGCCGTGTCCCCGGAACGCGCCCGGCCCGACGGCCCGCTCCGGGGCCGTCCCGGAGCCCTCGGGGCCGCGGCCCGCCCGGATCCCGGCCGGCGGGGCCCGGCCGGGTCCGACCGGCCGGGCCCCGGGTCAGTCGTTGACCTTCCCGAGCAGCTCGAGCACCTCGTCGGCGGTGCTCGCCTCGTCCAGCTGCCGCACCTTCTCCTTGTTGCCGAAGATCTTGGCGACCCGCGACAGGATGGCCAGGTGCTCGTTGTCCTTGCCGGCGATGCCGATCACCCAGGTCACCGGCTTGCCGTTCCAGTCCAGGCCCTCGGGGTACTTCACGACCGACAGGGCCGAGGAGCGGATGCTGTCCTTGGCCTGGTTGGTGCCGTGCGGGATGGCCAGCCCGTTGCCCATGAACGTGGACACGGAGGACTCGCGCTCGTGCATGGAGGTCACGTACTCGTCGGTCACCGCCCCGGCCGCGACCAGCAGCCCGCCGGCCTCGTCGATGGCCTGCTCGGCGTTGCGCGCCCCGCCGTCCATCACGATCCGCTCCCGGGTCAGGATCGCGCCGCCGGAGGCGGCGTCCCCGTCCGCGGCGGGCCCGCCGGTCGCGGCGGCGGCAGCGGCGCCGCCCGCGGTGGCCGACGCGGGGGCCGATGCCGTGCCGGCCGCTGCCCCGTCCGGGACGGTGTCCTGCGACGGGGCGGCGCCGGCGGGCACGGTCGCGCCGTTGCGCTGCTGGACGGCCTCGACGATCTCGTCGTAGCGGGGGCTGCCCATGAAGTTGTCCACGGTCACCAGGGCGGCGCCGGGCACCTTGGGGCGGGCCCGGGTGGCCAGGTCCTGGTGGGTGACCACGATGTCGAAGTCGTCGGTGAGGTTGGCGATCGCGGCGTTGGTGACCTTGACGTCGCCGAAGCCCGCGGCCTTGACCTTGTTGCGCAGCACCGAGGCGCCCATCGCGGAGGAGCCCATCCCGGCGTCGCAGGCGAAGACGATGTGGCGCACCGGCCCGCCGTCGCCGAGCTCCCGGGCGGCGGTCCCGCCGCTGTCGGCGCCGCCGCTGGTGCCGACCATCGCGGAGGCGACGCTCGACTTCCGGCCCTTCATGGTCTCCATCCGGGAGGTCGCCTCGGCCAGGTCGCCCTCCCCCTTGTCCTTCGACGTCTTGAGGATCACCGCCGCGACCAGGAAGGTGACCACCGTGGCGATGGCGACCCCGGCCAGCACGCCCAGGTAGTTGCCCGCCGACGGCGGGGTCTGGGCGAGCACCGCGATGATCGATCCCGGCGCGGCCGGGGCCTGCAGCCCGGCCCCCAGCAGCGTGAAGGTCAGCACCCCCGAGGCGCCCCCGGCGATCGCGGCCAGGATGAGCGCCGGCTTCATCAGCACGTAGGGGAAGTAGATCTCGTGGATCCCGCCCACGAAGTGGATCAGCGCCGCGCCCGGGGCCGAGGCGCGGGCCGTGCCGCGGCCGAAGACCATGTAGGCCAGGAGGATCCCCAGCCCCGGACCGGGGTTGGCCTCCAGGAGGAAGAGGATGGACTTGCCCTCCTCCAGCGCCTGGGTGGTGCCCAGGGGGGTGAGGATCCCGTGGTTGATCGCGTTGTTCAGGAACAGCACCTTCGCCGGCTCGATCAGGATCGAGGTGAGCGGCAGCAGGTTGTTGGCCACCAGGAAGTCGACCACCCGTGCGGCGGCCTCGGAGAACACCGTCACGGCGGGGCCGACCACGAAGAAGCCCACGATCGCCATGAGACCGCCGAAGATCCCGGCCGAGAAGTTGTTCACCAGCATCTCGAACCCGGGCTTGATCTTCCCGTCCCAGATGGCGTCGATCTTCTTCATCAGCCACGCGGTGAGCGGGCCCATGATCATCGCGCCGATGAACATCGGGATGCCCGCGCCCACGATCACGCCGCTGGTGGCGATCGCCCCGACCACGCCGCCGCGCACGTCGTAGACCATCCGCCCGCCGGTGTAGGCGATGAGCAGGGGCAGCAGATAGGTGATCATCGGTCCGACGAGGCCGGTGTGCGGGGTGCCCTCGGCGTCGGTGCCGAAGCCGCCGATAGGCCCGTAGGGCAGGAACGGGGACGTCTCGATGAACAGGGCCGTGATCAGGCCCCAGGCGATGAACGCCCCGATGTTGGGCATGATCATTCCGGACAGGAACGTCCCGAACCGCTGCACGTGGGCGCGGGCCGCCTGTGATCGGCCGCCCGTCGGTGTCGTCGTTCCCGTGGTCGTCGCCGTGGCCATGGTGGTGTCCTCGCTCTCGGGAGGGGCGGTGCTCCCTCCGATGGATCGCACCCGCCCTGCGGTGTCGCGGTCCCTCGGAGGCCGAGGGCCGGAACGTGACCAAATCTACACCCGGGCCCCGGCGGTGTCTGCGGCGCGCGGGGCCGTGACACGGCGCGGTCTAGACTGTGCTCGATGACCGCATCTACGCTGAGCGAACGCACCTCGCCCTTCGTGGAGCTCGACCGGCAGACCTGGTCGAGGCTCTCCCACGAGATCGACGTTCCCCTCACCTCTCAGGAGATCGAGAACCTGCGCGGCCTCGGCGACCGGCTCGACGTCGCGGAGGTCCGCGAGGTGTACCTCCCGATCTCGCGGCTGCTCACCCTCTACGACGAGTCCTCCAACCGGCTCAACGCCTCCACGAACGCGTTCCTGGGCGAGGAGCACGCCCGGACGCCCTTCGTGATCGGCATCGCCGGGTCCGTGGCGGCCGGCAAGTCCACCACCGCCCGCCTGCTGCGGGAGCTGCTGTCCCGGTGGCCCTCCACCCCGAACGTCCAGCTGATCACCACGGACGGGTTCCTCCACCCCAACGCCGAGCTCCAGCGCCGCGGGCTCATGGACCGCAAGGGCTTCCCGGAGTCCTACGACCGCCGGGCCCTGCTCCGCTTCGTCGCCAAGATCAAGTCCGGCGCCCCCGAGGTGCGGGCCCCGAAGTACTCGCACCACAGCTACGACATCGTGCCCGGCGAGGAGGTCGTGGTCACCCGTCCCGACGTCGTGATCATCGAGGGGCTCAACGTGCTCGCGCCGGCCAAGGTGGGCCCCGGGGACCGGGCCGCCCTCGCGCTCAGCGACTTCTTCGACTTCTCCGTCTACGTGGACGCCCGGCCGTCGGACATCGAACGGTGGTACGTGGAGCGGTTCCAGGCGCTGCGCTACTCCGCCTTCGCCGATCCCGGCTCGTACTTCCACCGCTACGCCGACCTCTCCGACGCCGAGGCGGTCGCGACCGCCACCGGGATCTGGCGGCGGATCAACGAGCCGAACCTCATCGAGAACGTGCAGCCGACCCGGGGACGCGCCCGGCTGATCCTCTCCAAGGACTCGGACCACTCGATCCGCCGCGTGCTGCTGCGCAAGAACTGATGCGCGCCCTCCGACGTGCCGTGCCGGGGCCCGGCCCGGTGGCCCGCGTGGCCGAACCGATCGGCACGGGGCTGCTCGTGGCCGGGCTGCTGGGCGGGTGCGCTCCGGGCGCCGGGCCGTCCGCCGGCCGCGAGGACTCCCCGCCGGGGAGCGCTCCCCCGGCCGCGTCAGCCCCCGGGCCGTCCGGCACCGGCCCGGCCGGCACCGAGGGGTCCGGCACCGGCGCACCGGTGGGCCCGCCCACCGACGCCGGGTCCCCCACGCCCCCGGCCGAACGGCCCCGGCCGCCGGAGCTGGACGACCCGGCCTCCCTGGCCGTCGTGGTCAACAAGCGCCGGCCCCTCGTCCCGCCGAACTGGGCGCCGCCGGTCCTCGAGGACGTCGAGGGCCACCGGCTGCGGCCCGAGGCGGCCGCGGCCGCCCGCGGGATGCTCGCGGCGGCGCGGGCGGACGGGGTGCGGCTGCGGATCGTCTCCGGCTACCGCTCCTGGGCGCAGCAGCAGGAGACGTACGCCGGCTGGGTGGCGCGGAAGGGTCCGGCCGCCGCGGACGTCGTCTCCGCCCGGCCGGGCCACTCGGAGCACCAGACCGGTCTGGCCGTGGACGTCGGCGAGGGCGGCGGCTGCGACCTGCAGGTGTGCTTCGCGGACACGGCCGCCGCCGCGTGGGTGGCCGAGCACGGGCCCGAGCACGGCTTCGTCGTCCGCTACCCGTGGGGGGAGGAGGCGGTCACCGGCTACTGGTACGAGCCGTGGCACCTGCGCTATCTCGGGCCCGGGCCGGCGCAGGAGCTCGTGCGCTCGGGCGCCGCCACCCTGGAGGAGTTCGCCGGGCTGTCCCCGGCCCCGGACTACGGGACGGGCGCCCCGGGCTGATCCGCCGCCGCGCCCTCCGGGGCGTCGCACCGGAGACCGGTCCCCGGGACAGGTGCATTGGGGAGGCGGCACCGGGGAGGCGCCGCTCAGGAGGTGACGCCGTGCGGGCCGCCGGCGGGTAGTCTGCGGGAATGCTCAAGGGATTCAAGGACTTCATCATGAAGGGCAACGTGCTGGACCTGGCCGTGGCCGTGATCGTCGGCGCGGCCTTCGCCCAGGTCGTCAACGCCATGGTCGAGGCGGTGCTCATGCCGGGGATCTCCGCGCTGGTCGGCTCACCCAATTTCGACTCGTTCGCCGTGGTCTCCCTCAACGGCAACGACATCCGGTTCGGGGTGCTGCTCACCGCGCTCGTCAACTTCCTGCTCGTGGCCGCCGCGGTCTACGTCGCCGTCGTCCTGCCCATGAACAGGGTGCTCGAGGCCCGCAACCGGCGCCTCGGCATCGACCCGGACGTGGAGGAGGCCGACGCCCAGGTGCAGCTGCTCACCGAGATCCGTGACGAGCTGCGCCGGCGCGCCTGACCACGGGCACGGGGACGCCGGAGGCCCGCACCGAGAACTCGGTGCGGGCCTCCGGCGTCCGCGGCGGCGGCTCAGACCGTGAGGGCCAGCTCCCGCTCCACCACCGAGGCGAGGTACTCCGTCTCCGCCCGGGCGGCCTCCTCGGAGGCCGCCTCGACCATCACCCGGACCACGGGCTCCGTTCCCGACGGGCGCAGCAGCACCCGGCCCGTCTCGCCGAGGCGCTGCTCGACCTCCGCGACGGCCGCCTGCACCCCGGGGTTGGAGCCCACCGCGGCGCGGTCCACGCCGCGCACGTTCAGCAGCACCTGCGGCAGGCGGGTCATCACCGTGGCCAGCTCCGCGAGCGGCGCCCGGGTCTGGGCCACGCGCGAGGCCAGCATCAGCCCGGTCAGCAGGCCGTCCCCCGTGGTCGCGAAGTCGGACATGATCACGTGGCCGGACTGCTCCCCGCCCAGGTTGTAGCCGTGCTCGGTCATGGTCTCGAGGACGTAGCGGTCCCCCACCGCGGTCTCGCGCAGCTCGATGCCCGCCTCCCGCAGGGCGAGCTTGAGCCCGAGATTGCTCATCACGGTCGCCACCAGGGTGTCGCCGACGAGCCGGCCGGCGTCCTTCATCGCCAGGGCGAGGATCGCCATGATCTGGTCGCCGTCCACCTCCCGGCCGGAGGCGTCCACGGCGAGGCAGCGGTCCGCGTCGCCGTCGTGGGCGATCCCGAGATCGGCGCCGAGCTCCACGACGGCCCGGCGGAGGGGCTCCAGGTGGGTCGAGCCGCAGCCGTCGTTGATGTTCAGGCCGTCGGGCTCCGCGCCGATGACGTGCACCTCGGCGCCCGCGCCGCGGAACGCGTCCGGGGAGACGCCGCTGGCGGCGCCGTTGGCGCAGTCCAGGACCACGCTGAGGCCCTCCAGCCGGTGCGGGATCGCCCCGACCAGGTGCAGGACGTAGCGGTCCTCCGCGTCCGTGAGCAGGTGGATGCGTCCCACCCCGGCGCCCGTGGGGCGGCGGAAGTCACCGGCCTCGAAGACCGCCTGGATCTCGTCCTCCACGCGGTCGGGCAGCTTGCGCCCGCCGTGGGCGAGGAACTTGATCCCGTTGTCCGGGGCCGGGTTGTGCGAGGCGGAGATCATCACCCCGAAGTCGGCGTCCAGGTCCGCGACCAGGTAGGCCAGCGCGGGGGTCGGCAGCACTCCGGCGTCGTGCACGTCCACCCCCGACCCGGCGAGGCCGGCGGAGACGGCGGCGCTGAGGAACTCGCCGCTGGCGCGCCCGTCCCGGGCGACGACCGCGGTGGGGCGCCGCCCCGAGGGGGCGTGGCCGTGGCCCAGCACGATGGCGGCGGCCTGGGCCAGGTCCAGGGTCATGTTGGCTGTGAGGAGGTCGTTCGCGAGCCCGCGCACGCCGTCCGTTCCGAATAATCTAGACATCGCCCCCCATCCTACGTTCCCCTCGACGCGGGATGCGTGAGGCGGCGCACGAACGCACGGACCCCGTCCGCGTCCGGTGGGCACCGGGGCGGACGGGGTCCGTGGGGCTGGGCGAGCGGGCCGGGCGGCCCGTCGATCAGCGCTTGGAGTACTGCGGGGCCTTGCGGGCCTTCTTGAGACCGGCCTTCTTGCGCTCGATGACGCGCGGGTCACGGGTGAGGAAGCCGGCCTTCTTGAGCGTGGGCCGGTTGTTCTCCACGTCGATCTCGTTCAGGGCACGGGCCACGCCGTGGCGCAGCGCGCCGGCCTGGCCGGAGGGGCCACCGCCGTGGATGCGGGCGATGACGTCGTAGGCGCCCTCGAGCTCCAGCAGCCGGAAGGGGTCGTTGACCTCCTGCTGGTGCAGCTTGTTCGGGAAGTAGTTCTCCAGGGTGCGGCCGTTGATGGTCCACTGGCCGGAGCCGGGGACGACGCGCACGCGGGCGACGGCCTCCTTGCGGCGGCCCACGGCCTGGCCGGAGACGGTCAGGGCCGGGCGCTCGGCGGCGACGGCGGTCTCCCCGGCGGGGGCCGACTCGGAGGTGTAGCTGCTCAGCTGCTCCTCGACGTCCACGGTGTTCTGCTCTTCAGTGTTCTGAGCCACGATTCTCCTCGATCAGTTCTTGTCTCGTAGGCCCGGAACTACTGGGCGACCTGGGTGAACTCGAAGGCCTGGGGCTGCTGGGCACCGTGGGGGTGCTCCGGGCCGGCGTAGACCTTGAGCTTGGACATCTGCTGGGCGGCCAGCTTGTTCTTCGGAAGCATGCCACGGATGGCCTTCTCCACGGCGCGGACCGGGTTCTTCTCCAGCAGCTCGGCGTAGGAGGTGGACTTGAGTCCGCCCGGGTAGCCGGAGTGGCGGTAGGCCCGCTTCTTCTCGAGCTTGGAGCCGGTCAGGGCGACCTTCTCGGCGTTGATGATGATGACGAAATCACCGGCGTCCACGTGGGGAGCAAAGGTCGGCTTGTGCTTTCCGCGCAGCAGCGTTGCGGTCTGGCTGGCAAGACGACCCAGGACGACGTCGGTGGCATCGATGACGTGCCACTGGCGCTGAATGTCACCGGGCTTCGGGGTGTACGTACGCACGTTAGTTTGCCTTCGTTCGGGTTCTCTCGGTGGCGCTAGTTGGGATCACGCCGTTTCTCGGTGTGCCGTCCGGGGCTCGGGTGAGGGCCGAGCTGCATCCGGTGCCCGAGACCCCGGTGCACCGGAGCGCCATGCGTCCTGCAACTGGACGGCGGATCCGGGTACACGTGAACCGAGGCGGGACACGCACAACAGCACCCCACGTTACCGGATCGGACGGGCAAAGACCACTCCGCGGCATACACCCGGACGGTGCGGCGGTCAATCCCGGTGCAGGGGGTCCCGGAGGGCGCGGGTGCGCTCGGCCCGCTCCCCCAGTCCGGCGTCGCCCGGGTAGCGCACCTCCTCGAGGACGAGGGCGTGCGGGGGCGCCAGGAGCACCCGCGCGTCGCGCACCCGGTCCGCCAGGCGGCGGCCCAGCCAGTCCCGGCCCTCGCGCCCGGCGCCCACGCGGGCCGCGGCGCCGACGACGGAGCGGACCATGTGGTGGCAGAACGCGTCCGCCTCGATGCCGAGCACCACCAGGCCGTCCCGGTCCCGCTCGACGGACACGGCGAGGACCTCCCGCACCGTGGTGGCGCCCTCCCGCGGCCGGCAGAACGAGAGGAAGTCGTGCAGCCCGACCAGCTCCTGCACGGCGGCGGCCATCGCGCCGGCGTCCAGCTCGTCCTTGGTCCACCAGGTCAGGTGGCGGGTCAGCGGGTCGTGGCCCGCCGCGCCGTCGTCGATCCGGTAGCTGTAGCGGCGCGAGACGGCCGAGAACCGGGCGTCGAAGCCCGCCGGCGCGGCCGCGGCGCGGCGCACCACGACCGCCCCCGGGCTCTCCGGCAGGCCGCCCTCGCGGCGGCCGCGCCCCAGCACGTGGCCGAGCGCACCGGTGAGCCGGCGCTCGAGCGCGGCCCCGGGGTCCTCCCCGCGGCCGCGGGCGAGACCGCGCCACTCCTCCGGGGTGAGGTCCAGGTGCACCACCTGTCCGCGGGCGTGGACACCGGTGTCGGTCCGGCCCGCCACCACGACCCGCACCTCCCGGCGCACCAGCACGGCCAGGGCGTCCTCGAGGGAGCCCTGGACGGTGGGCAGCCCCGGCTGGCGGGCCCACCCGGCGAAGGGCGCTCCGTCGTAGGCCAGGTCGATCCGCACCCGCACGGGGGACTCGGTCATGGGCGTTCCTCTCGATCAGGGGGCGGCGGCAGGGCTCGCGCTCGGGCGTGCGGGGCCGGGCACGGCAACGCCGCCGGGGACCAGGTCCCCGGCGGCGTGCGCGGTGTTCGTCCGGACGGACCCGCTCAGCGCAGCTTCTGCGCGGCGGACCCGCCGGCCGGCTGGAAGCCGGCGGCCTCGGCGTTGGCCGGGGAGTCGAACCAGATCTCGGCGGTGGTGCCCGCGTACCAGCGCGAACCGGGCACGTGGTACTTCATCGAGTTCCGGTTGCCCTTGATCTCGAACCCCTCGGGGGCCTCGCCGGACTCCAGCGGGGCGTGCGAGCCGGGGAACTCCGCCTCGGTGTTCTCGGCGGCGACCTCCGCGGCCTGCTCGGAGCCGACCTCGGGGGCCTGCTCCTCGGCGGGGATCTCCTCGGCGGCGACCTCGGCGGCGGTGCTGTCGGCCGGGGTGTCCACCGGGGCGGCGGGCGCCGGGGCGGCCTTCGCGGTGGCGCGCTCGGCCTCGGCCACGGTGGCCTTGGTCGCGACGGGCTCCATCACGAGCTCGATGACGGCCATGGGGGCGTTGTCGCCCTTGCGGTTGCCGATCTTGGTGATGCGGGTGTAGCCGCCGTTGCGGTCCTCCATCGCCGAGGCGATGGTGGTGAACAGCTCGTGCACCACGGACTTGTCGGTCAGCTGCGCGAGCACGCGCCGGCGGGCGGCCAGGTCACCGCGCTTGGCGAAGGTGATCAGCCGCTCGGCGTAGGGACGCATCCGCTTCGCCTTGGTGACGGTGGTGGTGATGCGCTTGTGCTCGAACAGCTGCTGGGACAGGTTCGCCAGCATCAGGCGCTCGTGGGCGGGTCCGCCTCCGAGGCGGGGTCCCTTGGTGGGAGTAGGCATGGTTGTTGATCTCCTGGAAGTTCGTCCCGCCCGGGCCGGGCGGCCGGTGGGACCTCAGCGGGAAGGACTAGTGGTCGTCGTCGTCGAACGGGTTCTCGTCGTCGATCGCGGCGGCGCGAGCGGCGAGGTCGAAGCCGGGGGGCGAGTCCTTGAGGGACAGGCCGAGGTCGACGAGCTTGGCCTTCACCTCGTCGATCGACTTGGCGCCGAAGTTGCGGATGTCCATCAGGTCCGCCTCGGAGCGGCCCACGAGCTCACCCACGGTGTGGATGCCCTCGCGCTTGAGGCAGTTGTAGGACCGCACGGTGAGCTCGAGGTCCTCGATGGGCAGCGCCATGTCGGCGGCCATCGCGGCGTCGGTCGGCGAGGGGCCGATCTCGATGCCCTCGGCGGCCGTGTTGAGCTCGCGGGCCAGACCGAACAGCTCGACCAGGGTGGTGCCGGCGGAGGCCACGGCGTCACGCGGGGTGATGGCCTCCTTGGTCTCCACGTCCAGCACCAGCTTGTCGAAGTCGGTGCGCTGCTCCACGCGGGTGGCCTCCACGCGGAAGGTCACCTTGAGCACCGGCGAGTAGATGGAGTCGACCGGGATGCGGCCGATCTCCGCGTCGCCCGCCTTGTTCTGGGCGGCCGAGACGTAGCCGCGGCCGCGCTCGATGGTCAGCTCGAGCTCGAGCTGGCCCTTCGCGTTGAGCGTGGCGATGTGCAGGTCCGGGTTGTGGATCTCCACGCCGGCCGGGGCCGTGATGTCCGCGGCGGTCACGACGCCCGGGCCCTGCTTGCGCAGGTAGGCGACGACGGGCTCGTCCTGCTCCGAGGACACGGCGAGCTTCTTGACGTTGAGGATGATCTCGGTGACGTCCTCCTTCACGCCCTCCACGGTGGAGAACTCGTGGAGCACCCCGTCGAGCCGGATGCTGGTCACGGCAGCACCGGGGATGGAGGAGAGCAGCGTGCGGCGGAGGGAGTTGCCGAGGGTGTAGCCGAAGCCGGGCTCGAGCGGTTCGATCACGAAGCGGGACCGGTTGTCGGCCACGACCTCTTCGGAGAGGGTGGGGCGCTGTGCGATGAGCACTGATGTTTCCTTTCAGCGGGCATCCGCTATATGACGCGCGCAAATGGTGGAAAACAGTTGATGGGTGCGGACCGGTGCCCGGTCCTTCAGTCGGCGTGCCCATCGGGACCCCGGCGGGGTCCCGATGGGCACGCTCGCATCAGACGCGGCGGCGCTTCGGCGGGCGGCAACCGTTGTGCGCGCTCGGGGTGACGTCCGAGATGGAGCCGACCTCGAGGCCGGTGGCCTGCAGGGAGCGGATGGCGGTCTCGCGCCCGGAGCCCGGGCCCTTGACGAACACGTCGACCTTGCGCACGCCGTGCTCCTGCGCGCGCTTGGCGGCGGCCTCGGCGGCCATCTGGGCGGCGAACGGGGTGGACTTGCGCGAGCCCTTGAACCCCATCTCCCCGGCGGAGGACCAGGAGAGGACGGCGCCGGTGGGGTCGGTGATGGTGACGATGGTGTTGTTGAACGTCGACTTGATGTGGGCCTGGCCCTGGGTGACGTTCTTCTTGTCCTTGCGGCGGGGCTTGCGGGCAGCCGCTGCGCGAGTCTTCGGGGGCATGGATGTCTCCTACAAAGTTTTCAGGAAGGGCGGTGAAGAGTGGTGGTGGGCCGCTCGGGGGACCGTGGGGTCCCGGCGTGCGAGCGGCAGCCGGCTACTTCTTCTTGCCGGCGACCGTGCGCTTGGGACCCTTGCGGGTGCGGGCGTTGGTCTTGGTGCGCTGGCCGTGCACCGGCAGGCCGCGGCGGTGCCGGATGCCCTGGTAGCTGCCGATCTCGACCTTGCGGCGGATGTCGGCGGCCACCTCGCGGCGGAGGTCACCCTCAACCTTGTAGTTGTCCTCGATGTAGTCGCGCAGCTCCACGAGCTGGGCATCGGTGAGCTCGCGCACGCGCAGGTCGCCCGAGACGCCGGTGGCGCCCAGGGTTGCCAGCGCGCGGGTGCGGCCCACGCCGTAGATGTAGGTGAGCGCGACTTCCAGCCGCTTCTCACGGGGAAGGTCGACGCCTGCGAGACGAGCCATATCGGCGGTTCTCCTTGTGCTGTTCCAGAGGTCTGGAGCATCGCTGTCCGGTCGGTGACGTCATGTTCGTCCGCCGGTCCCCGGCCTCTGTACCGGGGGCACCCGCCTGGATCTCTCCGGTCGGGAGCGGTGCCTTTCGTGGTTCCACTTGCGTGGGTGGTCGGGGCTGGTCAGCCCTGACGCTGTTTGTGGCGCGGGTTCTCGCAGATCACCATGACCCGCCCGTTGCGGCGGATCACCTTGCACTTGTCGCAGATCGGCTTCACGCTCGGTTGGACCTTCATCGCATTCCTTCGCGTCGTTCTCTCGAGTGGGTGCGGCCCGGACGGCCGCCGGTCCTACTTGTAGCGGTAGACGATACGACCGCGGGTGAGGTCGTACGGGCTCAGCTCCACCACCACGCGGTCCTCGGGGAGGATCCGGATGTAGTGCTGGCGCATCTTGCCGGAGATGTGGGCGAGGACCAGGTGACCGTTGTTCAGCTCAACGCGGAACATCGCGTTGGGCAGAGCCTCGACCACAGTGCCTTCGATCTCGATGACTCCGTCTTTCTTGGCCATATCCTCCGCTAACTTCAGGTGCCCCCCGCCGGGGCGGCGGGCAGGGTTTCGGGTGTACATCGTCGTTAAACGCCGCAGCGGACCTGTACGCGCGCACCATCACCGTTCGTGGTGCACGGTGAGGGTCGGCGGGGTCCGATGAGTGCGGAATCGCTGGAGCACAGACAACCAACAGAACACTCTACGTGATCGGGGGTGCCGCCCGCAACGCGGGAGGCACCCCCGGGGCCGCGCCGCCCGGGCCACGGCTCAGGGCACGGCTCGGACCACGACTCAGACCACGGCGGCGAGCTGCCCGCAGGCGCCGTCGATGTCCGAGCCGCGGGTGTCCCGCACGGTCGTGGGGATGCCGTGGGCGCGCAGGCGCTCCACGAAGTTCTGCTCCACGCCCGGCCGGGACGCGGTCCACTTGGAGCCGGGGGTCGGGTTGAGCGGGATGGGGTTCACGTGCACCCAGCCGGCCCCCCGGGCGTTGAGCTTCTCCCCCAGCAGGTCGGCCCGCCAGCCCTGGTCGTTGATGTCGCGGATCAGGGCGTACTCGATGGACACCCGCCGGCCGGTGACGTCGTAGTACTCGCGGGCGGCGTCGAGGGCCTCGTCCACCTTCCACCGGGTGTTGATCGGGATCAGGTCGTCGCGCAGCTCGTCGTCCGGGGCGTGCAGGGACAGGGCGAGCGTCACGGGCAGCTTCTCCCGGGTGAACTTCCGGATCCCGGGGACCAGGCCGACGGTGGACATGGTGATCCCGCGCGCGGAGATGCCGAGGCCCTCGGGCGAGGGGTCGATCAGCCGGTGCACGGCGCCCAGGGTGGCCTTGTAGTTGGCCAGGGCCTCCCCCATCCCCATGAACACGATGTTGGAGACGCGCAGCGGCTCCTGCTCGGCCCGGCCCACCTTGCCGCCGCGCAGCAGGCGCGCGCCCTGGACCACCTGCTCGACCATCTCGGCGGTCGAGAGGTTGCGGGTCAGCCCGGCCTGCCCGGTGGCGCAGAACGGGCAGTTCATCCCGCACCCGGCCTGCGAGGAGATGCACATCGTCACCCGGTTGGTGTAGCGCATCAGCACCGACTCCACCATCGCCCCGTCGAAGAGCCGGTGCACGCTCTTGAGCGTGGCGCCCTGGTCCGCCTCGAGCGTGCGCACGGAGGTGAGCAGCGTCGGCAGGGCCTGCGCCACCAGCTCCTCCCGCCCGGCCGCGGGCAGGTCGGTCATGTCCTCGGGGGCCGAGGCGAGCCGGTCGAAGTAGTGCCGGGAGAGCTGCCCCGCGCGGAACGGCTTGTGCCCGAGCTGCGTCAGGAACTCGCGGCGGCCCGCGAGGTCGAAGTCGGCGAGGTGCTTCGGCGGCTTGCCCCGGCGCGGCGCGGTGAAGGTCAGTTGGCCGGGTTTCGGGCGGACGGTGAGCTCGACGGGCGTCGCGGTCCGGCCGCCGGCCGGGCCGCTCTGCTGCGGTGCCTGGGTCACGGTGGTCTCCTCGGGGGGTCGTGGGTCGGTCTGCCGGGTCACGGGCGGTCCTCCGGGATCGGGACCGGGGTGACGCCGAGCGGCTCGAGCTCCGAGGCGCCGCCGTCCTCGGCCGTGAGCACCCAGATGCCGTCGGCGTGCAGGGCCACGGAGTGCTCCCACTGGCTGGAGCGGGCGCCGTCGGTGGTGACCACGGTCCAGTCGTCGTCGAGCACGCGGGTGCCGATCCCCCCGCGCACGAGCATCGGCTCGATGGCGAGGGCCATCCCCGGGCGCAGCCGGGGCCCGCGGTCGGTGCTGCGGAAGTTCAGGACGTCGGGGGCCATGTGCATCTTGGAGCCGATCCCGTGCCCCACGTACTCCTCCAGGATCCCGAACCGGTGCCCGGAGACCTGGCGGACGTGGTCCTCCACGGCCGCGCCGATGTCGCCGACGTGCGTGCCGCCGGCGACGGCGGCGATCCCGCGCCACATGGCCTGGCGGGTGACCTCGGACAGCTCCGCGTCGGCGGGGTCCGGGCGGCCGAGCAGCACGGTGCGCGCCGAGTCCCCGTGCCAGCCGTCGACGATCGCCCCGCCGTCCACGGAGAGGATGTCGCCCTCCTGCAGCACCTGCTCGCCGGGGATGCCGTGCACCACGACCTCGTTGACGGACACGCACACCGCGGCCGGGTAGCCGTAGTAGCCGAGGAAGTTGGAGCTCGCGCTGTGCTCCTCGAGCACGGAGCGGAACACGGCGTCGAGGGAGGCGGTGGTCACCCCGGGCACGGCGGCCGCCACGGCGGCGTCGAGGGCGCGCGAGGTCACCACCCCGGCGCGCTGCATGGTGCGCAGCTGGGCGTTGGTCTTGTACTCGATCCGGCGGCGGCCGAACATGCGGTGTTCCTTCCGGGCCGCTGCCCGAGGTCGGGTGCTCGCGGCGGTCGTGGGTTAAACGTGAGACCCCCGGGGGTGTCCGGGGGTGTCACGGAGTCGGCGGTGCGGGGCGTCCGGTCAGGACAGCTCCGCCAGGATCCGTGCGGTGACGTCCTCGACGCTGCCCAGCCCGTCGACCTCGCGGACGATCCCGCGCCGGTCGTAGAGGTCCACGACCGCGGCGGTCTCCGCGTCGTAGACGTCGAGGCGGTGCCGGATGACGTCCTCGGTGTCGTCCGTGCGGCCCTCCTTCTGCGCCCGGCCGAGGAGCCGCTGGACGAGCTCGTCGCGGTCGGCGGTCAGCTTGAGCACGGCGTCGAGCTCCTGGTCCAGCTCGGCCAGGATCGCGTCGAGCTCCTCCACCTGCGCGGCGTTGCGCGGGTAGCCGTCGAGCAGGAAGCCGTCCGCGGTGTCCGTCTCGGCCAGCCGGTCGCGCACCATCCGATTGGTCACCGAGTCCGGGACGAGGTCGCCGGCGTCGATGTAGCTCTTGGCCTCCTGGCCCAGGGCCGTCCGGCCCTTGATGTTGGCCCGGAAGATGTCACCGGTGGAGATGGCCGGCACGCCCAGCTTCTCCGAGATGCGCACCGCCTGGGTGCCCTTGCCTGCACCTGGGGGGCCGATGATGAGCATGCGGGTCATGAAGTCTCCTTGCGGTCGGGAATGGCTGCGGCCCCAGTCTACCGGGCACCCTCCCCGGGGACCGGGGCCGGGCTCAGCGCAGCAGGCCCTCGTAGTTGCGCTGCTGCAGCTGCGCCTCGATCTGCTTCACCGTGTCCAGGCCCACGCCCACCATGATCAGCAGGGAGGGCCCGCCGAACGGGAAGTTCTGGTTGGCGTCCACCAGCACGAGCGCCACCAGCGGGATCATGGACACGATGCCCAGGTAGAGGGCCCCCGGGAAGGTGATCCGGCTCAGCACGTACTGCAGGTACTTCTCCGTGGGCCGGCCCGCCCGGATGCCGGGGATGAAGCCGCCGTAGCGCTTCATGTTGTTGGAGACCTCCTCCGGGTTGAACGTGATCGACACGTAGAAGTACGTGAAGAACACGATCATCAGGAAGTACAGCACCATGTACACGGGGTGGTCCCCGGTGACGAGGTAGGTGTTGATCCAGTTGACCCAGCCGGGGATGTCGGAGCCGTCGTCCGGCATGCCGAACTGGGAGAGCATGCCGGGCAGCATCAGCATCGAGGACGCGAAGATGATGGGGATGACGCCGGCCATGTTGACCTTGAGCGGGATGTAGGTGGTGGTGCCGCCGATCGTGCGCCGGCCCACCATCCGCTTGGCGTACTGCACCCGCACCCGGCGCTGGGACTGCTCCACGAAGACCACGCAGGTGATCACCACGAGACCCACGGCCAGCACCGACAGGAACACGCCCCAGCCACGGGTGCGCAGGATCTCGCCGAGGGCGGAGGGGAAGGTCGCGGCGATCGAGGTGAAGATCAGCAGGGACATGCCGTTGCCCACGCCCTTCTCCGTGATCCGCTCCCCCAGCCACATGATGATCGCGGTGCCCGCGGTCATGGTGATGATCATGATGACGACCGTCAGGACCGTGTCGTTGGGGATGATCGGCAGCGGGCAGTCGCCCAGCAGGGCGCCCGAGCGGGCCAGGGAGACGATCGTGGTGGCGTTGAGCAGCGCCAGCCCGATCGTGAGGTAGCGGGTGTACTGGGTGAGCTGAGTCTGTCCCTGCGCGCCCTCCTCGTGCAGCTCCTGGAAGCGCGGGATGACCACGCGCAGCAGTTGCACGATGATGCTCGCGGTGATGTAGGGCATGACGCCGAGGGCGAAGACCGACAGCTGCAGCAGGGCGCCGCCGCTGAAGAGGTTCACCATGTCGTAGACCCCGCCGGTGGTGGTGCCCAGGGCCAGGCACTGCTGCACGTTGCCGTAGTCGACGCCCGGCGCCGGGATGAACGTGCCCAGGCGGTAGAGCACGATGAGGGCGAGGGTGAACCCCAGCTTGCGTCGCAGGTCGGGGGTTCGCAACGCCCGTCCGAAAGCGCTGAGCACATGTCCTCCTAGGAACTGGGTCCGACCGGCGTCCGGCCGCGGGGGTGGGGTGGGGCGGGAGCTCGGTCCTGCGGTCCGCGCGCGGGCGGGCACGGACGACTCCGGTCAGTCTAACGAACCCGCCGCGCCCGGGGCGGCCCGGCGCGCGCCGGGCCGCGGGGCGGCCAACGGCTCAGGCCCCGCCCACGCTCGCGTGGACGGGGCCTGCTCCGACGGTGCCGTGGGCCCGGGCGTGCCCGGGCCCACGGCGCGCGCTCACAGCGCGGTGGTGCTGCCGCCGGCGGCGGCGATCTTCTCGGCCGCGGAGCCGGAGAAGGCGTGCGCCTTCACGTCGACCGCGACGGCGATGTCGCCGGAGCCCAGCACCTTGACGGGCTGGTTCTTCCGGACCGCGCCGCGGGCCACGAGCGACTCCACGGTCACCTCGCCGCCCTCCGGGTAGAGCTCGGAGAGCTTGTCGAGGTTGACGACCTGGTACTCCACGCGGAACGGGTTCTTGAACCCGCGCAGCTTGGGCAGGCGCATGTGCAGCGGCAGCTGACCGCCCGCGAAGCCCGCCTTGACCTGGTACCGGGCACTGGTGCCCTTGGTGCCGCGGCCGGCGGTCTTGCCCTTGGAGCCCTCACCGCGACCCACGCGGGTCTTGGCGGTCTTCGCGCCCGGGGCCGGACGCAGGTGGTGCACCTTGAGCGCGTGCACCTTCTCGGTGCCCGGAGCGGTGCTCCGGGTGGTGTTCTCAGCAGTGTTCTCTGCCATGGTTACTTGGCCTCCTCGACCTTGACCAGGTGGGCGACGGTGTTGACCATGCCCGCGGTCACGCCGTCGGCCTTGCGGACCACGACGTTGCCCGGCCGCTTGAGGCCGAGGGACCGCAGGGTGTCACGCATGTTCTGCTTCTGGCCGACCACCGAGCGGATCTGCGTGATGCGCAGCTCCGCCCCGTCGGGCTGGATACGCTTGCCGGACATCAGGCACCTGCCTTCTGGATCGAGCGCAGCAGCGGACCGGGGACGACCTCGTCGATCGGCAGCCCACGACGGGCCGCGACGGCCGCCGGCTCCTCGAGCTGGCGGAGCGCCTCGATCGTTGCGTGCACGATGTTGATCTGGTTCGACGAGCCGAGGGACTTCGACAGCACGTCGTGGATGCCGGCGCACTCGAGCACGGCGCGGACCGGGCCACCGGCGATCACACCGGTACCGGGGGTCGCCGGGCGGAGCATGACGACGCCGGCAGCGGCCTCGCCCTGCACGCGGTGCGGGATGGTGCGGTCCTCGATGCGCGGGACGCGGAAGAAGTTCTTCTTCGCCTCCTCGACGCCCTTGGAGATCGCGGCCGGCACCTCCTTGGCCTTGCCGTAGCCGACACCGACCATGCCGTTGCCGTCGCCGACGACGACCAGGGCGGTGAAGCTGAAGCGACGACCGCCCTTGACGACCTTGGAGACGCGGTTGATGGTCACGACGCGCTCGAGGAACTTGTCCTTCTCCTCCTCGCGCCCGCCACGGCCGCCGCGGCCGCCGCGCTCGCCGCGGCCCCCGCGCTCACCGCGGCCGCCGCGCTCGCCACGGCCCCCGCGGTCGCCGCGGGAGTCCTGGGAGCGGTTGGCCTCGGTGGTCTGCTGGGCCCCGGTCGCCTCCGTGGAGGCAGTGCTCGCTTCGGTCACCTGGGTTTCCTTCTCGTTGTTCTGCTCGCTCACAGTGCCAGACCTCCTTCGCGGGCGCCGTCGGCGACAGCCGCCACGCGACCGTGGTACTTGTTGCCGCCGCGGTCGAACACGACGGCCTCGACACCGGCGGCCTTGGCGCGCTCGGCCACGAGCTCACCGACGCGCTTGGCCTTGGCGGTCTTGTCCGCCTCGGCACCGCGCAGGTCGGCCTCCATGGTGGACGCCGAGGCGACGGTGACACCCTTGGTGTCGTCGACGACCTGGACGAACACGTGGCGGGCCGAGCGGTTGACGACCAGGCGCGGGCGGGCGGCCGTGCCGGCCAGGTGCTTGCGCACCCGGACGTGGCGGCGGCTGCGCGCGGCGGCCTTGGACTTGCCCTTGATCTTCAGAGCCATGATTACTTACCAGCCTTTCCGGCCTTGCGGCGGATCTGCTCGCCGGCGTAGCGCACGCCCTTGCCCTTGTAGGGCTCGGGGGCGCGCAGCTTGCGGATCTTCGCGGCGACCTCGCCGACCTGCTGCTTGTCGATGCCGTTGACCGAGAGCTTGTTGACACCCTCGACGGTGAACGAGATGCCGTCCGGGGCCTTGAAGGTGATCGGGTGGCTGTAGCCGAGCGCGAACTCGAGGTCCTGGCCCTTGGCCTGCACGCGGTAACCGGTGCCGACGATCTCGATGCCCTTGGTGTAGCCCTGGGTGACGCCCTGGATCATGTTGGAGATCAGGGTGCGGGTGAGCCCGTGCAGCGAACGGGACTCGCGCTCGTCGTTGGGGCGGGTGACGGTGAGGGTGCTGTCCTCGAGCGCGACGGTGATCGGGCTGGCAACGGTGTGCTGCAGCTCGCCCTTGGCGCCCTTGACGGAGACGACGTTGCCGTCGATCTTGATCTCCACACCGGCCGGCACAGAGATGGGGAGACGTCCGATACGTGACATGTTCTCTTCCTTTCTGTTCCGGGTTACCAGACGTACGCGAGGACTTCGCCGCCCACGCCCTTCTTCGCGGCCTGCTTGTCGGTCAGCAGCCCGGAGGAGGTGGACAGGATGGCGATGCCCAGGCCGCCCAGGACCTTGGGGAGGTTGGTGGACTTGGCGTAGACGCGCAGGCCCGGCTTGGAGATGCGACGGACGCCCGCGATGGAGCGCTCCCGGTTGGGACCGAACTTCAGGGACAGCGTCAGGGTCTTGCCGACCTCGGCCGCCTCTTCCTTGTAGTCCGCGATGTAGCCCTCGGTCTTGAGGATGTCCGCGACCCGGGCCTTGAGCTTCGAGTACGGCATGCTCACGGAGTCGTGGTAGGCGGAGTTGGCGTTGCGCAGACGCGTCAGCATGTCCGCGACAGGATCTGTCATTGTCATTTGGGGGCACGTGCCCTTCCTCGTCCCGGTTTCCGCCGGCGCCGTGCGGCGCGCGAGCAGACCTGGAACGTAGCGAGATTAGTTGGTCTTGAAGGGGAAACCGAGCGCCTTCAGCAGCGCGCGGCCCTCGTCGTCGGTCTTCGCGGTGGTGACCACCGTGATGTCCATGCCGCGGACGCGGTCGATGCGGTCCTGGTCGATCTCGTGGAACATCGACTGCTCGGTCAGGCCGAAGGTGTAGTTGCCGTTGCCGTCGAACTGGCGGTCGGACAGACCGCGGAAGTCGCGGATGCGCGGCAGGGCCAGGGTGACGAGACGGTCGAGGAACTCCCACATGCGGTCGCCGCGCAGCGTGGTGTGCGCGCCGATCGGCATGCCCTCGCGCAGCTTGAACTGCGCGATGGACTTCTTCGCCCGGGTCACGAGCGGCTTCTGGCCGGTGATCGCGGTGAGGTCGCGGACCGCGCCGTCGATCAGCTTCGAGTCCTTGGCGGCGTCACCGACGCCCATGTTCACGACGACCTTGACGACGCGCGGGATCTCCATGACGTTGCCGTAGCCGAACTGCTCCTGCAGCGCGGGGACGACGGTCTCGCGGTACTTGTCCTTGAAGCGCGGGGACACGCTGATCTCGGTGGTTTCGCTCATCACAGATCCTTGCCGGTGCTCTTGGAGACGCGGACACGGACGGTCTTCTGGCGTCCGTCGCGCTCCACGGTCTCGGTGCGGTAGCCGATGCGGGTCGGCTTGTTGGTCTCCGGGTCCACGAAGGCCACGTTGGACACGTGGATCGGGGCCTCGACCTTCTCGATGCCGCCGGCTTCGCCCTGCATGGAGGCCTTGCGGTGGCGGGTGACCACGTTGACGCCCTCGACGAGCACGCGGGAGGTCTCGGGGAACACGCGCAGGACCTTGCCCTGCTTGCCCTTGTTGTCCTTGCTGCCGGAGATGACCTGCACCAGGTCGCCGGTCTTGATCTTGAACTTCGCCATGGTCAGAGCACCTCCGGGGCCAGCGAGATGATCTTCATGAACTTCTTGTCGCGCAGCTCTCGGCCCACGGGGCCGAAGATGCGAGTACCACGGGGGTCCCCGTCGTTCTTCAGGATCACTGCGGCGTTCTCGTCGAACTTGATGTAGGAACCGTCCGGACGACGGCGCTCCTTCTTGGTGCGGACGATGACGGCCTTGACGACGTCGCCCTTCTTCACGTTGCCGCCGGGGATCGCGTCCTTGACGGTGGCGACGATGATGTCGCCGATGCCTGCGTAGCGACGTCCGGATCCACCGAGAACACGGATGGTGAGGATTTCCTTCGCACCCGTGTTGTCGGCGACCTTCAGTCGCGACTCCTGCTGAATCACTGATTACTCCTGTCGTCACGCCGGTTCCAACACCGATCGAGAGCACGGTGCGGGCCTTGCGGAACAGCTTGTCGGATGATGTGCCCTCCCCCGGCGTCGCGCGCCGGACCGGGCCCAGCCCTCCATGCCAGGAGCATCTGAACCCGCCACCAGGCGGCGCGGAGGCGCCCTGCACGCGGTCATTATGCGCTGGCACGAAGAGCTGTGGGGTGCACGGGCAGACAAAAACGCCCATACAAGCTCACCAGCTTAGCACAGACGCCGCAGCGCCCGGGCCGCCGGGGAACGGCGGCGGCCCGCCCCTCGCACGGAGGGACGGGCCGTCGCCGCGGTGGCCGGCTCGGTGGAGCCGGTCCGGTCTACTTCGCCTTCTCGATGATCTCCACGATCCGCCACCGCTTGGAGGCGGACAGCGGCCGGGTCTCGGCGATCAGCACGAGGTCGCCGACGCCGGCAGCGTTCTGCTCGTCGTGGGCCTTGACCTTCGACGAGCGGCGCATGACCTTGCCGTACAGGGCGTGCTTGACGTTGTCCTGCAGCTGCACGACGACGGTCTTGTCCATCTTGTCGGAGACCACGTAGCCGCGGCGGCTCTTGCGGTCGCCGCGCTCGGGGGCCTGCTCGGCCCCGTTGTTGATCTGCTCGGTCACTTGGCGTCCTCCTCGGAGGTGGTCTCGGCGGTGGTCTCGGCGGAGCCCGCCTGGGGCCGGATGCCGAGCTCGCGCTCGCGCAGCACCGTGTAGATGCGGGCGATGTCGCGCTTGACCGCCTTCAGGCGGGCGTTGTTCTCGAGCTGACCGGTTGCGGACTGGAAACGGAGGTTGAACAGCTCCGTCTTGGCCTTGCGCAGCGCCTCACCCAGAGAGTCCTTGTCGAGGGCCGCGAGGTTCTCGATGCTGAGATCCTTGGATCCAACAGCCATTCTCATTCACCACCTTCGCGACGCACGATGCGTGCCTTCATCGGGAGCTTGTGGATCGCCAGGCGCAGGGCCTCGCGGGCGACCTCTTCGGAGACACCGGAGAGCTCGAACATCACGCGCCCGGGCTTCACGTTGGCGACCCACCACTCGGGCGAGCCCTTGCCGGAGCCCATGCGGGTCTCGGCGGGCTTCTTGGTCAGGGGACGGTCCGGGTAGATGTTGATCCAGACCTTGCCGCCACGCTTGATGTGGCGGGTCATGGCGATACGGGCGGCCTCGATCTGACGGTTCGTCACGTAGGCCGGCGTGAGTGCCTGGATGCCCCACTCGCCGAAGGCGACGGTGGTGCCGCCCTTGGCGGCGCCCGTGCGCTTCGGGTGGTGCTGCTTGCGGAACTTCACACGACGTGGGATGAGCATTTAGTTACCACCCTCTGCGTTGGTCGCCCCCGCGGCCGGGGCCTGGGAGGCGGGGGCGGAGTCGCCGCGCTCACGGCGTCCGCCACGGTCGTTACGGTCGGTGCGACGACGGTCGCCGCCGCCGCCACGACGCTCACCCGGACCGCCGCGGCGGTCACGGTCGCCACCACGGCCGCGCGAGGGAGCGGCGGCCTGCTGGGCCGCCAGTTCCTTGGCGGTGAGGTCGCCCTTGTAGATCCAGACCTTCACGCCGATGCGGCCGAAGGTGGTCTTCGCCTCGAAGAAGCCGTAGTCGATGTTCGCGCGCAGGGTGTGCAGGGGCACACGGCCTTCGCGGTAGAACTCCGAGCGGCTCATCTCGGCGCCGCCGAGACGGCCGGCGCACTGGATCCGGATGCCCTTGGCGCCGGCGCGCTGCGCCGACTGGATGGCCTTCTTCATGGCGCGGCGGAAGGCCACGCGGGAGGCGAGCTGCTCGGCGACGCCCTGGGCGACCAGCTGGGCGTCCACCTCGGGGTTCTTGACCTCGAGGATGTTCAGCTGGATCTGCTTGCCCGTGAGCTTCTCGAGCTCGCCGCGGATGCGGTCGGCCTCGGCGCCGCGGCGGCCGATGACGATGCCGGGGCGGGCGGTGTGGATGTCCACGCGCACCCGGTCCCGGGTCCGCTCGATCTCGACCTTCGAGATGCCGGCGCGCTCCATGCCCGTGGACATGAGCTTGCGGATCTTGATGTCCTCACGGACGTAGTCCTTGTACCGCTGGCCCTCCTTGGTGGAGTCCGCGTACCAGTGCGACACGTGGTCGGTGGTGATGCCCAGCCGGAACCCGTGCGGGTTGATCTTCTGTCCCACTTAGCGGACCTCCTCGCTGTCAGGGCTCGCCACGATCACGGTGATGTGGCTCGTGCGCTTGTTGATGCGGTAGGCGCGGCCCTGGGCGCGCGGCTGGAACCGCTTCATGGTCGGACCCTCGTCGACGAAGGCCTCGCTCACCACGAGCTCGTCCTCCTTGAACGGCAGGCCGTCGCGGTCGGCCAGCTGGCGCGCGTTGGCGACCGCCGACTGGAGGACCTTGAACACCGGCTCCGAAGCGCCCTGGGGGGCGAACTTCAGAATCGCCAGAGCCTCATTCGCCTGTTGGCCACGAATCAGGTTGACGACGCGCCGGGCCTTCATAGGCGTCACGCGGATGTAGCGCGCAGATGCCTTGGCTTCCATTGCTTTCCTTCTCTCGTCTTCTCGAAGTGCTCACGCTGCGGGATCCCGGAGGATCAGCGGCGCTTGCCCTTCTTGTCGTCCTTCACATGGCCGCGGAAGGTCCGCGTGGGAGCGAACTCGCCGAGCTTGTGCCCGACCATCGACTCGGTGATGAACACGGGGATGTGCTTGCGTCCGTCGTGCACGGCGATCGTGTGCCCGAGCATGTCGGGGATGATCATCGAGCGGCGGGACCACGTCTTGATGACGTTCTTGGTGCCCTTGTCGTTCTCCTTGGCGACCTTCAGGAAAAGGTGCTGATCGACGAAAGGGCCCTTCTTCAGGCTGCGTGGCATGTGTCAGGCTCCTTAGCGCTTGTTCTTGCCGGTGCGACGACGGCGGACGATGAGCTTGTCGCTCTCCTTGTTGGGGCGGCGGGTGCGGCCCTCGGGCTTGCCGTTCGGGTTGACCGGGTGGCGGCCACCGGAGGTCTTGCCCTCGCCACCACCGTGCGGGTGGTCGACGGGGTTCATGACCACACCGCGGACGGTCGGGCGGACGCCCTTCCAGCGGTTGCGGCCGGCCTTGCCCCAGTTGATGTTCGACTGCTCGGCGTTGCCGACCTCGCCGACCGTCGCGCGGCAGCGGACGTCGACGTTGCGGATCTCGCCGGAGGGCAGGCGCAGCTGGCCGTACTTGCCCTCCTTGGCGACGAGCTGCACCGACGCGCCGGCGGAGCGGGCGAGCTTGGCGCCGCCGCCCGGACGGAGCTCGACGGCGTGGATCACGGTGCCGACGGGGATGTTGCGCAGCGGGAGGTTGTTGCCGGGCTTGATGTCGGCGCCGGGGCCCGACTCGACGACGTCGCCCTGGGAGAGCTTGTTCGGCGCGATGATGTAGCGCTTGGAGCCGTCCACGAAGTGCAGCAGCGCGATGCGCGCCGTGCGGTTGGGGTCGTACTCGATGTGCGCGACCTTGGCGTCGACGCCGTCCTTGTCGTGGCGACGGAAGTCGATGACGCGGTACTGGCGCTTGTGCCCGCCACCCTTGTGCCGGGTGGTGATGCGGCCGGTGTTGTTCCGGCCGCCCTTCTTGGGCAGCGGCCGGACCAGCGACTTCTCGGGGGTCGTGCGCGTGATTTCTGCGAAGTCGGCAACGGAGGAGCCGCGACGGCCCGGGGTTGTCGGCTTGTGCTTACGGATAGCCATGTGTCAGTTCCTCGTTAAAGTGGTCTCCGCTCAGGCGAGCGGACCGCCGAAGATGTCGATGGTGCCTTCCTTCAGGGTCACAACGGCACGCTTGGTGCCCTTGCGCTGACCCCAGCCGAAGCGCGTGCGCTTCCGCTTCCCGGCACGGTTGATGGTGTTCACGGTCTCGACCTTGACGCCGAAGATCTGCTCGACGGCGTACTTGATCTCCGTCTTGTTCGAGTCGGGCGCCACGAAGAACGTGTAGCGGCCCTCGTCGATGAGACCGTAGGACTTCTCCGAGACGACGGGTGCAATGATGACGTCGCGGGGATCCTTGATGGTGGTCGCGCTCACTTGGCGTCCTCCTGCTTCTTCTTGCCGGCGGCCGCCACGAAGGACTCGAAGGCGTCCTTGGTGAAGACCACGTCGTCGGAGACCAGCACGTCGTAGGTGTTGAGCTGGTCGGCGTAGACGGTGTGGACGTCGTCGAGGTTGCGCACCGAGAGCGCGGCCACGTCGTCGTTGCGGTGGAGCACGACCAGCAGGTTCTTCCGGTCGGTCAGCCCGCGCAGGGTCGCCGTGGCGCCCTTGGTGCTGGGGACGGAGCCCTCCACGACGGCCTCCACGACGTGGATGCGGCCGTTGCGCGCCCGGTCCGAGAGGGCTCCGCGCAGGGCGGCGGCCTTCATCTTCTTGGGGGTGCGCTGGCTGTAGTCGCGCGGGGTGGGGCCGTGCACCACGCCGCCGCCGGTCATGTGCGGGGCGCGGATCGAGCCCTGGCGCGCGCGGCCGGTGCCCTTCTGCTTGAAGGGCTTGCGGCCGGCGCCGGAGACCTCGGCGCGGTTCTTGGTCTTGTGCGTGCCCTGGCGGGCGGCCGCCAGCTGGGCGACGACGACCTGGTGCAGCAGCGGCACGTTGGTCTGGACGTCGAAGATCTCAGCGGGCAGGTCGACGTTGACGGTCTGAGTTGCCATGGCCTATCAGGCTCCCTTCACTGCGGTGCGGACGAGGACGACCGAACCCTTGGGGCCCGGCAGGGCGCCCTTGATGAGCAGCAGGGAGTTCTCGACGTCCACGGCGTGAACCGTGAGGTTCTGCGTCGTGTGACGGACGGCGCCCATGCGGCCCGCCATGCGCATGCCCTTGAACACGCGAGCGGGGTAGGACGCGCCGCCGATGGATCCCGGCTTGCGGTGGTTCTTGTGGGCACCGTGGGACGCGCCGACGCCGGAGAAGCCGTGACGCTTCATCACACCGGCCGTGCCCTTGCCCTTGGTCTTGCCGATGACGTCGACCTTCTGGCCGGCCTCGAAGAGCTCGACGGAGAGCTCCTGGCCCAGCTCGTAGGTGTCGGCGTCCGCGGTGCGGAGCTCGACGACGTGGCGGCGGGGGGTGACGCCGGCCTTCTCGAAGTGGCCGGCCAGCGGCTGGGTCACCTTGCGGGGGTCGATCGCACCGAACCCGATCTGCACGGCCGAGTAGCCGTCCCGGTCCTGGTTGCGCAGCTGGGTCACGACGTTGGAGTCCGCCTTGACGACGGTCACCGGCACGAACTTCCCGTTCTCGTCCCAGACCTGGGTCATGCCGAGCTTCGTGCCCAGCAGGCCCTTCACCTGGCGTTCGAAAGTGGTAGTCATTGGGATGCGATCCTCTTTACAGCTTGATTTCGATGTTCACGTCAGCCGGCAGGTCGAGGCGCATGAGCGAGTCGACGGCCTTCGGCGTGGGGTCGATGATGTCGATCAGCCGCTTGTGGGTGCGCATCTCGAAGTGCTCACGGCTGTCCTTGTACTTGTGCGGCGAGCGGATGACGCAGTACACGTTCTTCTCCGTGGGCAGCGGCACGGGGCCGACCACCGTGGCGCCTGCGCGCGTCACCGTCTCAACGATCTTCCGGGCCGAGACGTCGATGACCTCGTGGTCGTACGACTTCAGCCGGATGCGGATTTTCTGTCCCGCCATGGCGTCGTGACTCTCTTTCTTCAAGTACTTCCCTGTGACGGAGCATGTGCTCCTTGTGCATGGCGCCGCCTGCTGGGCGCCCCTCCACACAGACTGAATCCGGAATCCTCCGGGTTCCTCACCCTGCTGGAGCTCCGACCCCCGAACTCGGGCGTGTCGCCGCGTGCAGCACACGCGGGCGCACCGAATCCGCTGAACGGGGTGGGCTGTATGTGGTCCGTACGTGGCAGCGTCTCGGGCAGCTGGCCCTCGGTTCTGCTTCGGGTCCCGACGACTTCTCGGGTGGTGCCGGTTCGAACCGCTGAGAGCACACGTCGGCGCTTGAACAACGTCGTCCATCCTGCCAGAGATGGGCACCCGGTGCAAACGCACGCGTGCCCGCGGCGCCGCCGGCACCACGGCGTACCCGACCGTGCCGCAACCGTGAGGCTTCCGCGACCCGCGCCGGCGGGGGCGGCCGTATCCTGGCCGTGTCCGTGCACCGACGTCCGGGGAGATGGTTCCCATGCTGTCCACCACGCGACTGGTCGCGATCGTGCCCGTGCGGGACCTCGACCGCGCCCGGAACTTCTACGAGCAGACCCTCGGCCTCTCCCCCGGTGACGCCCCCGAACCGGAGGGCGTGCTGTTCAGCGACGACGGGCACATCGGTCTGCAGCTGCTGCTGCGCCCGGACGCGCCCGTGTCGGAGCTGACGCAGGCCAGCTTCAAGGTCTCCGACGTCGAGGCCGCGGTCCGGGAGCTCGAGGGCCGGGGCGTCCGCTTCGAGGACTACGACCTCCCCGGCCTGCGGACCGTGGACCATGTGGCCACCACGGAGGGGATGCGGGCCGCCTGGTTCACCGACTCCGAGGGCAACGTCCTGTGCCTGCACCAGCGCACCGGCTGAGCAGGCCCCGGACATGGCAGGACCCCCGCCGCTGCGCGAGCGACGGGGGTCCTGCTGATCGGCAAAGAGCCCGGAGGGACTACTTGATGATCTTGGTGACGCGGCCGGAGCCCACGGTGCGGCCACCCTCACGGATGGCGAAGCCGAGGCCCTCCTCCATGGCGATCGGCTGGATCAGCGCGACCGTCATCTCGGTGTTGTCGCCGGGCATGACCATCTCGGTGCCCTCGGGCAGCGTGATGACGCCGGTGACGTCGGTGGTCCGGAAGTAGAACTGCGGACGGTAGTTCGAGTAGAACGGGTTGTGACGGCCGCCCTCCTCCTTGGAGAGGATGTAGACGTTCGCCTCGAAGTCGGTGTGCGGGGTGATGGAACCCGGCTTGCACACGACCTGGCCGCGCTCGACGTCGTCACGCTTGAGACCGCGCAGCAGCAGGCCGCAGTTCTCGCCCGCCATGGCCTCGTCCATCTGCTTGTGGAACATCTCGATGCCGGTGACGGTGGTCTTCTGGACCGGGCGGATGCCGACGATCTCGACCTCGGAGTTGATCGGCAGCGTGCCGCGCTCGGCACGGCCGGTCACCACGGTGCCGCGACCGGTGATCGTGAAGACGTCCTCGATCGGCATGAGGAACGGCTTGTCCATCTCGCGGATGGGGTCCGGCACGTTCTCGTCCACGGCCTCCATGAGCTCCTCGACCTTGGAGACCCACTCGGGGTCGCCCTCGAGGGCCTTCAGGGCCGAGACGCGCACGACCGGGGCGTTGTCGCCGTCGAAGCCCTGGTCGGAGAGGAGCTCGCGCACCTCCATCTCGACGAGGTCCAGCAGCTCCTCGTCGTCGACCATGTCGGACTTGTTCAGGGCCACCAGCAGGTAGGGGACGCCCACCTGGCGGGCGAGCAGCACGTGCTCGCGGGTCTGGGCCATGGGGCCGTCGGTGGCGGCGACCACGAGGATGGCGCCGTCCATCTGCGCCGCACCGGTGATCATGTTCTTGACGTAGTCGGCGTGGCCCGGGGCGTCCACGTGAGCGTAGTGACGCTTCTCCGTCTGGTACTCGATGTGCGCGATGTTGATGGTGATGCCGCGCTGCTTCTCCTCCGGGGCGGAGTCGATGGCGCCGAAGTCGCGCTGCTCGTTCAGGTCCGGGTACTTGTCCGCCAGGACCTTGGAGATGGCAGCCGTGAGCGTCGTCTTGCCGTGGTCGACGTGGCCGATGGTGCCGATGTTGACGTGCGGCTTGGTGCGCTCGAACTTGGCCTTCGCCATGGTTGTTCCTCCTAGAACATTTGTCGAAACTTGCTCAGCACTACCCCACCGGGTGTTGGTCGGGGGGAGCTGAGGCACTCAGCAGTACTGAAACCTCTGCAAGTCTACTTTGGCTGTGCGTGATTGATGAAATTCCCGGCCGGGGCCGAGGGGTGGTGCCTACTCGCCGCGGTTCTTCTGCACGATCTCCTCGGCGACGGCCTTCGGGACCTCCGAGTAGCTGTCGAACTGCATCGAGTACACGGCGCGACCCTGGGTCTTGGACCGGAGGTCGCCGATGTAGCCGAACATCTCCGACAGCGGCACGAGGGCGCTGACCAGCTTGACGCCGCTGACGTCCTCCATGGACTGGATCTGGCCGCGGCGGGAGTTCAGGTCGCCGATGACCTCGCCCATGTACTCCTCGGGGGTGCGCACCTCGACCGCCATGAGCGGCTCGAGGAGCACGGGCTGCGCCTTGCGGGCGCCCTCCTTGAAGACCATGGAGCCGGCGATCTTGAACGCCATCTCGGAGGAGTCGACGTCGTGGTAGGCGCCGTCGAGCAGCGTGGCCTTGACGCCCACGACCGGGTAGCCGGCGAGGATGCCGAGCCGCATGGCGTCCTGGATGCCCGCGTCCACGGAGGGGATGTACTCGCGGGGCACGCGGCCGCCCGTGACCTTGTTGTCGAACTCGTAGAGCTCCT
Source organism: Kocuria oceani (assembly GCF_029524215.1). Lineage (NCBI taxonomy): Bacteria > Bacillati > Actinomycetota > Actinomycetes > Micrococcales > Micrococcaceae > Kocuria > Kocuria oceani. The sequence continues at coordinate 32,419 of NZ_JARAMH010000020.1, read as the reverse complement.
CGGCGTCCAGCGGGATCGGCTCGAAGGCCATCTGCACCTTGGCGAACTGACCGGACCCACCGGTCTGCTTCTTGTGCGTGTAGTCGATCTTCTCGACGGCCTTCTTGATCGTCTCGCGGTAGGCCACCTGGGGCTTGCCGACGTTCGCCTCGACCTTGAACTCGCGCTTCATGCGGTCCACCAGGATGTCCAGGTGGAGCTCGCCCATGCCGCCGATCTCGGTCTGGCCGGTCTCCTCGTTGAGGGACACGGTGAACGTGGGGTCCTCGGCGGAGAGCTTCTGGATCGCGACGGAGAGCTTCTCCTGGTCGCCCTTGGTCTTCGGCTCGATGGCCACCGAGATGACCGGGTCCGGGAAGGACATGGACTCCAGCACGATCGGGTTCTGGATGTCGCACAGGGTGTCGCCCGTGGTGGTGTCCTTGAGCCCGATGGCGGCGTAGATGTGGCCGGCCTGGATGGTGTCGACCGGGTTCTCCTTGTTGGAGTGCATCTGGAAGAGCTTGCCGATGCGCTCCTTCTTGCCCTTGGTGGAGTTCAGCACCTGGTCGCCGTTGCCGGCCTTGCCGGAGTACACGCGGATGTAGGTCAGCTGCCCGTAGAAGGGGTGGGTGGCGACCTTGAACGCGAGCGCGGAGAACGGCGCGGTCGAGTCGACCGGGCGGGTGAGGATCTCCTCCTCGTCGTTGAGCGCGTGGCCCTCGACGTTCGGCACGTCCAGCGGGGACGGCAGGAAGTCGATCACGGCGTCGAGCATCGGCTGCACGCCGCGGTTCTTGAACGCGGAGCCGCACAGCACGGGGTAGGCCTGCGAGTTGATGGTCAGCTTGCGGACGCCGGCCTTCAGCTCGTCGAGGGTCAGCTCCTCGCCGCCGAGGTACTTCTCCATCAGGTCGTCGTCGGCCTCGGCCACGGCCTCGACCAGCTCGTTGCGGTACTGCTCGGCCCGCTCCTGGAGATCGGCGGGGATGTCCTCGATCTCGTACTTGGCGCCCATGGAGACGTCGCCCTTGGAGTCGCCGGGCCACACGAAGGCCTTCATGGTGAGCAGGTCGACGACGCCGGTGAACGCGGACTCGGAGCCGATCGGCAGCTGCATGACCAGCGGCTTGGCGCCGAGGCGGTTGATGATGGTGTCGACGGTGAAGTAGAAGTCGGCGCCCAGCTTGTCCATCTTGTTGACGAAGCAGATGCGGGGGACGTCGTACTTGTCGGCCTGGCGCCAGACCGTCTCCGACTGGGGCTCGACGCCCTCCTTGCCGTCGAAGACGGCGACGGCGCCGTCGAGCACGCGCAGGGAGCGCTCGACCTCGACCGTGAAGTCCACGTGGCCGGGGGTGTCGATGATGTTGATCTGGTTGTCGTGCCAGTAGCAGGACGTCGCGGCCGACGTGATGGTGATGCCGCGCTCCTGCTCCTGCGCCATCCAGTCCATGGTGGAGGCACCATCGTGGGTCTCGCCGATCTTGTGGGAGATACCGGTGTAGAACAGGATGCGTTCGGTGGTGGTGGTCTTCCCGGCATCGATGTGGGCCATGATGCCGATGTTGCGGACCTTCTTGAGGTCGGTAAGCACGTCAAGTGCCACGGTGTTTCCCTTCAGGAGATGGTGCCGGCGGCCTGTCGGCCCGGTGGGGCCGACAGGCCGAAGAAGATTCTACCAGCGGTAGTGGGCGAAGGCCTTGTTGGACTCCGCCATCTTGTGGGTGTCCTCGCGGCGCTTCACGGCGGCACCGAGACCGTTGGACGCGTCCAGGATCTCGTTCTGCAGACGCTCCGTCATGGTGTTCTCGCGGCGGAGCTTGGAGTAGCCCACGAGCCAGCGCAGGGACAGGGCCTGGGCGCGGCCGGGCTTGACCTCCACGGGCACCTGGTAGGTGGCGCCGCCGACGCGGCGGGACTTCACCTCGAGGGCCGGCTTGACGTTCTCCAGGGCCTTCTTGAGGGTGGCGACGGGGTCGGCGCCGGTCTTGCCGCGGACGCCCTCGAGGGCGCCGTAGACGATGCGCTCGGCGGTGGACTTCTTGCCGTCCTGGAGGACCTTGTTGATCAGCTGCGTGACGACCGGGGAGCTGTAGACCGGGTCGACGACGAGCGGGCGCTTGGGAGCGGGACCCTTACGAGGCATTACTTCTTCTCCTTCTTGGCGCCGTAGCGGGAACGGGCCTGCTGGCGGCCCTTGACACCCTGGGTGTCGAGCGCGCCGCGGACGATCTTGTAGCGGACACCGGGGAGGTCCTTCACGCGACCGCCGCGGACGAGCACGATGGAGTGCTCCTGGAGGTTGTGGCCCTCACCGGGGATGTAGGCCGTGACCTCGATGCCGCCGTTGAGCTTCACGCGGGCGACCTTGCGCAGCGCGGAGTTGGGCTTCTTGGGGGTGGTGGTGTACACGCGGGTGCACACACCGCGCTTCATGGGGCTGCCCTTGAGTGCGGGCGCCTTGGTCTTGACGACCTTCGGGGTCCGGCCCTTGCGGACCAGCTGCTGGATTGTAGGCACAGTGTCTCCTGATTGGACGGGCCGCGGCAGCGGCCCGCTGGATGGTCGGCTCCCCCGCGACCGGCCGGGGCCGGGAACGGGTGCAGCGCCTGGCGTGGGCCCGGCGGGCGGGCACCACGGCGTCCGCGCTGCCGGCACGTGGGCAGACGAAAAGGATGGCATTTTGGTACACACCGCGTACCAGAGGACCGAGTCCGTTCTGCCATTGATTCCCGCGGCCCCCGGCGGCGCTGGTGAGCGCCGGCGGACGACCGTGCAATTCCTCGACAGCCTATCAGATCGGCCCGTTCCGGGAAAACAGGGGGCCGGGAGGGCTCAGCGCCCGGTCGCGGCGAGGTCCGCGGAGATCCGCCGGGCGCACTCGAGCAGCGCCGGGACAACGTCGCGCACGGGGTCCCCCGCGCTCGCGCCCGGCATGCCCACGCGCATGGACACGTTGACGGCCGCGACCACGCGCCCCGCCCGGTCCGTGACGGGGGCGGCGAGCGAGCGAAGGCCGATCTCCAGCTCCTGGTCCACGAGCGCCCACCCCTGGGCGCGGACCCGCCGCAGGTCGGCCTCGAGGGCGGCGGGGTCCGTGAGGGTGTGCTCGGTGAGGCGCTCGAGCCGGGCCGTGCGCAGGTACTCGGCGAGCTGCTGGACGTCGAGTCCGGCGAGCAGGACCCGGCCCATGGACGTGGCGTGGGCCGGGAAGCGGGTGCCGACGGCGATCGCCACGGTCATGATCCGGTGCGTGGACACCCGGGCCACGTAGACGATGTCGGAGCCGTCCAGCACGGAGGCGGAGGTGGACTCCTCGACCTGCGCGGACAGCGCCTCCAGGTGCGGCCCGGCCAGGGCCGGCAGCGACAGCGCGGAGAGGTAGGAGAAGCCCAGCTGGAGCACCCGGGGGGTGAGCTCGAACAGGCGCCCGTCCGTGCGGACGTAGCCCAGCTCCTCCAGCGTCAGCAGGAACCGGCGGGCGGTGGCCCGGGTCAGGCCGGTGCGCCGGGCCACGTCGCTGAGAGTCATGCGGGGGTGCCGGGCGTCGAAGGCGGTGATCACCTGCAGCCCGCGGGCGAGGGACTGCACGAACTGCCCGGGCGTCCCCCGCTCCTCCGCGGGGTCGGTCCGGTCCTGCTCGGTCATCGGTGGCCTCCTCGGAGCCTGGGGCGGGTGCGCGGCGGGCCGCCGCGCACCCGGTGCCGCGCCGTGCTCAGCGGGCGGGCCGCAGCGGGACGTCGACGATCCGCCGCAGCTCCTCGAAGCTCGTGCCGAAGGTCTCGCGCACGCTCAGCCCGTCCGCCTCCACGAGGAAGACGGCCTGGTCGGTGTAGATCCGGGACACGCAGCCCACGCCGGTGAGCGGCATGGTGCACCGCTCCACCAGCTTGGCCTGTCCTCCCCGGCTCTGCAACGACATCATCACGAAGGTCTGCTTCGCCCCGGTGGCCAGGTCCATCGCCCCGCCCACGGCGGGGATCGCGTCCGGGCTGCCGGTGTGCCAGTTGGCGAGGTTGCCGTGCACGTCGACCTGGAAGGCCCCGAGCACGCAGCAGTCGAGGTGGCCGCCGCGCATCATGGCGAAGGAGTCGGCGTGGTGGAAGTAGGAGCACCCGGGGGTCTCCAGCACGGGGATCTTGCCGGCGTTGATGAGATCGGGATCCACCTCCTCGCCCTGGGCCGCGGGGCCCATGCCGAGCATCCCGTTCTCGGTGTGCAGGGTGACGTCGTCCTCCGCGGTGAGGTGGTCGGCGACGAGGGTCGGCTGCCCGATCCCCAGGTTGACGTAGGACCCCGCCGGGATGTCCCGGGCCACGACGCGGGCCAGCTCCTCCGGGCGCAGGGGCGTCGGGGACGTCATGGGCACGACGCCCGCGCGCTCCTGGCGCGCGCTGTCCTGGCCTGCGCCGCCGGTCCCGTCCGTGCCGGGGTCCGTGCCGCTGTTCGGGTCCGTCCCGCTGCTCGGGTCCGTGCCGGTGTGCTCGCTCATGTCAGCGCTCCTCTCGGGGGTCGGTCCGGGCCGGGGCGGCGATCCGCACGACCGTGTCCACGTAGATGCCGGGGGTGACGACGACCTCGGGGTCGAGCGCCCCGCGTGCGACGACATCGGTGACCTGCACGATCGAGGTGTCGGCCGCGGCGGCCATGACGGGGCCGAAGTTGCGCGCCGTCTTGCGGTAGACGAGGTTGCCCGCCGCATCGGCGACGTGCGCCTTGGTCAGGGAGAAGTCGGCCCGGAGGGGGTGCTCCAGGATGTGGTGCCGGCCGTCGATCTCCCGGACCTCCTTGCCCTCGGCCAGCGGGGTGCCGTAGCCGGTGGGCGTGAAGAACGCCCCGATGCCGGCCCCGGCGGCGCGGATCCGCTCGGCCAGGTTGCCCTGGGGCACGACCTCGAGCTCGATCTGCCCGGCCCGGTACTTCTCGTCGAAGTGCCACGAGTCGGACTGCCGCGGGAAGGAGCAGACGATCTTCCGGACCCGGCCCAGCTGGATCAGCCGGGCCAGCCCCACGTCACCGTTGCCGGCGTTGTTGTTGACGACGGTGAGATCGCCGGCGCCGTGCTCGATCAGCGCGTCGATGAGCTCGACGGGCTGGCCGGCCACGCCGAAGCCGCCGATCATGACGGTGGCGCCGTCGTGGATCGGGGCCACGGCCTGCGCGCAGCTCTCTGCGATGTTCAGCATGCGATGTGCCTTCCTTCGGTGGTCTGGGTGCGGCCCGGCCGGGGTCTCAGGCGTTCTCGTTCTCGAGCACGACGGCCAGTCCCTGGCCCACGCCGATGCAGATGGCCGCCACGCCCCAGCGGGCCCCGGAGGCCTGCAGGGACCGCGCCAGGGTGCCGAGGATCCGGGTGCCGGAGGCCCCGAGCGGGTGGCCGATCGCGATGGCCCCGCCGTGCCGGTTGACGATGCCCGGGTCGACGCCCCAGGCGTCGAGACAGGCCAGGGACTGGGCGGCGAAGGCCTCGTTGAGCTCCACGGCGGCGACGTCGTCCCAGGAGATCCCGGCCCGGCGCAGCGCGAGGTTCGCGGCCTCGACCGGGGCGAAGCCGAAGTACTGGGGCTCGTTGGCGGCGGCCCCCCGGCCGGCGATCCGGGCCAGCGGCGCCAGGCCGGTGAGCTCGGCGGCCCGCGCCGAGCCCAGCAGGGCGGCCGAGGCCCCGTCGTTGAGCGGCGAGGCGTTGCCGGCGGTCACGGTGCCGCCCTGCTCCGGGGTGCGGAAGACGGTCCTCAGCCCGCCCAGCTTCTCGACGGTGGAGGAGGCCCGCACGGACTCGTCGCGGGTCAGCTCCGTACCGGGCACCGGGACGGTGAGGTCGTCGTAGAAGCCCTCGTCCCACGCCTGCTGGGTGCGCTGGTGGGAGCGGAACGCGAACTCGTCCATCCGCTCGCGGGTGATCCCGTGCCGTTCGGCCAGCTGCTCCGTGGCCTCGCCCAGGGACACCGTCCACTCGGGGTCCATGTTCTTGTTCACGAGCCGCCAGCCCAGCGTGGTGGAGGCCAGGGCCAGGTCCCCCGCCGGGTAGGGCCTCTCCGTCTTCGGCAGCACCCAGGGCGCCCGGCTCATCGACTCGACCCCGCCCACGAGCACCACGTCGGCCTCGCCGGCGCCGATCTGCCGGGAGGCGATGATCGCCGCGTCCAGGGAGGAGCCGCAGAGACGGTTGACGGTGGTGCCGGGGATCCCCACCGGCAGGCCGGCCAGCAGGGTGGCCATCCGGGCGACGTTGCGGTTCTCCTCCCCCGCGCCGTTGGCATTGCCCAGGACCACCTCGTCGATCGCGGCCGGGTCGAGCCCGGGAGCGCGCCGCACCTGCTCGCCGATCACCAGGGCGGCCAGGTCGTCGGGACGCACCCCGGCCAGGGCGCCGCCGAAGCGGCCGAACGGGGTGCGCACGGCGTCGTAGATGTAGGCCTCGGTCATGGTGGTCCTTCCTGGCGTACGGGGCACGTCGGTCACGGGGTGTCGGTCACGGGGTGTCGGGCGGGGCGCGGCGGGAGGTCAGGAGGCCGGGGGCACGGCGTCGCCGGCGGCCTCCGCGTCGAGGGCGTCGAGGACCTGCTTCGCGTGCTTGAAGGCGTTGTTGGCGGAGGGCACGGAGAGGTAGATCGCCGACTGCAGCAGGATCTCCTGGATCTCCTCCCGCGCCAGGCCGTTGCGCAGCGCGGCGCGCACGTGCATCTCGAACTCCTCCCAGTGCCCGGCGGCGATGAGCGCGGTGAGGGTGACGGCGCTGCGCATCCTGCGGTCCAGTCCGGGGCGGGTCCAGATCTCGCCCCAGGCGTAGCGGGTGATGAGGTCCTGGAACGGCGCGGTGAAGGCGTCCTTGCCGGCCTCGGCGCGGTCCACGTGGGCGTCGGAGAGCACCTCGCGGCGCACGGCCATGCCCTCGTCGTGCGCCTGCTGCTCGGTGCGGCGGGGGTCCTGGCTCATGCCCGGGCTCCTTCGGGGTCGGTGGGGACGGCGGCGAAGTGCCCGGCCAGCAGGCGGGCGACCTCCAGCGGCGCCTCGGCGGGCAGCAGGTGGGCGGCGCCCTCGAGCACCACGGTGCGCCCGCCGGTGGCGGCGGCCAGCTCCGCCACGGCCTCGGGCGGGACCGGCTGGTCGTGCGCGCCGGCCACCGCCAGCACGGGCGCGTCCACGGCGGCGAGCCGTCCGCGGACGTCGAAGGCGCCGAGGGCCTCGCAGACCCGGGCGTAGGAGGCGCGGTCCGCGTCCTGCAGGTCGTGCAGCAGCTCCGTGGCCGTGACCGGGTTCCGCTGGAGGAACCCGGGGGCGAACCACCGCCGGGCCGAGCCCTCGACCTGGGTGGGGGTGCCGGCGGCGGCCACGAGCCGGGCGCGCTCGGCCCAGCCGGCGGGCTCGCCGACGCGGGCGGCGGTGCCCAACAGGACGGCGGCGCGCACCCGGCCGGGGGCGTCGAGGAGCAGCTGCTGGCCGACGCAGCCGCCCACGGAGTTCCCGGCGTAGAAGAACGGTCGTTCGACCGAGGTCGCCTCCTGGAAGCGGTCGACGGCATCGAGCACCCCCTGGGCGAGCTCGGCCATGCCGAATGCTCCCGGGCAGGCCGGCGAGGCGCCGTGGCCGGGCAGGTCCCAGCCGACCACCCGGTAGTCGCCCTCGAGCGCGCGGGCGGTGGCCGACCACAGCGAGGTCACGGAGGTGCCGAGGGAGGGCCCGAGCACGACCAGCGGCGCCTGCGCCGAGGGGGCCGGGCGGTCGGTGAACTCGACGAGGGTCAGGGCGGGGACGCTCATGCGGGTGCTCCTGGGGTCGGGCGGGCGGCGGGCGGGGGGCTTCCGGCGGTGCGGCGGTGGCGCTCGAGCACCCGGTCGATCAGCAGGTCGTGGGCGCCGAGGTAGCCGGTGGGCTCCAGCAGCCCGGCCACGGTGGTTCCGTCCACCGGTGTCCCGTCGGGCAGGGTGGTGCCCGCGGCGAGCCGGAGCAGGGCCTCCTCCAGGGCCTGCCGGTCGGTGGCGTGCTCCCGCACGGCCGCCTGCACCTGCTGCGCGCCCGTGCTGCCGTCCGCCGCGGGCGGCAGCAGCGGGGCGAGCGCGGCGCTGATCCGCTCGGCGAGCACCCCGGGACCGGAGGCCTCGAGGTGGGCCCGCATCCGGGAGGCGTCCACGCCCAGCCCGGCGGTGAGCTCGGCCGCGTGCGAGGACGCCGCGACGGCCAGCCGGGCGAGCTCCCGCAGGGCGGGCCACTCGGCGTGCCAGGCCCCGTCGGGGCGCTCGTCCACGACCGCGGCGGCCGCGACGTGGAGCTGGGCCACGAGCTGCGGCGCGGTGAGCGCGGTGCGCTTGAGCAGCACCGACAGCACCGGGTTCTGCTTCTGCGGCATCGCCGAGGACACGCCCCGGCCCGCGGCGGCCGGCTCCCGCAGCTCCCCGAGCTCGGGCCGGGAGAGCAGCAGCACGTCGTTGGCGATCCGGCCCAGCGCCGCGCAGACGGCCGCGAAGGTGTGGGCGGCCCGCAGCACGGGCCGTCGCGCGGTGTGCCACACGTGGGGCGGGCGGTCCAGGCCGAGCTCCCCGGCCCAGGCCCCGGCGAGGTCCAGGGCCTGCTGCGCGGCGTCCGGGGCGCCGGGGAAGAGGGCCACGGTCCCGGCGAGGGTGCCGGCGGCCCCGCCGCAGGCCAGCGGGGGCCGGGCGAGCGCGGCGAGGTCCTCCTCGAGGTCCTGCAGCCCGGCGAGCCAGCCGGCCGCCTTGAGCCCGAAGGTGGTGGGCAGGGCGTGCTGGGTGAGGGTGCGGGCGGCCTGGACGGTGCCGCGGTGCTCGTCGGCGAGGCGGGCCAGGGCGTCCTGGGCAGCGCGCAGGTCCCGGGTGAGGGGTTCGGCGGCGCGGCGGACGACCAGCATCATCGCGGTGTCCATGACGTCCTGGCTGGTCAGCCCGCGGTGGACGAAGCGTACCGCGTCCGGGTCGAGCCGCCCCAGCCGGCGGCGGTAGTCGGCCAGCAGCGGGATGACCGGGTTGCCGCCGCCCTCGGCCCGCCGGGCCAGGTCCGCGGCGTCGTAGTCCCCGGCCCGGGCGGCCGCCCGGGCGGCGTCGGCGGCGGCCGCCGGGGCCAGTCCGGCCCCGGCCTGCGCGGCGACCCAGGCGGCCTCGGCGTCGAGCAGCGCCTGGAGGACCGCGGTGTCGTCCGTGGCCGCGGCGCCGCGGTGGGCTCCGGGGCTGAGCAGTCCGACGTCGGTCATGCGGGTCCTCCTGGGTGCTCGGCCGGCCGGCGCCGGCGCGGTGGGGGCGGCTCCCCGCACAGGTGGCTCGGTCCGGCCGGGCCCCCTGTGCGGGGAGGTCACTGCTGGTGGCGGGTCACTGCTCGTGGCGGGGATAGGTGAGGAAGACGGTCTCCCCCTCCCCCTGCAGCCGCAGGTCGAAGCGCAGGGAGCCGTCGGCCTCCCGCTGCGCGATCAGGGTGCGGCGGCGCTCCTCCGGCAGCGAGGCCAGCAGCGGGTCCTGCGCCAGCGCCTCGGCGTCCTCGGGCAGGTAGACGCGGGTGAACAGCCGGTTCGTGACGCCGCGTCCGAAGAGGGTCAGCGCGATGAACGGCGCCCGGCCCGGCTCGGTCGGGCCGGGGTCGACGGTCGTGAAGGTGTAGTGCCCGGCGTGGTCCACGGCCGCGCGGCCGAAGCCGGTGAAGGTCCAGCCGTCCCGCCGCAGGGAGCCCGGCGCGGAGGGGACCTCGCCGTTGCCGTCGGCCTGCCAGATCTCCAGCAGGGCGTCGGGCACCGGCACCCCGTGGCCGTCGACGACGTCCCCGTGCAGGCGCACCGCCTGCGGGTGCCCGAACGGCACGAGCTGCTCGCCGCCCTCGTAGGGCAGCGCGTAGCCGAAGAACGGCCCGACGGTCTGGCCGGGGGTGGCCGGCAGCTGGGTCCTCGTGGGGGTCTCATGCATCGGAGTCGCCTTCCGTCCAGGTGCGGTGGGAGCCGCTGAGCACGATGTCCCACCGGTAGCCGAGCAGCCACTCGTGCTCGGAGACCTGGTGGTCGTACCGCGCCACGAGCCGCTCGCGGGCCGCGGGGTCGACGATCGACCGGTAGATCGGGTCGAGGTCGAACAGCGGGTCGTTCGGGAAGTACATCTGGGTGATCATCCGCTGGGTGAAGTCCGTGCCGAACAGCGAGAAGTGCACGTGCGCGGGACGCCACGCGTTGCGGTGGTTCTTCCAGGGGTAGGGGCCGGGCCTGATGGTGACGAACTCGTAGGAGCCGTCCTCGCCGGTGAGGCACCGGCCCACGCCCGTGAAGTTCGGGTCCACGGGCGCCGGGTGCTGGTCGCGCTTGTGGATGTAGCGCCCGGCGGCGTTGGCCTGCCAGATCTCCACCAGCTGGCGGCGCACCGGGCGGCCGTCGCCGTCGAGGACCCGCCCGCGGATCTTGATCCGCTCGCCGATGGGCTCCCCCTGCGCCTGGACGGTCAGGTCCGACTCGAGCACGTGCACGTCCCGGTCGCCGAAGGCGGGGGCGTGCAGCTCGATGGTCTCGGGGTCCGCGTGGTGCAGGTCCTTGGTGGGGTGGCGCAGCACCGAGCTGCGGTAGGGCGCGTAGTCCAGGCGGGGCTGCGTCTCGGCGGCGCCCGAGGCGGCGTACTCCTCACCGATCCGGTCCATCTCCCGGCTCAGCTCCGCCTGGGTCTCGGCCGCGTCGTCGGCGCCCCGGGTCCACGAGACCGGCTCGAAGGCGCCGCCGAGCGCGTCCTGGTCTTCCTCTGCCATGGTTCGACTCCTCTGTTGCGGGGTGGCTGCGCTGTTGCAGGAGGGCTGCCGCACCGGACGGCCGTCCCGGCGGAGGACTCTCCGCACTCTAGCGCATCGGTGCGTTCTTCGTACAAGTGTTCGCGGTGCGAACACCGCGGGAGGTGCCGGGCGACACCTGCGGGTCAGTCCTCGGGCCAGCCGGTGTAGCACTCGGCGAAGTAGGCGGCGCCGCGGGCGGACGAGGTGATCGCGGTGAACTCCCCGTGCCGGCGCTTCTGGTGGAAGGGGTTCTCCCCCGGCTGGGCGTGCAGCAGGTTGGTCGCCCAGTAGGAGAAGTTCTGCGCCTTCCAGACCCGCTCCAGGGCGGTGGCCGAGTAGCCGGCCAGCCCGGAGTCGTCGCCGTCGCGGAAGAAGCCGATCAGCGCCGGCGCGAGGGCGCGGACGTCGCAGAACGCCAGGTTCAGCCCCTTCGCCCCGGTGGGCGGCACCGTGTGGCCGGCGTCGCCCACGAGGAAGAGGCGGCCGTGGCGCAGCGGCTCGCAGACGTAGGAGCGGAACTTCAGCACGGTCTTGTCGAAGATCGGCCCCTGCTGCAGCCGCAGACCGTCCGGTCCGTCGACGCGGCGCTGCAGCTCGGCCCAGATCCGCTCGTCGTCCCACTGGGCGACGTCCTCCTCCGGGTCGCACTGGAAGTACATGCGCTGGACGCTCTCGCTGCGCGAGGAGATCAGGGCGAAGCCGTGCTCGGAGTTCGCGTAGATGAGTTCGGGGGCGCTCGGCGGGGCCTCGGTGAGGATGCCGAACCACGCGAAGGGGTACTCGACGAAGTGGTCGGTGCGCGCGTGCTCCGGGATCGCGCGGCGGCAGACGCTCTGGGATCCGTCGGCGCCCACGAGGACGTCGCAGCGGACCTCGCTCGGCGTGCCCCCGGCGTCGGTGAAGCGGATCCGCGGCCGGTCGGTGTCCAGGTCGAGGACCTCGGTGTCCGTGACCGACCAGCGGACGTCCCCGCCGTCGCGCTCGCGGGCCGCGGCGAGGTCCCAGAACACCTCGTTCTGCGGGTAGAGCCACACGGAGTGGCCGACGAGGTCCTGGAAGTCGATGCGGTGGCTCTCGCCCTGGAAGCGCAGGACGGTGCCCCGGTGCTCGTGGCCCTCGGTGAGCACGCGCCCGTCCACGCCCGTCTCGGTGAGCATCCGCACCGTGGCGGCCTCCAGGATGCCGGCGCGGTGGGTGGTGTGGATCGTGTCCCGGTCGCGCTTCTCCACCACGATGCTGTCGATCCCGGCCCGGTCCAGGAGATGGGCGAGCATGAGCCCCGCCGGGCCGGCGCCGACGATGCCGACGCGGGTCGAGGAAACGGTGCGCTCGGTGCTCATGGGTGCTCCTGGGACGGCGGACGGGATGTGTCCAGTCTCTCAGCGCCCTGTGGGGGCCACCACAGGGCTCCCGTTCAACGGGACAGGAGCGGGCCGCTCAGTCGGCCGTGTCCCGGCGGGTCTGCCGCAGCGTGCGCCGGATGCCGTGCGCCGCGGTGTGCAGGGCCTGGACGATGGCCCCGGCCCGGGCGGCGGGGTCGCCGGCGGGCGTGATCACTCCCAGCCCCGCCACCACCTGCTCGCCCCGGCCGCGCACGGGGACGGCGATGCCGGCCGTGTCCGTCTCGAGGTAGCCCGTCTGCAGGGCGTGCCCGGCGCTCCGGATGCGGGCGAGCTCCTCCGCGAGCACCCCCGGGTCCGTGGGCGAGAGCTCGGTGAGCGCGGGGAGCGGGCCCTCGAGGTAGCTCTCCCGGAACTCCTCGGCGGCGTGGGCCAGCAGCACCAGCCCCGTGGCCGACAGGTGCAGGGGCAGCCGTCCCGCCACCGCGGACCGGACGGGCACCGCCCGCGGGTGGGACAGCCGTTCCACCAGCAGCACCTCCCGGCCCTCCACGATGCCGAGCTGCACGTGCTGGCGCAGCACCGCGTGGATGTCCCCCATGAACGGGCGGGCGGCCTGCGCCAGGCCGAGCTCCCGGGAGGAGCGGTTGGCCAGCTCCCACAGCCGGGTGCCGACGACGTAGCGCCCGCCCTCGACGCGGTCGAGCCACCCCCGGCGGGCCATCTCCCGCACCAGGCGGTGGGCCGTGGCCGGGGGCAGTCCGGTGCGGGCGGCGATGCCGGCCCCGGTCAGCCGGGGCTCCTCCGCCGTGAAGGCCGCGAGGATGCGGTCCGCGCGCTCGAGCACGGACTCCCCGCTGGGTGAGTTGGCCATGGTCCTGCTGGTTCCTTTCCGGAGGCGGAGGGCGCACGCCGGGCGGCGCGCCCGGCGTGCGCCCTGCCGTGCAACGGCGGCAGCCCCGCCCCGGAGGTGCTCCTCCGGGGCGGGGCTGCCGTGCTGATCACCGCGTGATCACGTCCCTGGCAGGACGCCGACCTCAGTTGGACCCGAAGTCGTAGTCCTCCAGCGGGATCGCCTGGAACTCGGCCGGCGCGGAGTTCTCCTCCGCGTAGCTGAAGTCCGAGAACGCCCCCGGCTCCGTGAACAGCGAGGCCTTCGCCTCGTCTGTCGGCTCCACGTCGATGTTGTTGTACCGCGCGAGCCCGGTGCCGGCCGGGATCAGCTTGCCGATGATCACGTTCTCCTTGAGGCCCACCAGCGGGTCGGACTTGCCCTCCATGGCCGCCTGCGTGAGCACGCGGGTGGTCTCCTGGAAGGACGCGGCCGACAGCCACGAGTCGGTGGCCAGCGAGGCCTTGGTGATGCCCATCAGCTCCGGTCGGCCGGCGGCGGGCCGGGTGCTCTCGGCCACCGCCTTCCGGTTGGCCTCCAGGAAGCGGACGTTCTCGACGAGCTCGCCCGGCAGCAGGTCCGTCTCGCCGGACTCGATGATCGTCACGCGGCGCAGCATCTGCCGCACGATGACCTCCACGTGCTTGTCGTGGATGCCCACGCCCTGCGAGCGGTACACGCGCTGCACCTCGTCCACGAGGTGCTTCTGCGCCTGCCGCGGACCGCGGATGCGCAGCACCTCCTTGGGGTCGACGGCGCCCGAGACCAGCTGCTGGCCGACCTCGACGTGGTCGCCCTCGGTGACGAGCAGCTTGGCGCGGCGCAGCACCGGGTAGCCGATCGCCTCGTCCCCGTTGTCCGGGGTCACGACGACCTTCAGCGACTTCTCGGTGTCCTCGAGGCTCACCCGCCCGGCGACCTCCGAGATCGGCGCGACGCCCTTGGGCGTGCGGGCCTCGAAGAGCTCCTGGATGCGGGGCAGACCCTGGGTGATGTCACCGTCCGAGGACGCCACACCACCGGTGTGGAAGGTGCGCATCGTGAGCTGGGTGCCCGGCTCGCCGATCGACTGCGCGGCGATGATGCCCACCGCCTCGCCGATGTCCACGAGCTGGTTGGACGCCAGGGAGCGGCCGTAGCACGCCGCGCACACGCCGACCGCGGACTCGCAGGTCAGCACGGAGCGCACGCGCACCGTGTCGATCCCGCCGTTGAACAGCGCGTGGATCAGCGGGTCGGAGAGGTCCGTGCCGGCCGAGGCGAGGATCTCCCCGTTCGCGTCCACCGCGTCCACCGCGAGCACGCGGCCGTGCACGGTGTTCTCGATGTCCTCGTGCAGGGTGCGCGCACCGGTCTCCGCCACGTCGGCGAGCGGCAGGTTCAGGCCGCGCTCCGTCATGCAGTCCGCCTCGCGCACGATGACGTCCTGGGAGACGTCCACCAGACGACGGGTCAGGTAGCCCGAGTTCGCCGTGCGCAGCGCGGTGTCGGCCAGGCCCTTGCGGGCACCGTGGGTCGCGATGAAGTACTCCAGCACCGACAGGCCCTCGCGGTACGAGGACTTGATCGGGCGGGGCATGATCTCGCCCTTCGGGTTGGACACGAGCCCGCGGATGCCGGCGATCTGGCGGACCTGCATCCAGTTGCCTCGGGCGCCGGAGGACACCATGCGGTTGATGGTGTTCAGCGGCGAGAGGTTGGCCTGCATGGCCTCGGCGACCTCGTCGGTGGCCTTGGTCCAGATGTCGATGAGCTCCGAGCGGCGCTCGTCGTCGTCGATCAGACCGCGGTCGTACTGGCCCTGGATCTTCGCGGCCTGCGCCTCGTAGCCCTCCATGATGGCGGGCTTCTCCGGCGGGGTGGCGATGTCGGAGATCGCCACGGTCACGCCCGAGCGGGCCGCCCAGTGGAACCCGGCGTCCTTGAGCTCGTCCAGCGTGTGCGCCACGGTCACCATCGGGTACCGCTCCGCGAGGTCGTTGACCAGCGCGGACAGGTGCTTCTTGTCCGCGACGGCCTCGTCCCAGGGGTAGTCCTCCGGCAGCGTGTCGTTGAACAGCACGCGGCCCAGGGTGGTCTCCACCAGGACCGGACGGCCCGGCTCCCAGCCCTCGGGTGCGGTCCAGCCCTCGAACGGCACGAAGTCGTCCAGCTCGATCCGGCACAGGGCGTTCAGGTGCAGCTTGCCCGCGTCGTGGGCCATGATCGCCTCGGCCACGGAGGAGAACGAGCGGCCCTCCCCCACCTCGCCCT
Source organism: Kocuria oceani (assembly GCF_029524215.1). Classification (NCBI taxonomy): domain Bacteria; kingdom Bacillati; phylum Actinomycetota; class Actinomycetes; order Micrococcales; family Micrococcaceae; genus Kocuria; species Kocuria oceani. The sequence continues at coordinate 17,209 of NZ_JARAMH010000020.1, read as the reverse complement.
CGCGGACGGTGGTGAGGTGGTACAGGCCGATGATCATGTCCTGCGAGGGCAGGGCGATCGGCTTGCCGTCCGAGGGCTTCAGGATGTTGTTCGAGGACAGCATCAGGATGCGGGCCTCGGCCTGGGCCTCCGGGGACAGGGGCAGGTGCACGGCCATCTGGTCGCCGTCGAAGTCGGCGTTGAACGCGCCGCACACGAGCGGGTGGAGCTGGATGGCCTTGCCCTCGACGAGCTGCGGCTCGAACGCCTGGATGCCCAGACGGTGCAGGGTGGGGGCACGGTTGAGCAGCACGGGGTGCTCGGTGATGACCTCCTCCAGCACGTCCCACACCTGGGGGCGGTAGCGCTCGACCATCCGCTTGGCCGACTTGATGTTCTGCGCGTGGTTGAGGTCCACGAGCCGCTTCATCACGAACGGCTTGAACAGCTCGAGCGCCATCTGCTTGGGCAGGCCGCACTGGTGCAGCTTCAGCTGCGGGCCGACCACGATGACCGAGCGGCCCGAGTAGTCGACGCGCTTGCCGAGCAGGTTCTGGCGGAACCGGCCCTGCTTGCCCTTGAGCATGTCGGACAGCGACTTCAGCGCACGGTTGCCCGGCCCGGTGACCGGGCGGCCGCGGCGGCCGTTGTCGAACAGCGAGTCCACGGCCTCCTGGAGCATCCGCTTCTCGTTGTTGACGATGATCTCCGGGGCGCCGAGGTCCAGCAGCCGCTTGAGGCGGTTGTTGCGGTTGATCACGCGCCGGTAGAGGTCGTTGAGGTCCGAGGTGGCGAAGCGGCCGCCGTCGAGCTGGACCATGGGGCGCAGTTCCGGCGGGATCACCGGGACGGCGTCCAGGACCATGCCCAGCGGGGAGTTGTCCGTGGTCAGGAACGCGTTGACGACCTTCAGCCGCTTCAGGGCACGGGTCTTGCGCTGGCCCTTGCCCGTGGCGATGGTCTCGCGCAGGGACTCGGCCTCCGCCTCGAGGTCGAAGGTCTCCAGGCGCTTCTTGATCGCCTCGGCGCCCATCGAGCCCTCGAAGTACATGCCGTAGCGGTCCACCATCACGCGGTAGAGCGCCTCGTCGCCCTCGAGGTCGTTGACCTTGAGGTTCTTGAAGCGGTCCCAGACCTGCTCGAGGCGGTCGATCTCCAGGTTGGCGCGCTTGCGCACGTTGGCCATCTGGCGGTCGGCGGAGTCGCGGAGCTTGCGCTTCTCCGCGGCCTTGCCGCCCTCCTCCTCGACGCGGCCGAGCTCGGTCTCGAGGTCACGGGCGATCGCGGCGATGTCGGCGTCGCGGGTGGCCTCCATCTGGGCCTTCTCCCGGTCCACGGCGGCCTGCAGGTTGGGCAGGTCGTCGTGGCGGGCGTCCTCGTCCACCGAGGTGATCATGTACGCCGCGAAGTAGATGACCTTCTCGAGGTCCTTCGGGGCGAGGTCCAGCAGGTAGCCCAGCCGCGAGGGCACGCCCTTGAAGTACCAGATGTGGGTCACGGGAGCGGCGAGCTCGATGTGGCCCATGCGCTCACGGCGCACCTTGGCACGGGTGACCTCCACGCCGCAGCGCTCGCAGATGATGCCCTTGTAGCGCACCCGCTTGTACTTGCCGCAGTAGCACTCCCAGTCCCGGGTGGGGCCGAAGATCTTCTCGCAGAACAGGCCGTCCTTCTCCGGCTTGAGCGTGCGGTAGTTGATGGTCTCCGGCTTCTTGACCTCGCCGTACGACCAGGTCCGGATGTCCTCCGCGGTGGCAAGACCGATCCGCATGAGGCCAAGTGAAGATTCGTTGGACATGAGGGTCCTTTATCTCTTTCTCTGGAAAGTTTGACGTCTCGTCGGGGGTGGAACGGAGGGTCTCAGACCTCTTCGACCGAGCTGGGCTCGGAGTGCGAGAGATCGATGCCCAGTTCCTCGGCCGCCCGGAAGACCTCGTCATCCGAATCGCGCATCTCGATGGTGTTGCCGTCGGCCGAGAGCACCTCGACGTTCAGGCACAGCGACTGCATCTCCTTGATGAGCACCTTGAAGGACTCGGGAACACCCGGCTCGGGGATGTTCTCGCCCTTGACGATGGCCTCGTAGACCTTCACGCGCCCGTGCACGTCGTCGGACTTGACCGTCAGCAGCTCCTGCAGCGTGTAGGCGGCGCCGTACGCCTCGAGCGCCCAGACCTCCATCTCGCCGAAGCGCTGGCCGCCGAACTGCGCCTTACCGCCCAGCGGCTGCTGGGTGATCATGGAGTACGGGCCGGTCGAGCGCGCGTGGATCTTGTCGTCGACCAGGTGGTGCAGCTTCAGGATGTACTGGTAGCCCACCGACACCGGGTCGGGGAACGGCTCGCCGGAGCGTCCGTCGAACAGCCGGGCCTTGCCGGACCGGTCGATCAGGCGCACGCCGTCGCGGGTCGGGTTGGTGTGGTCGAGGAGGTCGAAGATCTCCTCCTCGCGCGCGCCGTCGAACACCGGGGTCGCCACGTTCGTGGGGCCCGACTGCTTCGGGAAGTTCGGCAGCCGGTCCAGCCACTCGGGGTCGCCCTCGATGTTCCAGCCCTGCTTGGCCAGCCAGCCGGTGTGCACCTCGAGGACCTGCCCCAGGTTCATGCGGCCGGGCACGCCCAGCGGGTTGAGGATGATGTCCACCGGGGTGCCGTCCTCCAGGAACGGCATGTCCTCCAGCGGCAGGATCTTCGAGATGACGCCCTTGTTGCCGTGCCGGCCGGCGAGCTTGTCGCCGTCGGTGATCTTGCGCTTCTGCGCCACGTACACCCGGACCACCTGGTTGACGCCCGCGGGCAGGTCGTCGTCCTCGTCGTCGCGGTCGAAGACGCGCACGCCGATGACGGTGCCGGACTCGCCGTGGGGCACCTTCAGGGACGTGTCGCGCACCTCGCGGGACTTCTCGCCGAAGATCGCGCGCAGCAGCCGCTCCTCCGGGGTGAGCTCGGTCTCGCCCTTGGGCGTGACCTTGCCGACCAGGATGTCGCCGGCCTGGACCTCGGCGCCGATGTGGATGATGCCGCGCTCGTCGAGGGCGGACAGCACCTCCTCGGACACGTTGGGGATGTCCCGGGTGATCTCCTCGGCGCCCAGCTTGGTGTCGCGGGCGTCGATCTCGTGCTCCTCGATGTGGATCGAGGTGAGCACGTCCTCGGAGACCATCCGCTGGGAGAGGATGATCGCGTCCTCGTAGTTGAGGCCCTCCCAGGACATGTAGGCCACCAGCAGGTTCTTGCCCAGGGCCAGCTCGCCCTGGTCCGTGGACGGGCCGTCGGCGATGACCGAGCGCTCCTCGACGCGCTCGCCCTCGGAGACGATCACGCGCTGGTTGTAGGTGTTGCCCGGGTTGGAGCGCGTGAACTTGTTGATCGGGTAGACGGTGGTCGTCCCGTCGTCGTTGAGCACGCGCACCAGGTTGGCGGAGACCTCCTCGACCACGCCGGCCTTGCGGGCCAGCACCGAGTCGCCGGCGTCCAGGGCCGCGTAGCGCTCCATGCCGGTGCCCACGAGCGGGGCCTCGGACTCGAGCAGCGGCACGGCCTGGCGCTGCATGTTGGCGCCCATGAGCGCGCGGTTGGCGTCGTCGTGCTCGAGGTACGGGATGAGCGCGGTCGCCACGGACACCATCTGCCGCGGGGACACGTCCATGAACTGCACGGCGGTCGGGTCGACCAGCACGGCCTCGCCCGAGCCGTCGGCGGCGCGCGCGAGGACCGCGTCCTCGGCGAACCGGTTGTCGGTGGTCAGCGGGGCGTTGGCCTGCGCGATCGTGACGCCGCGCTCGTCGTCGGCGGTGAGGTACTCGACGTCGTCGGTCACCACGCCCTCCACGACCTTGCGGTACGGGGTCTCGATGAAGCCGAACGGGTTGATCCGCCCGTAGGTCGCCAGCGAGCCGATGAGGCCGATGTTGGAGCCCTCAGGGGTCTCGATCGGGCACATGCGGCCGTAGTGCGACGGGTGGACGTCACGGACCTCCATGCCGGCGCGGTCGCGGGAGAGACCGCCGGGGCCCAGCGCGGAAAGGCGCCGCTTGTGGGTCAGCCCCGCCAGCGGGTTGTTCTGGTCCATGAACTGCGACAGCTGCGAGGTGCCGAAGAACTCCTTGATCGCCGCCACGACGGGACGGATGTTGATCAGGGTCTGCGGGGTGATCGCCTCCACGTCCTGGGTGGTCATGCGCTCGCGCACGACCCGCTCCATGCGGGAGAGCCCGGTGCGGATCTGGTTCTCGATCAGCTCGCCGACCGCGCGGATGCGGCGGTTGCCGAAGTGGTCGATGTCGTCGACGTCCACGACGATCTCCCGGGCCTCGCCGTTGCGCACACCCTGGATGGTGCCGCCGCCGGCGTGCAGGGTCACGAGGTAGCGGATCATCGCGACGATGTCGTCGACGGACAGCACCGAGGCGTCCTCGTCCTCGAACGCCTTGTCCAGGCCCAGCTTGCGGTTGATCTTGTAGCGGCCCACCTTGGCGAGGTCGTAGCGCTTGGCGTTGAAGTACATGTTGTCCAGCAGCGCCTGCGCGGCGTCGACCGTGGGGGGCTCCCCCGGGCGCAGCTTGCGGTAGATGTCCAGCAGCGCGTCCTCGCGCGAGTCGACGGTGTCCTTCTCGAGGGTGGCGCGGATCGAGTCGAACTCCCCGAACTCCTCGAGGATGCGGGACTCGCTCCAGCCCAGGGCCTTGAGCAGCACGGTGACGGACTGCTTGCGCTTGCGGTCCAGGCGCACGCCCACCTGGTCGCGCTTGTCGATCTCCAGCTCGAACCAGGCCCCGCGGGAGGGGATGATCTTGGCGGAGTAGATGTCCTTGTCCGAGGTGCGGTCCTGGCCGCGCTCGAAGTAGGCGCCCGGGGAGCGGACGAGCTGGGACACGACGACACGCTCGGTGCCGTTGATGACGAAGGTGCCCTTCTCGGTCATCAGCGGGAAGTCGCCCATGAACACGGTCTGCTGCTTGATCTCGCCCGTGTTGTTGTTCATGAACTCGGCCTTGACGTACAGGGGCGCCGAGTACGTGGCGTCCCGGTCCTTGCACTCGTCCATGGTGTACTTGGGCTCGTAGAACTCCGGCTCCGAGAAGGACAGGGACATGGTGCCCTGGAAGTCCTCGATCGGGGAGATCTCCTCGAAGATGTCGGAGAGCCCGGAGGTGCGGGCGATGCCCTGCTCGCCGCTCTCGACGGCCTGCTGGACGCGGGCCTGCCAGCGCTCGTTGCCGACGAGACGGTCGAAGCTGTCCGTCTGGAGGGCCAGCAGGTTCGGCACGTCCAGCGGTTCGTGGATCTTGGCGAAGGAGATGCGGCGCGGGAGGTTCCCGTCGGCCGGGCGGTTAGCGGTTACGTTCGAATCGGTGCTCGAGGCGACCAAGATGGATTCCTTCCACAGACCTGCAGTTGAATCGCGCAGTTCCCGAGATCGGGGTTACGGGTGTGCGCGGGCCAGCGCGCTGAGCCGCTGGTTCGCGCCCCGGGGGTGCCCACCGCTATATGAAGGCACGCAGAATGAGGGACAACGCAAATATCTAGCATAGGCCGGAGTGGCCGGTCTGTCCACCCGGCCGGTGGACGCGGGCGCCCACCGGCCGTAGGATGAGGAATTTCGTGCCGTGCGTCTCAGCTGCGGCGATAGAAGGGCAGCCCGACGACCTCCACGGGGGCGCGGCGGCCCCGCACGTCGGCCTCGAGCGGGACCCCGGCCTCCAGCGCCGCCGGCCGCACGAGGGCCATGGCCACCGGGTGGCCGAGGGTCGGTGACGGGACGCCGCTGGTGACCTCGCCGACCGTCTCGTCCCCGGCGAGCACCGTGTTGCCGGCCCGGACGGGGCGGCGGGTGAGCCCCCGCAGGCCCACCAGCACCCGGGCCGGGGGCGCGTCCGCCTGCTCCTCGAGCGCCGCCCGCCCCACGAAATCGCCCTTGCTCCGCAGCGCCGCCTCCACGAGCCGGCCCAGCCCGGCCTCGAACGGCGTGATGTCCGGGCCGAGCTCGTGGCCGTACAGCGGCATCCCCGCCTCGAGGCGCAGCGAGTCGCGGGCGGCGAGCCCGGCGGGCACGACCCCGCGGTCCTCCCCCGCCGCGAGCAGCGCGTCCCACACGGTGCGCGCGTGCTCGGGGGCCACGTAGAGCTCGAAGCCGTCCTCGCCCGTGTACCCGGTGCGGGCCACGAGCGCGGGCGCCCCGGCGACCTCGGTGGTCGTGCAGGCGTAGTACCCCAGCTCCCGCACGGCGTCCGGGTCGGCGCAGCCGGCGGCGAGCAGCGTGTCCTGGGCCGCGGGGCCCTGGACGGCCACCAGGGCGGTGGCCTCCGTGCGGTCCTCGACCGCGACGTCGTGGCCGTCCGCGCGCTCCTCCAGCGCCCGCAGCACGGTCGCCGTGTTCGCCGCGTTGGGCACCACCAGGAACCGGTCCTCGGCCAGGCGGTAGGTGATGAGGTCGTCCAGGACCCGGCCGGCCTCGTCGACGAGGAGCGAGTACTTCGCCCGGCCGGGGGTCACGGCGCTCATCCGGGCGACGACCGCCGCGTCCAGGAACGCGGCCGCGTGCGGGCCCTCCACGGCGATCTCGCCCATGTGGGACAGGTCGAAGACCCCGGCGGCCCGGCGCACCGCGTGGTGCTCGGCGACGTCGTTGCCGTACTTGAGGGGCATCTGCCAGCCGCCGAAGTCGGTGCTCACGGCACCGGCCTCCCGGTGGGCGGCCTCCAGCGGCGTGGTGCGGGGGCTCATCGGGCGGCCTCCGCCGGCGCGGCCGAGGCGAAGGCCTCGATCGGCGGGCAGCTGCAGACCAGGTTGCGGTCCCCGGCGGCGTTCTCCACCCGGCCCACGGGCACCCAGTACTTCGCCAGCCGCAGCTCGGGCAGGGGGTAGGCGGCCTGGGAGCGCGGGTAGGCGCGCTCCCAGGAGTCGGCCGTGAGCACCTCCGCGGTGTGCGGGGCGTGGCGGAGCACGGAGTCCTCGAGCGCCACCTCGCCGTCGGCCACGGCCTGCATCTCGGCGTGGATCGAGCGCATCGCGGCCACGAAGCGGTCCAGCTCGGCGAGGTTCTCCGACTCGGTGGGCTCGACCATGAGGGTGCCGGCCACGGGGAACGCGAGCGTGGGGGCGTGGAAGCCGTAGTCGACCAGCCGCTTGCACACGTCCTCGGCGGTGACCCCGGAGGCCTTGGTGAGGGGGCGCAGGTCGAGGATGCACTCGTGGGCCACGAGCCCGCCGGGGCCGGTGTACAGCGTCGGGAAGACGTCCGCGAGCCGGGCCGAGACGTAGTTGGCGCTGAGGATCGCGGTGCGCGAGGACGCGGTGAGCCCCTCGGCGCCGGCCATGGCGATGTACATCCAGGAGATCGGCAGCACCCCGGCGGAGCCGTAGCGGGCCTGGGAGACGGGGAAGGTCTCGGCGCCCGCGCCCGCGTCCGCGGCGGCGGGGTCCTCGGGCAGGAACGGCACCAGGTGCTCGGCGACCGCCACCGGCCCCACCCCGGGCCCGCCGCCGCCGTGCGGGATGCAGAAGGTCTTGTGCAGGTTCAGGTGGGAGACGTCCCCGCCGAAGCGGCCGGGACGGGCCAGGCCCATGAGGGCGTTGAGGTTGGCGCCGTCCACGTAGACCTGCCCGCCGGCGTCGTGCACGGCCGCGCAGACGGCGGTGACCTGCTCCTCGAACACCCCGTGCGTGGAGGGGTAGGTGATCATGATCCCCGCGAGCTCGTCCCCCACGGCCGCGATCTTCGCGTCGAGGTCGTCCAGGTCCACGGAGCCGTCCGCGGCCGTGGCCACCACCACGACCTTCAGGTCGGCGAGCACCGCGGACGCCGCGTTGGTGCCGTGGGCGGAGGACGGGATGAGGATGGTGGTGCGCCGGTCGTCCCCGCGGGAGAGGTGGTAGCGGCGGATCGCCAGCAGACCGGCGAGCTCCCCCTGTGACCCGGCGTTGGGCTGGACGGACACGGCGGCGTAGCCGGTGATCTCCGCGAGCCAGGACTCCAGCTGGGCGATGAGCTCCCGGTAGCCGACGGTCTGCTCCTCGGGGGCCAGCGGGTGGATCGAGGCGAACTCGGGCCAGCTGATGGGCTCCATCTCCGCCGCCGCGTTGAGCTTCATGGTGCAGGAGCCCAGCGGGATCATGGTCCGGTCCAGGGCCAGGTCCTTGTCCGCGAGGGAGCGCAGCCAGCGCATCATCGCGGTCTCGGAGCGGTGCAGGGTGAACACCGGGTGGGCGAGGTAGGAGTCGGTGCGCAGCAGCGCGGCCGGCAGGTCCCAGCCGGCGGTCCCGTCCGCGGGGGCGGAGGCCCCGAAGGCGGCCAGCACCGCGTCCACGTCGCGCTCGTCGTGGGGCTCCCCCACCGAGACGGACACGTGGTCGGCGTCGGCCCGGCGGACGTTGACGCCGCGCTCGGCGGCGGCCGCGACGACCGCGTCGGCGCGGCCGGGCACCTCGGCCAGGACGGTGTCGAAGAACGTGCCGTGCACCACCGGCACCCCGGCGGCGGAGAGCCCCTCGGCCAGCCGCGCGGCGAGCCCGTGCACGCGCTCGGCGATGGCGCGCAGCCCGTCCGCGCCGTGGTACGCGGCGTAGGCGCCGGCGACGATGGCCAGCAGCGCCTGGGCCGTGCAGATGTTGGAGGTGGCCTTCTCGCGGCGGATGTGCTGCTCGCGGGTCTGCAGCGCCAGGCGGTAGGCCGGCCGGCCGGAGGAGTCCACCGAGACGCCCACCAGGCGACCGGGCAGATTGCGCTCCAGGCCCTTGCGGCAGGCCATGAACGCGGCGTGGGGCCCGCCGAAGAACAGGGGCACCCCGAAGCGCTGGGCGGAGCCGACGGCGATGTCCGCGCCCTGCTCCCCCGGGGAGCGCAGGAGGGTGAGGGCCAGCAGGTCGGTGGCGACGGCCACCAGCGCGCCCTGCGCGTGGGCCTGCTCCGTGCGCTCCGCCAGGTCGGCGACGTCCCCGTCGACGCCGACCTGGGTCAGGACCACGCCGAAGAACTCGCCCTCGGGCAGGCCCTCGGCGAGGTCGGCGACGACCAGGTCGATGCCCACGGCCCGGCAGCGCCCGCGCAGCACGGCGAGGGTCTGCGGCAGGGTGCGGGAGTCCACGGCGACGCGGCGGCTGCCGGACCTGCGGTTGGCGCGGCGCATCATGAGCACGGCCTCGGCCACGGCGGTGGCCTCGTCGAGCAGGGAGGCGTTGGCCAGGTCGAGGCCGGTGAGGTCCATGACGGCGTTCTGGAAGGTCAGCAGGGCCTCGAGGCGGCCCTGGGAGATCTCCGGCTGGTACGGGGTGTAGGAGGTGTACCAGGCGGGGTTCTCGAGGATGTTGCGGCGCAGCGCGGGCGGGGTGACGGTCTCGGCGTAGCCCTGGCCGATCATCTGGGTCATCACCCGGTTCTTCGCCGCGATCCGGCGCAGGGCGGTGAGCGCCTCGTGCTCCGACATGGGCTCCGGCAGCCGCAGGGGCTCGTCGCCGGCGATGCTGCGGGGGACCGCGCGGGCGACGAGCTCGTCGAGGTCGGCCGCGCCGACGGTCTCGAGCATGATCCCGGTCTCGGCCGCGTCCGGTCCGAGGTGGCGTGGAAGGAAGGACAAGGTCAGCTCCTCGTGGTTCGAGGCCCGGTGGGGCCCGTCCGACCCTCCCCGCTCTGTTCGCTGACCTGAGAGTTTTCACCGGCTCCGCGCAGGGCCGGCTTGCACCGTCGGTGGTCCCCGCCCGGGGCCGGTGGCCGGGGGCGGTTGACCTCTTCAGAGTGGCCTGCTCGCAGCGGTACGGGTGCCTGAGAGATTCCCGGGGAGGATTTGCTCCTTCGGCGCCGCCGGCCGTCCGGGGGCGGACGGCGGCGGACTCTCCCGCTGCGGGTGGGCGGCCGATGTGGTTGTGCCTCCAGTGTCCCACACCCCGGCGGGCACGGCACGAGGCCCCGGACGCCGTGCGTCCGGGGCCTCGTGGGATCGGGTGCGCCGTGGCGCCTCCGGGAGGGTCCTACTTGAGGGTGACGGTGGCGCCAGCGCCCTCGAGGGCCTCCTTGGCCTTGTCCGCGGCCTCCTTGTTGGCGCCCTCGAGGACGGCCTTGGGGGCCGAGTCCACGAGGTCCTTGGCCTCCTTGAGGCCGAGGGAGGTCAGCGCGCGGACCTCCTTGATGACCTGGATCTTCTTGTCGCCGGCGGCCTCGAGCACGACGTCGAACTCGGTCTGCTCCTCGGCCTCCTCGGCGGCGGCGGCCGGAGCGGCGGCACCGGCGACGGCCACGGGGGCGGCGGCGGTGACGTCGAAGGTCTCCTCGAAGGCCTTGACGAACTCGGAGAGCTCGATGAGGGAGAGCTCCTTGAACGCGTCGATCAGTTCAGCGGTGGTGAGCTTGGCCATGGTGTGGCTCCTTTTCGATGGTGTGCCCCGGCCGGGTTCGTCGGCGCGGGACGGTCTGGTTCCGTGGTGAGAATGTGCCTCGCGGCGGGGTGCTGGTCAGGCGCCCTGCTCCTCGACCTTGGCGCGCAGCGCCTCGGCCGTACGGACGGTCTTGGACAGCGGGGCCTGGAACAGCGCCGCGGCCTGGGACAGGGACGCCTGGGCGGCACCGGCCACCTTGGCCAGCAGCACCTCGCGGGACTCGAGGTCCGCGAGCTGCTTGATCTCCGCCTCGCTGAGGGCCTTGCCCTCGAGGTAACCGCCCTTGACGACGAGCTGCGGGTTCGCCTTGGCGAAGTCACGCAGGCTCTTGGCGGCCTCGACGGGGTCCCCCGAGATGAAGGCGATCGCGCTCGGGCCGGCGAGCTGGCCGTCGAACGCGTCGATGCCCATCTCCTTGGCCGCGATCGCGGTCAGCGTGTTCTTCACCACGGCGTACTCGGCGTTCTCACCGAGCGAGCGGCGCAGCTCCTTGAGCTGGGCCACGGTGAGGCCGCGGTACTCAGTCAGGACAGCGGCGTCCGAGTTGGAGAACAGTTCCTTCAACTCGGCGACCGCGGCTGCCTTTTCCGGGTTCGCCATGGTACTCCTTCCGGTCTTCGATGCCGGCCGCTGCCGGAAGGGCCCGGGCACAGAAAAAGCCCCGCGCAGATGCCCGGGGCTCCGCGGCCCACCCCTGGTCCGGGGCGTGCTCGCCGTGCTGGTTCACCTGCGCTGGCCGTTCCTGGCGGAACTCTTACGGCTGCTCCCCGTTCCGCACGCTCCTGAACGGGAGCGCACGAGGCAGGGAGAACACGACCGGCGGTCTTTGGTACAGCCCACCCTACCCGAGGGCCCCGGGGCCGCCAAATCGGCGCCGCCCGCGCGAAGCGGCTCCGTCCCCGGGCGGTCAGGCCGCCGGGAACTCCCGGGACCACACGCCGCTGCGCCCGGCGACCCGGAAGCCGAGGCGGTGGTTGACCCGGCTCATCCGGTCGTCGCCGCTGTGGGACCACGAGTACACGGTGCGCACGGCCGGGGCCAGCCGTTCGAGCTGCTGCAGGTTCGCGAGCTTGAGACGGGTGGCGAGCCACCGGCGGCGGTGCTCGCGCAGCACCACGGTCTCGTCCTGCATCCCGATCACCGGGTCCTCCCCCGCCAGGACGATCTCGGTCATCCCGACCAGGTGCCCGGTGGTCCCGTGCTCGGCGACGGCGACCAGGGACACGTTGCCGGCCTCGGCGCGCAGCTGCTCGGTGCGGCGCACCCGCTCGGCGTCCCAGGGCTCCGGGTCGGCCTCCACCGGGGCCAGGAAGGAGTCGGCGGCCATCCGCGAGTGCAGGGCGGCGAGCTCGTCGAGCCGCTCCTCGGGGGCGGGCCCGGTCCACACGTGGATGCGGTACGCCTCCGGGGCCGGCGAGGCCGCGACCTCGCGCAGCAGGGCCTGCACGCGGGCCGGCGGCAGGGGGACCTCCAGGACGCCGAAGTCGCTGACCGACTCCAGCCGGTACCCGGCGTGGAGGGCGAAGCGGGTCTGCCGGTTGGAGACGGGCAGGCGGCCGGAGCCGTCCGCGGCGTCGACCCATTCGACCATCCCCGGGGTGATCACGGGGAAGACCCCGGTCACGCTGCCGTCGCCCTGGATCTCCTCCGGGCCGGGGTGCTCGGTCTGGATCCGCAGGTGCCGGCGGGACTCGCCCACCGCGAGCTGCTCGGCCGCGCCGAGCAGCTCGCTGCCCGTGCCCTGCGAGGTGACGTCGGGGTCCACGTCGACGGTGATGTGCGCGGTCCCGGTGGAGGCCACCAGGGGCATGCGCACCTCGGCCCGGCCCGCGAGCCGGTCCCCGGCCCAGGCCAGCAGCACCACGACCCGCTCGAAGGGGTCCAGCAGGTCCCGGTAGAGCTCCTGCGCGTCGCCCGTGAGGTCCGAGATGCCCCACACGTGCTGACGGGACCGGCGCACGAGACCGGCGACCCGGCCCAGCAGCTCCTGGGCGGCGTCGTCGAAGTCGTCGGGGATGCGCATCTGCTCGATCCGCACTGGGGGGTGCTCGATCACGGGGACTCCCTTCCGGAGGGCGGCGGTGCCCCCGGGCTCGCGTGGGTGGAACGACGGGGGGCCCGGCCGCTGCGGCCGGGCCCCCCGTGCGGGCCCGCTGGGGCCCGGTGTGCGGCGTCAGGCGCCGACGACGACCTCGGTGGCGTTCGGGTCGACCGGGATGCCCGGGCCGAACGTGGTCGAGACGGTCGCCTTGGTGATGTAGCGGCCCTTCGAGGCGGAGGGCTTCAGGCGCAGGATCTCCTCGAGCGCGGCGCCGTAGTTCTCGGCCAGCTTCTCGACCTCGAAGGAGGTCTTGCCCACGATGAAGTGCAGGTTCGAGTGCTTGTCGACGCGGAAGTCGATCTTGCCGCCCTTGATGTCGTTGACGGCCTTGGTCACGTCCATGGTGACGGTGCCCGTCTTCGGGTTCGGCATGAGGTTGCGCGGACCGAGCACCTTGCCCAGGCGCCCCACCTTGCCCATCATGTCCGGGGTCGCCACGGCGGCGTCGAAGTCGGTCCAGCCGCCCTGGATGCGGGCGATCAGGTCGTCGGAGCCCACGTGGTCGGCGCCGGCCTCCTCCGCGGCGGCGGCCTTGTCGCCGGTCGCGAAGACGACGACGCGGGCGGTCTTGCCGGTGCCGTTGGGCAGGTTGACCGTGCCGCGGACCATCTGGTCCGCCTTGCGGGGGTCCACGCCGAGCCGGAGGACGACCTCCACGGTGGAGTCGGTCTTGGCGGTGTCGATCTCCTTGGCCAGGGCCACGGCCTCGGCCGGGCTGTAGAGCCCCTCGCCGATCCGGGCCGCTGCCGCCTGGTATGCCTTGCTGCGCTTTGCCATCTGCTTCTTCTCCTTGTGCAGTTGTGGTCTGCGGACCGCGCTCGGTCCTGCCACGTCAATAACGGTGGGTGGTGTCAGCCGAGGCTGATCACTCGACCTCGATGCCCATCGAGCGGGCGGTGCCGGCGATGATCTTCGCCGCGGCGTCGATGTCGTTGGCGTTGAGGTCTTCCTTCTTGGTCTCGGCGATCTCCCGGACCTGGTCCATGGTGAGCTTGCCGACCTTCTGGGTGTGCGGGACGCCGGAGCCCTTGGCGACGCCGGCGGCCTTCTTGATGAGCTGCGCGGCGGGCGGGGTCTTGGTGACGAACGTGAACGAGCGGTCCTCGTACACCGTGATCTCCACGGGGACGATGTTGCCGCGCTGGGACTCCGTGGCCGCGTTGTAGGCCTTGCAGAACTCCATGATGTTGACGCCGTGCTGACCGAGGGCCGGGCCCACGGGGGGCGCCGGGTTGGCGGCGCCTGCCTGGATCTGCAGCTTGATGAGGCCGGAGACCTTCTTCTTCTTGGGAGCCATGTGCTGGTCCTTCTTCTGCTGGACGTACCGGCGCACAGGAGCGTACGACGGCGGGTGGCCGCCGTGGCGCGGCGGCCGGTCGGCCCCGGCGGCGAAGCATGCGCCGCGGGGACGGGAACGGTGGGCGGGCGGTCGCGCCCGCCGGGTCAGATCTTGGAGACCTGGTTGAAGCCGAGGGTGACGGGGGTCTCGCGCTCGAAGATCGACACGAGGACGACGAGCTGCTGGGACTCCACCTTGATCTCGGAGATGGTGGCGGGGAGGGTCTCGAAGGGGCCCTCCTTGACGATCACGGACTCCCCGACCTCGAAGTCGACGTCGATCTGCGGCTGCGCGCTCGGCTGGGCGGCGGCCTCGCCGCCGGCGCCCTGCGGGGCCTCGAACACCGGGTTGAGCATCTCGAAGACCTCGTCCAGGCGCAGGGGGACGGGGTTGTACGCGTCCTGGCCCACGAAGCCCGTCACGCCCGGGGTGTGGCGCACCGCGCCCCAGGAGGCGTCGGTGAGGTTCATGCGCACCAGCACGTAGCCGGGGATCCGCACCCGGCGGACCACCTTGCGCTGGGCGTTCTTGATCTCGACGACCTCTTCCATGGGCACCTCGATCTGGAAGATGTCCTCCTCCATGTTGAGGGACTGGATGCGGGTCTCGAGGTTCGTCTTCACACGGTTCTCGTAGCCGGCGTAGGTGTGGATGACGTACCAGTCACCCTCCTGGCGGCGCAGCTTGGACTTGAACTCCTCGACAGGGTCCACCGCGGGGGCCTCGTCCGGAACGGGCGCCTCCTCGGCGAGGGGTGCCGCCGCGGACTCCTCCGGGGCGTGGGCGGCCGCGAAGTCCTCCTCCTGCACGGAGGACTCGGACTCCGGCAGCGCCGGGGCCTGCTGGTCGACCTCGGCCGGTGCCTCGGTGCCGTTTTCGAGCTCGTGCTCGGTCACTGGATCTCCCTGTTCTGTCGTGGATGTCGTGCTCTGCTGGGCCACGGTCGCCGTGCGCGGTCCGTGCGCCGCCCGGGTCATCCGGCGGCGTCGCCCTGCCCGAAGATCCACAGCGCGGCCTGCCCGAACGCGAGGTCCAGGACGGAGATGAGCACCATCATGAACGCGACGAACACGAGGACGACCAGCACGTAGTTCACCAGTTCGCGCCGCGTGGGGGTGACGACCTTCCGGAGCTCCCCGACGACCTGGCGCAGGAAGAGGAACAGGCGCCCGAAGATGCCGCGAGGACTCTCGGCGCCCTGCCCCGGGGGCTGGCCCGACGCCCTGCCGGCGGTGGTCTGCGACATCGGCTCTCCCTGTGTGGACTCGTGCGGGCCGTGCGGTGCTGCCGGCCCGCCGTCGCCGTGCGGGCCCGGCGCCCCCCGGAGGGGGCGCCGGATCCGCTCCGGACTGGAGCAGGGCAGACAGGACTCGAACCTGCAACCTGCGGTTTTGGAGACCGCTGCGCTACCAATTGCGCCACTGCCCTTCGCGCCTCACGGCCTCGACCGGCGTGCGCACGCCGGCCTCGATCGCTCGGACCCGGTCACCGACTCTACCACCCGGCACCGCCGCGACGGCGCGCCCGGGCAGGCGTCGATGACACCAGTCGTCCATCCTAGGGGACCGGGGCGCGCCGGTGCAATCCGCCCGGGAACGGCGGCGCGCCCCGCCCCCGGGCCCCCGGGCGGCCCCGAGTAGCATGGGGCAGGTCCGCACCGCCGCCGCCGCGCACGGCGGCGCCCGTCCGTTCCCCCTTCCAGGAGGCCCCCGGTCATGACCGCATCCCGCATCTCCCGGCGCGTCGGCGCCATCGCAGAGTCCGCGACGCTCGCGGTGGACGCCAAGGCGAAGGCGCTCAAGGCCGCCGGCCGCCCCGTGATCGGCTTCGGGGCCGGGGAGCCCGACTTCCCCACCCCGCAGTACATCGTGGACGCCGCCGCGGCGGCCCTGCAGGACCCGGCCAACTTCCGGTACACGCCGGCCGCGGGCCTGCCCGAGCTGCGGAAGGCGGTCGCCGAGCAGACCGCGCGGGACGACGGGTACGCCGTGGAGCCCTCGCAGGTGCTCGTCACCAACGGCGGCAAGCAGGCCGTGTTCCAGGCCTTCGCCACGGTCGTGGACGAGGGCGACGACGTCCTGCTCCCCGCCCCGTACTGGACCACGTACCCGGAGGCCATCAAGCTCGCCGGCGGCAACCCGGTGGAGGTCTTCGCCGGCCCGGAGCTCGGCTACAAGGTCACCCCGGAGCTGCTCGAGGAGGCCTGCACGGAGCGCACCAAGGCGCTGCTGTTCTGCTCCCCGTCCAACCCCACCGGCGCGGTGTACTCCCCCGAGGAGACCGCCGCCGTGGGCCGCTGGGCGGCCGAGAAGGGGATCTTCGTGCTCACCGACGAGATCTACCAGCACCTCACCTACGACGGCGTCCCGTTCACCTCGATCGCCGCCGCCGTGCCCGAGCTGGGCGACCGGGTGGTGATCCTCAACGGCGTGGCCAAGACCTACGCGATGACCGGCTGGCGCGTGGGCTGGATGATCGCGGCCCCGGACGTGGTGAAGGCCGCCACCAACCTGCAGTCCCACCTGACCTCCAACGTCAACAACGTCGCCCAGCGCGCGGCGCTGGCCGCGGTGTCCGGGCCCCTCGACGAGGCCCACCGGATGCGGGAGGCGTTCGACCGCCGGCGCCGGACCATGGTGGAGGCGCTGAACGCCGTCGAGGGCGTGGAGTGCCCCGTGCCCACCGGCGCCTTCTACGCCTACGCCGACGTGCGCGGGCTGCTCGGCCGCCGCTTCGACGACGCCGTGCCGCAGACCTCGGCGGAGCTGGCCGAGCTGATCCTCGAGCGGGCCGAGGTCGCCGTGGTGCCCGGCGAGGCGTTCGGGCCCTCCGGCTTCCTGCGGCTGTCCTACGCCCTGGGCGACGACGACCTCGCCGAGGGCCTGCGCCGGCTCCAGGAGTTCCTGGGGAGCGCCGCGTGAGCGCCCTCGACGGCGCCGTGGCCGCGGCGGAGTCGGTGCCCGCCGCCGTGCTCGTGACCGGCGGGCTGATCGGCGGCTACGCGACCGCCCGGGCGACCGGCGTCCGCCCCCTGGGCGGGGCCGTGCTGGCCGCCGCGGGGGCGGCGGCCGCCCACTCGTGGTGGCACCGCGGCGGCCCGGCGGCCACGGCCGCGCTCGGTGGGCTCTACGTCCTGGGCTTCGGGCTCTCGCACCCGCTGGCCAAGCGGATCGGCGCCTGGCCCTCGGTGCTGGCCGTCACCGCCGTCAACGCCGCCGCCAACGCCGTGCTGGTGGACCGTCCCGGCCGCTGAGCCGCGCCGACCCGCGACGCCGCCCGTCCCCTCCCCGGGGACGGGCGGCGTCGTCGTCGGCCGGGCCGGGGCTCAGTCGCCCACGGCGTCGCGGCCGCGCCGGACGATCAGCGGGTCGGGCGGATAGACCACCGCCGGGTCCTTGTCCTCGTAGTCGAACTGGTCCA
>NZ_JARAMH010000002.1:0-379357 GCF_029524215.1 Kocuria oceani | reverse complement strand
ACGGGCTCTCTTGCTGCGGACGGACGGTGTAGGAACTTCCATCCTGTGGCGAGGAGCCCGTTCCTCATCTCATCGGCACACCCGTGGCAACAACCTCATGCCCCACAACACCTAGAGGAGCGGACCCGCCCGGTCACGGACGCCAGCGCCCGCCCCGACCAGCTGTTCGCCGCGTGGCAGCAATGGGCCGCCGCCGAGGGCATCCACACCGGGACGAAGAAGGAGTTCGGCACGATCCTCGACCGCAGGATCGGCCCCGCCAAGAAGTCCAACGGGGTTCGGTTGCGCCGCGGGCTCCTCCTGATCGACCCCGAGGGCGGCCAGTCGTGACCAACAGCACGCAATCTCATGTCCCTGTCACGTCCCTACCCGAACTGTGGAAAACCCCGTTTCACCCCGGAATATCAAGGTCTGTTATCCACAGGGTCATGAAGGGGCATGACTACCCGTTCCCCCCTAACGCATGCATATGGAGGACGAACCAGGAGCCATGCCACTACACGTCCCTACCCGCCCGGCTGGCCACCGCCTCCGACCCCGAGAGGAACACCCGATGACCACCCCGCCGACCATCGAGCAGCTGCACGCCGCGGCCGCCGAGCACGCCGACCAGGGCCGCCCCGTCCCGTGCCAGCAGGGCACCCCAGCCGACCGCGCCGCGTGGACGTCCGAGGACCGCCACGACCTCGCCCGAGCCGCCGAGCAGTGCGCCCCCTGCCCGATCCGCGCACAGTGCCGGGCCGTGGCCGTCCACGCCCAGGAACCGACCGGCGCATGGGGCGGCACCGTCCCCGGCCGCCGAGGAGGGACCGGCCGCATCAACACCCCCGCCGTCCTCGCCGCCCTCGCCGCCCACGACCACCCCGCCACGGTCCGGGAGATCGCCGCCCACATCGTCGCCGGCACCCCCTCACCGAAGGACAGGCAGGAAGTCGCCTCGATCGCCGCCCGCCTCGTGTCCACCGGCCGAGCCACCAAGACCGGCGCGGGCAACCGCGTCCGCTACACCACCACCACCGAGCAGGAGACAGCGGCATGAGCACCCAACGACGCACCACCACCGACCCCGTCCTCGCCCACGCGCTGCAGATGTTGGACACCGTCGAGGACGTCCTCGTCGACATCGACGGCGACCAGTGCGACGAGGACCACGAGTTCGAGGCATCCGCAGCCCTCGACCAACTACGCGCCGCGATCGCGCTGATCCGACACAAGGCCACGCGGACAGAGACCATCGTCCGCCGCGACCCGCCGAGCAAGGACACAGGCCAGTGACCGCGCCCAGCACCACCACCACACGCGCCCCGGGCAACCCCGGCACGAGCCCTGGCCGGCCGGGAGCCGGAAGCCACAGACGCCCGCCTCCCGGGCTGGGAGAGGCCGGGACCGCCGGGAGCCCCGCCCCGGTTCCCCAGGCCGCGACGCCCCCGACGACCGGGTCCCCGGGGCCGGTTCCCCGCGAGGGGAGGGGCGTTCAGATCCCAGGAACGGGCGCGCGCCTCCGCGGCGCCGGTCAGAAAAGATACACCGCCGCGAAATTGGGACCCCCCTTTGAGCCGACGGCCCCGAGCACCCCAGCAGCACGACGAGCACATCAGGAGACAGCACGATGACCGAGCAGCAGCACACCCCGAGCACCGAACCGACGATTGCCGACGCCGTGGCCCTCGTCCGTGGCTTCCACGCCGCGGACAGCCACCGCCGGGCGTTGACCCGGCAGGCCGTGGCCGCCATGCCCGAGACCGAACGCGCCGCCCTCGTCGGCCCGTTGTTGGCCGTGGCCGCGTTGATCCTCGACGCCGAGCCGGGAAGGGCCGAGATCGTCCTCGACGCCGCGGCCGCCCCGCACCTGGCCACCGGAGGCGGCGCAGCATGACCCAGCGCGGGCGGGCCGGTGTTAATCTGGTCTTGGTTCCACTCCGCCGCCGGTAGCCAGCCCCGGCCGCGAGACGTCCCGGCCAGCAGACGCGCAAACCGCAGAGCACCCGGCCCGCCAGCCCTCCCGCGTGAGGGCGGCCAGCCACCGGCGCCACGGTCCGCCCGCGCACACGTCTCAGCCAAACCCCTTTCACACCGCCGCCCCCGGCCATGTCCGAGGCGGCAGCAGAGACAGGAACCAGTCATGCACACCAAGCAGCAGATCACCGACATGCTCAAGGCGGCCCGTGAGGTCGCCGACCGCGCCACTGCCGACGGCCGGAGCCTCACCGACGCCGAGAACCGGCAGGTCCAGGAAGCCCTGGCCGCTGCGAAGAGCGCCCGCCAGTCCACCGGCGGCCAGCGGTCCGAGGCCGACCGGGAGCGCGCCGCCAAGTCCCGCGCCCAGCAGGACGAGCTCGGCCGCCTCCTCGCCGGAGACCAGGGCACCGCCGGCGCCCGCCCGTCCCGGAAGGCCGCCGCCGACGCGTTCGCCGACCGGCTCGCCAAGGCCCTGACCACCCGCACCGCCGACGGCGTCAACGTGAAGTCCCTGGAACTGTCCACGGCGGCCCCGCTGTTGGGCGGCACCGCGCCGGCCCTGGACGAGGTCGCAGGGCCGGGCCGTCAGGCCGGGATCGTGGACCTCGTCGCCGTCGAGGCCCCGCCCATCGGCGGCGCGGGGCGGTTCGCGTGGCTGTCCGAGGATGTCCACGAGAACAACGCGGCCGTGGTCCCCGAGGGCACCCTGAAGCCGACCAGTCGCTACGCGCTGTCCGAGAAGACCGACCGGACGAAGTTCATCGCGCACCTGTCCGAGCCGTTCCCGGCCCGGCTGCTCGAGGACTACGCCGGTCTGCGGGAGTTCCTGGCGAACCGGATGACCGAGGACGTCCTCGACGTTCTGGAGCGCGAGGCCCTGACGGGCGACGGCACCGCGGAGCACCTGCACGGCATCCTGAACCAGACCGGCGTCACCCAGACCGCGTGGGCCGGGTCCCTTCCGGCGACGATCCGGGCGGCCCGCACGGCCCTGTCCCGGATCGCGGAGAAGCCGAGCGCGTGGATGGTGTCCCCGGACGACGCCGCGGCGTTCGATCTGTTCATGGACGCCCAGGGCCGGTTCGTGGACCTGCGCCAGATCCTCGGCCCCGTCCCCGTGGTCGAGAACCCGGCCCTGACCGCCGGCACGGCCGTCCTCGGCGACTTCGGTCGCGCGAAGCTGGTCACCGATTCGCAGATGCGGATCACGGCCATGGACGGCGCGCCGCACCGCAACGACCTCGGCGAGATCGACGGGACCTTGTGGGAGTTCAACGAGGTCGCCCTCCGCGCCGAGATGCGCGTCGGCGGGCTCGCGATCACCCGCCCGACGGCGTTCACCGTGGTCGACCTGACTGCGGCGTAAGAGACACCCGGCCCGGCGGGTAATCCGGGCGGTCTTTCCGGACAGTTGGCGCTAGCGGAAAGACGAAGGGCCCTTGTCGCACCCGAGCGGCAAGGGCCCTTCGCATCCTTCGAAGTCAGGACGACGAAACGAACAGCGCGTTGGTTCGTTCACGGTTGAGAACAGGGCCTACAGTGACTCCAAGGAGCGCGTAGATTCGCGGAGTCGAGGCAAGGACACCCATGATTCCCCCGATAGACCACACCACGGGGTATCTACCGCCTGGTAGATACCGGACCTCCCTGGACGAGATCGAACGGGAGTACGCAGAGGTCAACGATCATCGGCGCGAACTGTGGGCCGAGTGGTCCGAAGTGACCACGTTCGTACGAGGCATCGTCCCCGTAGCCATGGTGTGGATCGGCGGTTCGTTCCTGTCTTCCAAGGACGCCCCCGGCGATGTGGATTGCGTCTACATTCTCGAGGAGAAGCTGCTCGACGGCATCACGGACCCCCGCGAGCGGATGACGATGCAGGTAATTGCAAGCAATGCTACGCAGTCAGTCTGGGGGCGTAGAATCGACACATTCGTGATCCCGTGGTACGCCAACGCGACACCGCAAAGAGACATAGCGCTTGGCTACTACACCGCACGAGGATACTGGGACGATTTTTGGGGGCGCACCCGCTCCAGTGGAAGTGGAAATAAGCAAGACCGACAGGCAGCAATGCCGCGACGTGGGTACCTGGAGGTGAGCATTGATGGTTTCCAAGAGACCGGACATGTTTTCACTGGTTGATGAGCTCCTCACACAAGACAACGCCCCTGATTGGGATTCCGCCGAAGACCTCGGACGCATTTCTACCAACGCCATGGTGGCCTCCATGGGATCCCCGCGAGAACGATCCACCGGCGTCCTAAGATTTTTTGGTGAAGGCATCAATGGACACGCTGGTTCCATGCAAGCAATCGGTCTTGCAATGGCAAATTGGCAGAAGTTGGTGACCTCAATCGCCGCGGCAAGACAAGGCCACAAAGGTCTCCGGGGCCGGCTCCCAGCGGCGATCGAGAACGCGGCGATGCTTGATCTTCAAGCGAGCCCGACGTTCGGTTCCCTGGTACTTACATTCGCACCCCGGACATCCCCGGCGGACGAACTCGACGACGCCGACGTCCTCCCTACCTTTGACAAGCCCGACATGCAGGTCGTCGACCAAGCGGTGGTGACCGCCCTGGAACTCATTCGGGAGGGCGTAGCCAATGGTCCCGATCTCGATGAAGACAGTGGTTGGATAAGCGACCTATCCGAATTAGGCCCGCGGGCAGCAACTGCCTTGGCATCCTGGGCAAAACATTCCGCTGATTGCTCATTTGACGTCGATCTAAAGTGGTCACAACCTCAGAAGCCAACACAGCGCGTCCGAATGACAAAAGCGGATGCCACTTGGATTGCCTCGGCTATAAGTAGCAAGAATCTGGAAGAGTCAACCGAAACTATGACGGGCGATATTGTGACCATATCGGACCGATCTAATTTGCAAATTGAAGTATCGGACGGTGAAACGGTTAACGTCAAACCAGGCAAAATCAACCACGATGATCTTGCGCCGCTTCGCCACGGAGATCGTGTTGAAATTACCGCATCCGTGGAATTTACAAGCCTTCCAGGCGACGAACCCCGTGCCGCTTACACGGGCGAATCAATTAGAAAGCTGTCGTAGCTAAAATTTTTCAAGCGGGTCAGGGGACGACGCCCCTGACCCGCTTGAACGTTAAGCACCACTGCGTAGCACACCCCGGAAGCGTCCAGTTACCGGGCACACCGTCCTTGGCGCCCTACGGCCTGTAGCTACCAGAACAGTCAACGCCCTTGATTGGACAGGTCGAAGAGCGAACCGCGCTTGGGCAGGGTCGCCGGGGTCAGGTTGACCGTGAGCTTGCGCGGGCTCAGCGGCATGCCGCTGTTGCGCGCCGCGGCCCGCAGCCGCTCGCGCGCCTCGTTGAGGGCCGCGTCCGGCAGGCCGACGATCGAGAAGGCGGGCAGGGTCTGGCCGATGTCGGCCTCGACCTCGACCATCGCCCCGTCCAGCCCGACGAGGGCCACCGCCCAGGTGCGCGCGAAGCCCATCACCGGCCCCCCGCCCTGCACGGGGGCGGGGTGGCGGCGCTCTCGGTCCGGGAGCGGCGTGTGGTCGGCCGGGGTGCGGATCGGTGGCGTCACGCCGGCACCGGGCGGGGCCGGGGTCGGCGGCGAGGTGTGGTCGGCTCGGGTGCATGCCCGCCATGCTCCGCCCTGCGGCCCGGGCCTGGGAGGACCGGCCGGCCCCGCTGTGGAGGCGCTCAGCGGATCAGGCCGGGTAGCTCCAGCTGGGGAGCGAGGACGAGGGCGAGGGCGAGGGCGTGGGCTCCGGAGTGGGCTCGGGCGTGGGGGTGGGGGTGGAGGAGGGCGTGGGACCGGCCGGGTCCGGGGAGGCCCGGGTGACCGGTTGCAGCGGCGGCGGCCAGGGCCGGCGTGCAGTGGGGCTCGAGGACGCCGACGGGGTGGGATCGGGTGTCGCCCCCGCGGCGGGGGCGAGGTCCTCGGTGGGCGAGGGCTCGGGCTGGGGGGCCGGGGCGGGCGGCGAGGTCGGCTCCGGCGACGGGGTGGGAGCCGGGGTGCCCGGCGGCACGGGCACCGGTTCGGGCACGGGCGCGCAGGCGGCGTTCCAGGCGGTCTGTTGCACCGGTCCGGACGGATCGGCCGCGTTGGTGCAGTCGGGCACGTACACGGGAGCAGGCCCGGGGGCGGGCTCCGGCGCGGCCGTGGGTTCGGCGGGCGCTGCCACGGGAGGCGCGGCAGGGGGCACGGCCGGGGGCTGCGCCGGCCGGGCCGCCGGCTGGGCCGGGACCTCGGGCACCGGCTGCGCGTCGACGCGCTCCTGCGGGGCACGCTCCGGGGCCCCCGCACGGTACTGGCGCTGGACGGGCCCG
The DNA here is from genome assembly GCF_029524215.1 of Kocuria oceani. Classification (NCBI taxonomy): domain Bacteria; kingdom Bacillati; phylum Actinomycetota; class Actinomycetes; order Micrococcales; family Micrococcaceae; genus Kocuria; species Kocuria oceani. The sequence goes on along the minus strand of NZ_JARAMH010000002.1, from coordinate 373,082 downwards.
TGGCCGACCGGCTCCGGTAACAGGGCCCGCTCGTGCGGGTACGGGGAGAGCTCGACGTCGTCGAAGCTCAGCGGCAGGCGCTCGAAGTCGCCGATCATCAGCTCCCGGCCCTCGGTGCCGGCCGGGACGGATCCGGTGTACCGGCCGATGAGCTCGTGCGTGCGGGCGTCCAGCTCCGTGCCCTCCGCCGCGTCAAGCGGCGTGCCGTCCGCGCGCCAGTACCCGCCTTCGAGGGACCGGTCGGGATCCCACTCCGCGAGCACCTCGGCGGCCGGCTGGAAGGGGAACTGGCCGCCCTCGTGGCTGATCACCTTCAGGTCGTCGATCTCCACGGCGCGCGTGCCCTCGGTGTTGTCGATGTGCAGCTCGACGTAGGTGACGGGCTCGACGTGCAGGTCCTTGCGCAGCCGCTCGACCGCGTCGTCCGGGGCGGGCACGGTCGGCAGGTCGAAGGAGATCACAGCGCCCTCCGCCGTGGTGAGGGCATAGGGTCCCGGGGTCAGTCCGCTCGGGGCGGTCGTCACGGTCCCCGGCTGCGCGACGATCTCGGGCTCGTCCTCCGTCGGCGCGCCGCAGCCCGTGGCGGCCAGCGCGACGGCCGCGGCGAGGAGCGCGGCACGACGCGTGGGGATGAGCGGTCCCGCAGCGACCACAACGCACCTCCGACGTTCTCCCGGTTTCGACGCCTCCACAGTGGCACGTCGCGGGAGGACTGTCACGCCGGGTCCGGGCGCGTCGCGTCTTATTGGATCTGTTGCAGCACCTCGATCTCGGGCGCTCCGTCCTGTGCAAAAGTGATTGCAACGGCATCGACCCTGATCATCGCGGGGTCGCGGTGGTGGGCCCTCGCCCAGGCCGCCGCCAGACGGTGCAGGCGCACCGTCTTGGCCCGCGTAATGGACTCGAAGGGGTGTCCGTAACGGACGCTCGAGCGGGTCTTCACCTCCACGGCGACGACCCACTCCCCCTGCTCGGCGACGACGTCCACCTCGCCGCGAAGGCCGTCCCGGGCGGGCACCGCACGCCAGTTGCGGTCCAGGACGCGGTAGCCCAGCTCCGTCAGGTGCGCGGCCGCGAGCTGTTCCCCGTGCGCTCCCAGTCCCCCGGACACCCGACCCCCTCACCGGTCCGGGACGCCGCGGACCGGGGTCCAGCATGGCCGGCGTCGGCCGGGGCAGGAGTCGGGCCCAGGGCGGTGTGCAGGGCGGGTCAGGAGGTCGTGGGGTCTCCAGCGGCGGGTCCGGCGGCGCCGGGCACGGAGAAGGGATCCGCGTGGGCGAGCTCCTCCACGTTGACGTCCTTGAAGCTCATCACGCGCACGTGCTTGACGAACCGCGCCGAGCGGTAGACGTCCCACACCCAGGCGTCCTTGAGCTCGACGTCGAAGTAGAGCCCGTTGCGCGTCTCCACCGGGTCGATCCGCACCGAGTTGGCCAGGTAGAAGCGGCGGTCGGTCTCCACCACGAACTGGAACAGCCCGGCCACGTCCCGGTACTCGCGGTAGAGCTGCAGCTCCAGGTCCGTCTCGAAGTTCTCGAGTTCTTCGGCGCTCATGTCGTCTCGTCTCCGCTCGTGCTCGGCCCGGCGGCGGTCGCCGGCCGGGTCAGCCGCCAGCTCAGCCGGTGGTGGGGCGTGGGGCCGCCCTCATCGAGAGCCGCACGGTGCCCGGCGGCACCGTAGCCCTTGTTGCTCTCCCAACCGTACTGCGGCCAGTCCCCGGAGAGCTCGCGCATGATCCGGTCCCGCTCCACCTTCGCCAGCACGCTGGCCGCGGCCACGCTCGCGCACGTCAGGTCCGCCTTGACCCGGGTCACGACCGTCCCGGTCCAGACGGGCTCGTCCGCGGCGGCGGGGTCGAAGAGGGACGGGGCCGCGTCGGCGGTCAGCCAGTCGTGCCGTCCGTCCAGGAGCACGACGTCGGGGGCGGCGCCGCCGCGGGTCGCCGCGGCCAGGGCGCGCTGCCCGGCCAGGTGCAGCGCGGCCGTCAGGCCCAGCCGGTCGATCTCCTGCGGGGAGGCGTGGCCCACACCGCTGGCGGCGCACCAGGAGCGGATCCGCGGGACGAGGGCCTCGCGGCGGGCGGGGCTCAGCAGCTTGCTGTCCCGCAGGCCGGGGATGCCGCGCGCCGTGCCGGGGCGCAGCACCACCACCCCGGCCGTGACCGGGCCGGCCAGGGCGCCGCGGCCGACCTCGTCCATGCCGCCCACCCGGTGGGCACCGGCCTCCTGGAGGGAACGCTCGACGGCGAGGCCGGGGGCCCGGCCCGGGGGCGCGGCCGGTGGTCGTGCCGTGCGGGGCTCAGGAGCCACCGGCGGACCCGGCCGGGATGTCGGCGAAGACGTCGTCCGGGTTCTGCAGCCACTGGAAGCGGTCGAGCGGCCAGGCGATGACGAAGGCGGTTCCGACGACGTCGTCGTGGCTGATGAACGCGCTGTCCGCCACGAGCTCCGAGAAGTGGACCCGCGAGTCGGCGGACGCGTCGCGGTGGTCGCCCATCACGAAGTAGTGGTCCTCCGGGACGACGATGTCGAAGGGGATGTCCGAGGGCGCGGACCCGGGGTACAGATAGCCGTCCTCCTCGAGGGCCTGCCCGTTGACGGTGACCCGCCCCGAGCCGTCGCAGCACACCACCCGGTCGCCGCCGACGCCGATGACGCGCTTGATCAGGTGCTGGTCGGTGCGGTCGGGCAGCACGCCGACGAACGCCAGGGCGTCGTAGACGGCGTCCGCCGGCCCGCCGCCGCTGTCGGGCTGGGCGGGCAGCCATCCCTTCGCGTCCTCGAAGACCACGATGTCCCCCCGCTCGAGCGGGCCGAAGGTGGGTTCGACGACGTTGACGAAGATCCGGTCGTTGAGCTGGAGGGTGTTCTCCATGGAACCGGACGGGATGTAGAAGCCCCGCACCAGGAGGGTCTTGACCACGAAGGCGATGAGCACGGCCCAGACCAGCACGAGCACGATCTCCCGGACCGAGCCCCAGAACGTGTCCGGGCGCTGCTTGCGCGAGCGGCCCCCGCGCGAGCGCCGGCCGCGCCGCGCCGTGGATCCCTGGCCGAGGTCGGCGTCCTCGGCCGCCGCGGCGGAGTCCTCCCGCGGCACGGTCGAGGCCGTCGGAGGCGTGCCGGGGGCCTCCACAGCGGGAAGGGCGGCGTCGCCGGTGGCGCCCCGGCTCTCGCGGGGCGCGCCGTCACCGGCGGTCGGGGTCCTGTCGGCCAATGCTCTCGTCCTTCCTGGGCGGGCGCCCGCGGGCGCCCGGTTCCGGATCCGTGCGGATCGCGTCAGAGCTGCCCGGCCCGGTCCAGGGGCCAGAGGACAGCAACAGGTTCTCCGATGACCTTATCCGCTCGGACCAGCCCGCCACCGGGCGCGCCGAGCAGACTGCGCGAGTCGACCGACACCGAGCGGTGGTCGCCCATGAGCCAGAGCCGGCCTTCGGGCACCACGGCGGTGAACTCGACCTCGCTCGGGCGGTCCCCCTCCAGGACGTAGTCCTCGGTGAGCTCCTCGCCGTTGACCACCAGACGGCCGGAGGGTCCGCAGCAGGAGACCGTGTCCCCGGGCGTGCCCAGCACGCGCTTGAGGTAGACGCTGTCGGAGCCGGCCAGCCCGGTCCACCGGCCGACGGTCTGCAGGGCCTGGAGCGGCCAGGGGTCGTCGCTGCGCAGCGGCGCGAAGCTGCCGCGGCCGTCGAAGACCACCAGGTCGCCGCGCTCGGGCTCGGAACCGTGGCTGAGCTTGCCCACCAGCACCCGGTCCCCCGGCTGCACGGTCGGCTGCATCGAGTCCGAGCCGATCCAGTAGACGTCCACGACGAAGGCGCGCAGCACGCCGGCGACGAGCGCGGCGACGAGCAGGGCGAGGACGACGGAACGCCAGCCCCGAGTGCGGGGCTGGCGTTCTCGCCGTACGGCGTGGGACCCGGTGGTGTGCGGGTCCCGCGCCCGGGTTCCGGTGGGCACGGGAGCGTGCGCTGTCCTACTTGCCGGACTTGCCGGACTTGCCGGCCTTGTTCGACTTGGTGGCGGTGTTGTCCCGCTTCTCGCGGATGCGGGCGGCCTTGCCGTGGCGGTCGCGCATGTAGTACAGCTTCGCGCGACGGACGTCGCCGCGGGTGAGGACCTCGATCTTGTCGATGACCGGGGAGTGCACCGGGAAGGTGCGCTCCACGCCCACACCGAAGGAGACCTTGCGGACGGTGAAGGTCTCGTGCACGCCGGCGCCCTGGCGGCCGAGCACGAAGCCCTTGAAGACCTGCACGCGCGAGCGGTTGCCCTCGACGATGTTCACGTGCACGTTGAGGGTGTCGCCCGGGCGGAAGTCGGGGACGTCGCTGCGCAGCGACTTGGCGTCGAGCTGGTCGAGGATGTTCATGGTGTCTCTCCTGGTGAACGCCGCAGGTCGCTCACGTGGGTCGGCACGGATCCGTGCTGCGGACCGGGCGGAGCCCGGTCCGGGTGCGGAATCCGCAAGACGTGGTGGCCGGGTCCCCGAAGGAGAGCTCCCGGGTGTCCTGCTGTTGGTCGCTCATCCCCCTGCGGCAGGGGCGTGCCCAGCAGACACAGCTGGTCATTATGCCACAGGATGCCCCTGGGCGTCTCCCCCGCCCGCGCCCTCGCGCACCAGCCGGTCGCCGGAGACGACCCAGCCGGCCGCGGCGAGGACGTCGCGGTCGGCGCGGTCGAGGCCGGCCGGGTCGAGGCCGGCGACGAGGTCCGGGCGGCGGGCCGCGGTGCGCTGCAGCTGGCGGTCGCGCCGCCAGCGGGCGATCCGCCCGTGGTGGCCCGAGAGCAGGACCTCCGGCACCGGCCGGTCCCGCCACAGTGCAGGCTTGGTGTAGACGGGGTACTCGAGCAGCCCGTCCGCGTGGGACTCCTCCACGAGCGAATCCGGATTGCCGATCACGCCCGGGACGAGCCGCCCGATCGCCTCGACCATGGCCAGCACGGCGACCTCCCCGCCGTTGAGCACGTAGTCGCCCAGACTCATGGGACGGACCTCGAAGTGCTCCCGGGACCACTCGACGACGCGCTCGTCGATGCCCTCGTAGCGCCCGCAGGCGAAGACGAGGTGCTCCCGGAGGGCGAGCTCCCGGGCGGTGGCCTGGGTGAAGACCTCACCGGCCGGGGAGGGCACCACGAGCACCGGCCGCTGCTCCGCGGCTCCTGCCGCCGCGAGGCCGCGCGTGCGGGCGGCGTCGAGGGCCAGCGCCCACGGCTCCGGCTTCATCACCATGCCGGCGCCGCCGCCGTAGGGTGTGTCGTCGACCGTCCGGTGCCGGTCGGCGGTGAACTCGCGCAGGTCCGTCACGGTCAGCTGCAGCAGCCCCTGCGCCCTGGCCTTGCCGATCAGCGAGAGGTCGAGGGCCGAAAGGTACTCGGGGAAGATGCTGACGACGTCGATGCGCATCAGCGCCCGCCCTCCGGGGTGCCGGGCTCGGGAGTGCCGGGCTCGGCGGCGCCGTCCTCCAGGCCGAGCTCGAGCAGTCCGGGTGGCGGGGTGACGACGACGAACCCGCCGTCGGGGTCGACGACCGGCACGATCTCCTCGACGAAGGGCAGCGCGGCCTCACGCCCGTCCTCGTCCAGCGTGATCTCGAGCAGGTCCTGGACGGGCATGGTGCGCAGCCCGGTCACGACGCCGATCCGCGGGCCGGTGCCGTCCTCGGGTCCGGTGCGGACCTCGAGGTCGACCAGTTCGTGCTCGTACCACTCCTCGGCCTCCGGGTCCTCGTCCTGGGCCTCGGCGAAGAGCAGGGTACCGCGCAGCGACTCGGCGCCGTTGCGGTCGGGCACCTCCTCGAGGGCGACGACGAGCACGGCCTTGTTCCAGCGGGCCCCGCGCACGGTGACCGCCCCCTGCGGGGCGAGCGGGGACGACGGCTCGAGCCGCAGCCGGGCACCGGGGGCGAAGCGCTCCTCGGGGGCGTCCGTGAACAGCTGGACGGTGACCTCCCCGCGGATGCCGTGGGGCTTGCCGATGCGGGCGACCTGGACCAACATGTGCGCTCCTGGGGGTTGTGCGGCCGGGGGCCGGGGCGGGGTGCGGACGGCGCGGGGGCCGTCAACGCCGACGGTCCCCGCATCCGGTGCGGATGCGGGGACCGTGCGGGCGGCGGCGCCGGTCGCGGGTGCGCCCGGCCCGCCTCAGCGGGTGCGGCGGTCGGTGTCGACGACGTCGATCCGGACCGGGCCGTCCTCGGCGAGCGCACCGATGACGGTGCGCAGCGCCTTGGCGGTGCGGCCCTGGCGTCCGATGACCCGCCCGAGGTCGTCCGGGTGGACCCGGACCTCGAGGGTCTCCGCCCGGCGCCCGCTCTTGAGTCGGACGTCGACGTCATCGGGGCTGTCCACGATCCCGCGGACCAGGTGCTCCAACGCGTCGGCGAGCACGACTACTCGGCCTTCTCGGCGTCAGCCGCGGGGGCGTCGTCGGACTCGGCGCCGGACTCGGTGGTCTCGGCCTTCTCGCCCTTGGGGGTGATCGCCTCGGGGATGATCACGGACCCCTTGTCGGGGGCGACGAACTCGCCCTTGCCCTGGGGCTGCTGCAGGGTGCCCTCGGCACCCTCCTCGCCCTTGAAACGCTGCCAGTCACCCGTCACCCGGAGGATGGCGGCGACGGCCTCGGACGGCTGGGCGCCGACGCCGAGCCAGTACTGGGCCCGGTCCGAGACGACCTCGATGTAGGAGGGGTGCTCGGTCGGGTGGTACTTGCCGATCTCCTCGATGACGCGGCCGTCGCGCTTCTTGCGGGAGTCGACGACGACGAGGCGGTAACGGGGATCGCGCATCTTGCCCATGCGCTTGAGACGGATCTTAACAGCCACTGGTGTGGACTCTCCTGGTTCTTGGATGAGGTGAACGCCCTGGTCTCGCTCCCGTGGGGCGGGCCGGTCGCAGGGGTTCCGTGGACACGAGAAACGTGCGGCGAGAGGGACCGCACGCATCGAGTACCCGTCCAGTATGCCAGACGCGGTCAAGTCCGCGGCCCACCGGCCCGCGGCCCGGGTCGCCGCCGCGGGTCCGCGCGTGTCTCAGGGCTCCAGACGCGCCGCCTCCCGCCAGCTCAGGGAGCGGCCGCCCTGGAACACCGCGCGCTCGTAGATCCGTGCGCCCGCCCGCAGGAGCAGCCAGGCCGCGGCGAGGGTCACGGCGAGGGAGAGCACCGGCTGCCACCAGGCCACGTCGCCGCCGAGCATCCGCACGGGCATGGCCACGGAGGAGACGACGGGCACGTAGGAGGCTGCCGTGAGCCAGGCGCCCTCGGCGTAGAGGCCCACGAACAGCGCCCCGACGAGCACGGCCAGGATCGGCCCGGTGCTGCTCTGCAGGTCCTCGGGGCGGGAGGCCAGGGAGCCGAGCACGGCCCAGACGGAGGCCTGCGCGGCGAAGCCGGCCACGAAGAAGGCCACGAACCAGCCGGAGGCCGCGAGCGCCCAGCCGACGTCGGCCGCGGTCCCGGCGACGTTCACGCCGACGAGGCCCACCACGGCGTAGAGGGCGATCTGCCCGAAGGCGAGCAGGCAGTTGCCCAGCACCTTCCCGTGGAGCAGCTGACGGACCGGGACGGCGGTGGCGAGGATCTCCACGACCCGGTTCTGCTTCTCCTCCAGCACGGAGTGGGCGACGGCCATCCCGAAGACGACCGCCGAGAGGTAGAACAGCAGCGCGAAGGCGAATCCCATGGCCAGGCGCACGGGTCCCCGGTCCGTCCCGCCGGCGAGCAGCTCGGTGCGCACCTCGGCGCCGGCGGTGAGCTCCTCGGCCGTCGTGCCGGCCGCGCGGGCGTTGGCGGCGAGCGTCGCGTCGGCGACCGCCTGCTCCAGGGCCCGGCCGAGGCCGGGGTCCACGCCGTCGCGGCCGACCACCGTCCAGCCGTCGAGCTCGAGCAGCAGCGCGGCGTCCGCGGACTCGGCGGCCACGGCCGCCCGCGCGGCGTCGGCCGAGCCCGCGCTGTGCACCGTCAGGGTGTCCTCGCCGGCGTCGGCCAGGGCCTGGGCCGCCCGTGCCGTGACGGGTGCCGCCTCCGGCCCGGCCGTGGCCACGACGTGCTCGGCGGCCCGGTCCCCCAGCAGCGCGGAGGCCGCGATCGAGGCGGCCACCAGGACCAGCGTGGCGGCGGTCGAGAGCAGGAAGGACCGGTCACGCAGCTTCACCGCGATCTCGCGGGCCGTGACGGTCCACCACGGCCGCGCCGCGGGCGGGCGGGCGGTCACCGCGTGACCTCCCGGTAGACGTCGGTCAGGGAGGGGACGATCTCGGCGAACTCCACGAGCCCGTGCCGGACGGCCTGTTCGAGGAGCCGGGCGCGCGCGGCGCGGTCCTCGAGCTCCAGCACCGCGACCGGGCCGTCGACGTCGACGACGCGCACCCCCGGCACGTCGCGGGCCCACCCGGTGTCCTGCTCGCAGTGCAGCCGGTGCCGGCGAGGACCGGCCCGGCGCAGCTCGTCGGCCGCGCCGGCGGCCAGGACCCGGCCGCCGGAGAGGACCACGAGCGTGTCGCAGAGGCGGTCCACGAGCTCGAGCTGGTGGCTGGAGAAGAGCACGGGCACGCCCCGGGCCGTCCGCTCCCGCAGCAGCTCGACCATGGCGTCCACCGCCGCCGGGTCCAGCCCGGAGAACGGCTCGTCGAGGACGAGGGCGGTGGGTCCGTGCAGCAGCGCGGCGGCGACCTGGACCTTCTGCTGGTTGCCCAGGGACAGGGACTCGAGCCGGTCCTTGGCGCGCCCGGCCAGACCGAAGCGCTCCAGCAGCCGGGCGGCCTCCGCGAGCGCGTCGCGGCGGCTCATCCCGTGCAGCCGGCCGAGGTAGCCGAGCTGGTCGAGGACCCCCTGCTTGGGATAGAGCCCGCGCTCCTCGGGCATGTAGCCGAAGCCGGCGCGGTCGGCGGCGGTGACCGGGCGGCCGTCCCAGAGGACCTGCCCGGAGGAGGCGCGCAGCACGCCCATGAGCATCCGCATGGTGGTGGTCTTGCCGGCGCCGTTGGCCCCGACGAAGCCGGTCATCCGGCCGGGCGCCACGGTGAAGGAGACGTCGTCGACCACGGTGCGGACCCCGAAGGTGCGGCTCAGGCCCCGGGCCTCCAGGACGTGACGCTCGGGGCGGGGCCGGCCGCGGGCGGTGCCCGCCTCGGGCGTGGCGGTGGTGCTCATGGGACGGGGGTCCTCTCGGCCGGGTGCCCGCCCGCGGGGTGCCGGGCGGCTCGGCTCCAGCCTAGGAAGTGGCGCGCACCCGCAGATCCCCACGGGGACGGAACCCGCACGGGCCCGGGCCCGCCCGGATCTCCGTCTGGCGGCGGAGCCGGCTCAGCCGGCCAGCCCGGCCCGGTGGGCGAAGACGACGGCCTGCACCCGATCGCGGGAGCCCGTCTTGGCGAGGATGTTGGAGACGTGGGTCTTGACCGTGGCCGGGCCCAGGAACAGGCGCTGGGCGATCTCCGCGTTGGACAGACCCTCGGAGACCAGCCGCAGGACCTCGTGCTCGCGCTCGGTGAGGGAGGCCACGATCCGCTGCTGCACGGGGTCGGGCGGGGCGGGGGCCGGTTCCGGGGCGGCCGGGGAGACGTCGGCGGCCAGGGCACGGATCACGCGCAGCGTGGCCTCGGGGGCGAGCAGGGCGTGCCCGCCCGCGACGGCGCGCACGGCCTCGACGAGGTCGTCGGGGTCCGCGTTCTTCAGCAGGAAGCCGCTGGCACCGGCCGCGAGCGCGTCGAAGAGGTAGTCCTCCCGGTCGAAGGTCGTGACGATGACGACCTTGGCGCAGCCCGTGCCCACGATCCGCCGGGTCGCCTCGATCCCGTCCATCACCGGCATCTGCACGTCCAGCAGCGCCACGTCCACGGCTCCGTCCCGGGCCGCGGCGACGGCGGCGGCGCCGTCGGCCGCCTGGGCCACGACCTCGATGTCGTCCTCCACGGACAGGACCATGGCGAAGCCGGAGCGGACGAGCGCGTGGTCGTCGGCGAGCAGGACGCGGATCATGCTCCCGATCCTCCCACGGGCGCCGGTGCTGCGGCGCCGTCCGGCGGGCCGTCCGCGGGCAGGGGGCAGCGGACGCGCACCCGCCACCCGGGACGGCCCGACCGCGGCCCGATCTCCGCCTCGCCGCCGTGCAGCCGGACGCGCTCGCGCAGTCCCTGCAGCCCGAAGCCGGTGCCCTCGGTGCCGGACCGGGGCGAGCCGCCGTCGAGCACCTCCAGCTCGATCCAGGATCCGTCCGGGCCGTGCCCGGTGCGCAGGACGAGCGAGGCCGTGGTGGCCGTGGAGTGGCGGATCACGTTGGAGAGGGACTCCTGGGCGCACCGGAACACGGAGAGCCCGAGACCGGCGGGGACCCGCCCGAGGTCCCCGGGGGCGGCCTCGACCGTGCGCACGTCCACCGCGAGCCCGTTCTCGGCGTGCCGGTGCGCGAGGGCGGCGATGTCCGCGAGCCCAGGATCGGGTCGGCGCCCGGTCGGTGCGTCCCCGTTCTCGTCCTCCGCGCGCAGGACGCCGAGCAGCTGGCGCATCTCCCCCACCGCCGTCCGGCTGGACTCCTCGACGGTGCGCAGGGCCGCCGCCGCGGCCGCGGGGTCCCGGTCCAGGACCTTGCGGGCGGCGCCGGCCTGGATGCCGATCACCGAGACGTGGTGGGCCACGACGTCGTGCAGCTCCCGGGCGATGCGCATCCGTTCGTCGACGACGGCGCGGCGGGCGATCTCCGCGGACTGCTCGCGGATCCGCTCGGCCTGGCCCGCCAGGCGGTGCCGCTGCAGGGCCGAGCGCCAGGACGCCCGGCCGGCGAGCACCGCGCCGCCGAAGTACACGACGTTGACGAGTCCGGCGTGCAGCTGGACGGCCAGGACCTGCGGCAGCGGCCCGTCCACCGGCTCCTGCGCCTGGACGATCTCGGCGTAGGCCTGGGTGATCGTCAGCTCCACGACCAGCCACAGGGCCATGCAGCCGATCACCGCGGACAGGGCGGTGAGCATCGCGCTGCGGTCCCGGGCCCAGGCCACCGCGGCGTACAGGGCCGCGAAGTAGGCGACCTGGTAGGCCAGCAGGAACGCCGCCGCGATGCTGATGTAGTAGAAGGCGAAGAACAGCACCGACGAGGCGAGGAGCACGCCGACCGGGTACCGCCGCCGCACCGCGAGCGGGAGGATCAGCGCGCTCACGCCGACGTACATCAGCCACGGCTCCTCCGTCTCCGGCACGCCCGCGTAGCTGTGCATCAGCACGGCGCTGAACAGGGCCACCGCCAGGAAGGCGGCGGTGCCAAGGACGTCGTTGCGCCGCTGGGCGGGCGTGGGCGCGGGCCGCTCCCAGAACGGGTCCTCGGGGTCGTTCAGCCAGGCCGTGAACCGTTCGGGCAACGGACGGCGCGGCACCCCGGCCGGACCGGTGCCGGGCGCCTCCGCGGCCCCGGCGGTCCGCTCGAGGGGACCTGCCGGGGACGTGCGGCCGGGGACGGTCCCGGGTGCGGTGCTGGTGGCGGTGCTGGATGGAGTGTGCACGTCATCACGCTAGCCCGGCCGGGCCCGGCGCGGGGTCCGCCGCCCGGGGGAACCCGGCGCCCGGTCCGGGGGCCGGTGGGGCGCCGGGCGGTGCGTTGGTCGCCGGTCGGTCGCGTCCCGGCCGTGGGTCAGCCGCGGTCCAGGCCGAAGAAGCGGCGCCAGCGCGCGCGCGAGCCGGGCGCCGGGCCCGGTCCGGCGAGGAGCTCGGCCGCCGGGGAGTCGTCCGCGGCGACGGTGCCGGGGCGGGTGCCGGCGCGCCGGGTCCGGGCCCCGCGCAGCGCCGCGTAGTAGGCGCTCTCGGCGGCGGCGTCGGCGAGCAGCGCCGCGGAAAGGGTGCCGAGCACGCGCGCCCCGGACCCGCCGCGCCGGGCCGCGCCCGCGAGCCCCACCCCGAGGGCGGTCTCGGTGCCGGCCAGGGCCAGCAGGAGCTCGGGCCGGCGCACGAGGGCCCGCTGGTAGCGGGCGATCAGCCCGTCCCCGGTGGGCTCGATGGTGAGGCCGTGCAGGAGCGCGGCGCCCACGGCCGCGGGCTCATAGTGCTCGGCGCCCTCGAGCTCGGTGATCTCGCGGCTGCCCTCCACGACCTTGGCGGCCAGCGCGGGCAGGCCGAGCAGCTGCAGCACGGACTCCAGCACGAGGTCGGTGGACTCGCCCAGCACGTAGTTGCGCAGCCGGTTCGTCTCGGCCGGGTCGAGGTCGAAGACCGAGGCGACGGACTCGGTCTGCAGCTCCGAGGTGCCGCCGGCGCACAGCCGGACCAGGTCGCGCTCGAAGCGCCCGGCCGGTGTCTCCTCCGCCTCCGCGCCGGCCCCGCCGGTGGGCCGCCACTCCGGGCCCCACTCGAGGGCGCACACGGCGTCGGCGGCCTCCAGGTCGGTGACGGACGCCGGGTCCTCCCCGGCGAGCAGGACCTCGAAGGAGCGGGTGGCCCCGTCCGAGGAGAGCGCCACGGCCGTCTCGGCGAGGCCGGTGCGCACGGTCCAGAAGTCGACCTCGGCGTCGAAGACCACCACGGACCACCCGTGCCGGGAGACCGCGGTGAACCCGGTGCCGGACAGGGCGGCCAGCACGGGCAGGTCGGGGGCGTCCAGGTGGACCAGCAGGACGCGGCGCAGACCGGGCTGCTCGGGCTGCAGCTGGTGGCCGGTGGTCCGGGCGAGGGTGCCGGCCAGTTCGTCGAGGGTGCACCCGGCCTCCACCGAGCCGTCCGCGGCGGCGCGGGCCAGGTGGCCCTCGGCGTCGGCGAGGAACATCAGCTGCGTGGCCCGGGGGCCCTCCGCGTAGGCGCTGATCAGCCGGTGCCCGGCGATGACCGCGCGCATCTCCTCGAACGTGGGCCGGGATTCCGGGGCCTGCGCGGCGGTGGTCTCCGTCGCGCAGACCACCGTGGCGGGGACCAGGTCCCACGCGGAGGTGGAGGACGCGACGTCGTCGGCGGGGAGTGAGGTCATGGCGTCCATGCTACGCCGTCGTCCCGGCCGTCCCGGGGCCGGGACCGGGACCCGGGGCGCGTCCGGCGGGGGCTCAGCGGGGGCCGTCGACGAGCTCCGCCACCGTCCCGTCCGCCAGGGCGGCCAGGGCCGCGCGCAGCCGGTGGGCCAGCCCCGGGCGCAGGTAGGCGTCCAGCTCCTCCGGGGCCGTCCAGCGGTGGCTGAGCAGCTCCTCCTCCTGCACCGTGATGGGGGTGTCGGCCTCGATCACCCCACCGTCGTAGACGAAGGAGACCGAGTCCCCCCAGACGCCCATGGCCACTCCGTGGGCCACGACGAGCAGCCGGCCGGGGGCCAGGTGCAGACCGACCTCCTCGACCACCTCCCGGAAGCACCCGGTGCGGGGGTCCTCCCCCGCCTCCACGGTGCCGCCGGGAACGGTCCAGTCCGACTTGTAGTTGGGCTCGACGAGCAGCACCCGGCCCTGCGGGTCGCGGATGAGGGCCTCGGCGGCCAGGCGCCGGGTGGGCAGCGAGTCGACGAACTTCTTCAGCTCGGGCTCGGAGAGGTAGGAGCTCATTGGGGCCTCACTTCCCCAGGAACTTCTCGAAGCCCTTGGGCAGGTTCAGGTCCGCCGGGTCCGGCTGGGCCTGTCCGGCGCCGAACGCCGAGCCGGCGGGCGCCTTCTGCTTGCGCTGCTGCTCGAGGGCGGCGTTCTCCTGGGCGCGCTTGGCGGGGTTGCCCGAGCGGGAGCCGCCCTTCTTCGCGGAGCCCTTGCCCTTGCCCTTCTTGCCCCCGCCGGCGCCGCCGCCGCCGGGCATGCCCGGGATGCCGGCGGGCATGCCCGGCACGCCCTTGCCCTGGGCCAGCCGCTTCATCATCTTCTGCGCCTGCGCGAAGCGCTCCATGAGCTGGTTGACCTCCGAGACGGTCACCCCGGAGCCCTTGGCGATGCGGGCCCGCCGCGAGCCGTTGATGATCTTCGGGGCGACCCGCTCGTGCGGGGTCATGGAGCGCACGATGGCCTCGACGCGGTCGATCTCGCGCTCGTCGAAGTTCTCCAGCTGCTCGCGCATGCCGGCGGCGCCCGGCATCATCATGAGCATCTTCTTCATCGAGCCCATCTTGCGCAGCTGCTGCATCTGCGCCAGGAAGTCCTCGAAGGTGAAGTCCTCCTGGTCGGTGAACTTCCTGGCCATCTTCTCGGCCTCGGCCTGGTCCCACTGCTTCTCGGCCTGCTCGATCAGGGTGAGGACGTCGCCCATGTCGAGGATCCGGGAGGCCATGCGGTCCGGGTGGAACTGCTCGAAGTCGTCGACGTTCTCGCCCGTCGAGGCGAACATGATCGGCTTGCCGGTCACGGAGGCCACGGACAGGGCAGCGCCGCCGCGGGCGTCGCCGTCGAGCTTGGACAGGACCACGCCGGTGAAGTCCACGCCCTCGTTGAAGGCCTGCGCCGTGTTCACGGCGTCCTGGCCGACCATCGCGTCGATGACGAAGAGCACCTCGTCGGGCCGGACGGCGTCGCGGATGTCGCGGGCCTGCGCCATGAGCGCCTCGTCGATGCCCAGGCGCCCGGCGGTGTCCACGATGACCACGTCGTGCAGCCGGGCGCGGGCCTGGGCCACGCCGTCGCGGGCGACCTGGACGGGATCGCCCGTGGGGTCGTCGAACTCGGAGGTGGTGCCCGGGTGCGGGGCGAAGACCGGGACGCCGGCGCGCTCGCCCACGACCTTCAGCTGCGTGACCGCGTTGGGTCGCTGCAGGTCCGAGGCCACGAGCAGGGGACGGTGCCCCTGGCCCTTGAGCCACTTGCCGAGCTTGCCGGCCAGGGTGGTCTTGCCGGCGCCCTGCAGGCCGGCGAGCATGATGATCGTGGGGCCGGTCTTGGCCATCCGGATCCGGCGGGTCTGGCCGCCGAGGATGTTCTGCAGCTCCTCGTTGACGATCTTCACGACCTGCTGGCCGGGGTTCAGCGCCTCGGAGACCTCCAGCCCGAGGGCGCGCTCCTTGACCGCGGCGGTGAACTCGCGCACGACCGGGACGGCGACGTCGGCGTCGAGCAGGGCGCGGCGGATCTCCCGCACGGTGGCGTCGACGTCCGCCTCGGTCAGGCGGCCCTTGCCCTTGAGGTTCTTGAAGGTGGCGGTCAACCGGTCGGACAGTGAATTGAACACGGGTCGAAAGCTGCTTTCGTCGAGGGAGTCGGCCGGTGCGCCGCGGTCTGCGCCGCGGGCCGCGGCCCGGCCCGGTGTGGCGGGTCAGTGTCCAAGGTTAGCAACTCCGGACGACCCGGGCCCGCCGCCGTCACGCGGCGGACGCGAGGACGGACACGACGGCGGACACGACGGCGGCCGGCCCCCTCCGGCGGGAGGGGGCCGGCCGCGGGGACCGAGCGGTCAGAGCGCCGTCTCGTCGCGCTCCCCGGTGCGCACCCGCACGGCCTGCCGGACGTCGGTGACCCACACCTTCCCGTCACCGGCGCGGCCGGTGTTGGCCGAGGAGACGATGACGTCGACGATGTCCGTGGCCTGGTGGTCGTCGACGAGGATCTCCACGCGGACCTTCTCCAGCAGGTCCACCGTGTACTCCGCGCCGCGGTAGACCTCGGTGTGCCCGCGCTGCTGGCCGTAGCCGTGCACGTTCTGGACCGTCATGCCCTGGACGCCGTAGGACTCGAGCGCGGACTTGATGTCCTTGAACTTCTCCGGGCGCACGATCGCGGTGACGAGTTTCATGGAAGAGCTGCCTTTCGTGGGGGTGGGATGCGTCGGGCGCCGTCGCACGGCTCAGCCGCGCACCGGCTGGGAGCGGCCGGGCTCGAAGGCGGCGGCCTCCCCGCCGGCGGCGTGGCGGCCCGGGGTGAACGAGCCCGTGGCGTCGCCGGCCAGGGCGTAGCCGGACTCGGCGTGCTGGGTGATGTCGATGCCGTCGATCTCGTCCCGCTCCGGGATCCGGAAGCCGATGGTCTTGTCGATGACGAAGGCGATGACGAAGGTCAGCACGGCGCAGTAGAGCACCGAGACGAGCACCGCCACGACCTGGGTGAGCAGCAGGCCGAAGCCGCCGCCGTAGAACAGCCCCGCGGTGCCCTCGGACGGCAGCGCCACGAAGCCCAGGGCCACGGTGCCGACGACGCCGGAGACCAGGTGCACCCCGATCACGTCCAGCGAGTCGTCCATGCCCATGCGGTACTTGAGGCCCACGGCCAGCGCCGAGCAGATGCCGGCCACGAAGCCCAGCACGACCGCCCACACCGGGGAGACGTTGGCGCACGCCGGGGTGATGGCCACGAGTCCGGCCACGGCGCCGGAGGCGGCACCCAGGGACGTGGCGTGGCGGTCCCGGATCCGCTCGGTGAGCAGCCAGCCGAGCATCGCCGCGGAGGGGGCCACGAGGGTGTTGATCCAGATCAGCCCGGCCTGCTCGGCCGTGCCGGCCGCGCCGGCGTTGAAGCCGAACCAGCCGAACCACAGGATGGCGGCACCGAGCATCACGAGCGGCAGGTTGTGCGGGCGCTGGCTCGGGTCCTTGCCGAAGCCCTGGCGGGCCCCGACGATCATGATGAGGATCAGCGCCGCGACGCCGGCGTTGATGTGCACCACGAGCCCGCCGGCGAAGTCGATGGCCTCGCCGAGGGCTGAGCCCACGGCGCCGTCCTCGGTCAGCAGCCCACCGCCCCAGACCATGTAGGCCAGCGGCGCGTAGACCAGGGTGGCCCAGACGGGCACGAAGACGGCCCAGGCGCCGAACCGGGCGCGGTCGGCGATCGCGCCGGAGATCAGGGCGACGGTGATGATGGCGAAGGTGCCGCCGTAGGCGGCGCCGAGCAGGTCCTCGCTGCCGATGATGTCGGCCAGGGCGAAGGAGGGCACCGGGCTGCCGGTGATCCCGCCCAGGAGCGGGTCCCCGCCGCTCATCGAGTAGCCCCACAGCACCCACACCACCGAGACCATGGCGATGGAGATGAAGCTCATCATCATCATGTTCAGGACGCCCTTGGCCCGGGTCATCCCGCCGTAGAACAGGGCCAGCCCGGGGGTCATGAAGAAGACCAGGGCTGCCGCGACGATCGTCCACACGTGTCCAGCAGTGATTTCCACGATGTGCACCTCTCTCTGAAGGTTGGTCGGTCACCGGTGCCACTGGCCCGTTCCCCGCGGGGCCGTCCGGTGCTCACCGTTCACCTCGAGTGTCCGAGAGAGATGTTTCGTCCGCCGCCGCGCCGGGTTGCGGACATGTTTCGGGCCCGCCGCAATGATGACGCGCGTGTAAATTGCGGCGGGCCCGTGGGGCGTTCGGGGGACGGGTCAGTCGAGCAGGGCGTCCACGAAGCCTTCCGCCTCGAAGGGGGCCAGGTCGTCCGGGCCCTCGCCCAGGCCGATGAGCTTGACCGGGACCCCGAGGCTCTTCTGGATGGCCACCACGATGCCGCCCTTGGCGGTGCCGTCGAGCTTGGTGAGGACGATGCCGGTGACGTCCACGGCCTCGGAGAACACGCGGGCCTGGGTCATGCCGTTCTGCCCGGTGGTGGCGTCGATGACGAGCAGGACCTCGTCGATGACGGCGGCCTTCTCGACGACCCGCTTGATCTTGCCGAGCTGGTCCATCAGGCCGGCCTTGTTCTGCAGCCGCCCGGCGGTGTCGATCATCACGACGTCGACCTCCTGCTCGATGCCGGCGACCACGGAGTCGTAGGCCACGGAGGCCGGGTCGGCGCCCTCGACGTCGGAGCGCACCGTGGGCACCCCCACGCGCGCCCCCCAGGTGGAGAGCTGGTCGGCGGCCGCGGCCCGGAAGGTGTCGGCCGCGCCCAGCAGCACGTCCTTGTCCTCGGCGACGAGCACGCGGGCGAGCTTGCCCACGGTGGTGGTCTTGCCGACCCCGTTGACGCCCACGACGAGGACGACGGCGGGGACGGGGCCCTTGCGGGACACGGCCAGGGACCGGTCCAGCGTGGGGTCGACGAGCTTCACGAGCTCCTCCCGCAGCATGGCCTTCACGTGCGCGGGGTCGCTGGTGCCCTCCACCGTGACCCGGCGCCGGAGGGACTCCACGAGCTCCATCGAGGCGTCCGTGCCGAGGTCGGCGAGCAGCAGCGTCTCCTCGATCTCGTCCCACACGTCCGCGTCGATGCGGTCGCGGGAGAGCAGGGCGAGCAGGCCCTTGCCGAGGACGTTGTTGGACCGGGCCAGCCGCCCGCGCAGGCGCGCCATCCGCGACGACGCCGACTCGGGCCGGTCCAGCGCCGGGCGGGCGTCGGCGGGCCGGGCCGGCGCGGTGCCGGGCTCCAGGTCCCCGGGGGCCTCGGCGGGGCCTCCCTCGAGGTCGTCGGCGTCCCGGGTGGAGGGGTAGCCGCCGCGGGGCGCCTTGGGCCCGCGCAGCAGCACGAGGCCGAGCAGACCGAGGACCACGACGGCGATGAGCACGTATACGAGAACGGGTATCGAATCCACGCCTCCCAGCTTCTCACACCGCCCCCGGCGGGACCCGGCGGCGGGGGCCGCGCCGGTCCCGGAGTCCTAGACTCGACGGGTGCCCGTTCAGCCCTCCGCCCCCGCGCCCGAGCGCGACCGCGTCCCCCAGCAGATCACGGTGCTCATCGCCGCCGCCTTCGTCATCGCGATCGGCTACGGGATCGTGGCGCCCGTGCTCCCCCAGTTCGCCACGACCTTCGGCGTCGGGGTGGCGGCGGCCTCCGCCGTGGTCAGCGTCTTCGCCGTGGCCCGCCTCCTGTTCGCCCCGGCGGGTGGGCGGATCCTGAACCGGATCGGTGAGCGCCCCACCTACGTGACCGGGGTGCTCATCGTGGCGCTGTCCTCGGCGGCCACCGCGTTCGCCCAGAGCTACTGGCAGCTGCTGCTGTTCCGGGGCCTCGGCGGGATCGGGTCGGTGATGTTCACCATCTCCGCGATGGGCCTGATCGTGCGCCTGGCCCCGCCCCGGATGCGGGGCCGGGTCTCCGGCTACTACGCCTCCGCGTTCCTGGTGGGCGGGGTGCTCGGCCCGGTCGTGGGCGGCCTGCTCGCCGGGCTGGGGATGCAGGCCCCGTTCCTGATCTACGCGGTCGCCCTGCTCGTGGCGGTGGCCGTGGTCCACTTCCGGCTCAAGGACGAGGTGCTCGGCGCCGGCCGGGACCGCAGGAGCCAGCCGGTGATGACCGTGGCGGAGGCCCGGCAGGTGGGCGCCTACCGCTCCGCGCTGGTCTCCAGCTTCGCCAACGGCTGGACCGCCCACGGGATCCGGGTGGCCCTCGTGCCGCTGTTCGCGGTCGCCGTCCTGGGGGCTGGCCCCGCGGTGGCCGGCCTGGCGCTGGCGGTCTACGCCGCCGGCAACGCCCTGGCCCTGCCGGTCACCGGCCGGCTGACCGACCGGTTCGGGCGCAAGCCGCTGGTGCTCTCCGGGCTGCTGGTCAACGGGCTCGCCACCATGGGCCTGGGCCTGGTCCAGGACGTGCCGTGGTTCGTGGTCCTGTCCCTGGTGGCGGGCATGGGCTCCGGGACGCTGAACCCCGGGCAGCAGGCCACCGTGGCCGACGTCATCGGGCCGGACCGGGCCGGCGGGCCCGTGCTCGCGCGCTTCCAGATGAGCGCCGACGCCGGGCAGATCCTGGGCCCCGTGGTCGCCGGCGCGCTCGCCGACGCCGCGGGCTTCGGCTGGGCCTTCGGGGTCTCCGGGGCGATCATGCTGATCGCGGCCGGGGCGTGGCTGCCCGTGCGGGACACCATGGAACGGCCCGACACCGCGGCGGCGCGCCCGGCCGGAACATAGGCAGGGCCGGTCGCGGGGCCGGTGCCGGGCTCAGCGCAGCTCGGCGAGCCGCTGCCCGATCACGGTGGTGACCCCGTCCCCGCGCATGGCCACCCCGTAGAGGGCGTCGGCGATCTCCATCGTCCGCTTCTGGTGCGTGATGATGATCAGCTGCGAGGTCTCCTGCAGCTGGCGGAAGATGCTCAGCAGCCGCCCGAGGTTGCGGTCGTCCAGGGCCGCCTCGACCTCGTCCATCACGTAGAACGGCGAGGGGCGGGCCTTGAAGATCGCCACCAGCAGGGCGATCGCCGTCAGGGAGCGCTCACCGCCGGAGAGCAGGGACAGCCGCTTGATCTTCTTCCCCGCCGGGCGCGCCTCCACGTCGATCCCGGTGCTCAGCATGTCCGTCGGGTCGGTGAGCCGCAGCCGGCCCTCGCCGCCGGGGAACAGGGTGGCGAAGACGCCCTCGAACTCCCGGGCGGTGTCGGCGTAGGCCTCGGAGAAGACCCGCTCCACGTGCTCGTCCACCTCGCGCAGGATGCTGCGCAGGTCCTGCCGGGACCGCTTCAGGTCCTCGAGCTGCTCGGCGAGGAAGCGGTGCCGCTCCTCGAGCGCCGCGAACTCCTCCAGCGCCAGGGGGTTGACGCGGCCCAGCGAGGCCAGTTCCTTCTCGGCCCGGCGCAGCCGCCGCTCCTGCTCGGCCCGCACGAAGGGCGCCCCCGCCACGGCCCCGAACAGGGCGTCCTGCCCGTCCGTCGCCTCCGGCTCCTCCGTCCCGGTCCCCGCGTCGGGGTCGGGGATCGGCAGGTGCGGCCCGTAGTGCTCCACGAGCGCCTCCGGGGTGAGGCCCAGCTCCTCCAGGGAGCGGGCCTCGAGGGCCTCGATCCGCGTGCGCTGCTGGGTCCGCGCCAGCTCGTCACGGTGCACGGAGTCGGTGAGCTCGGCGACACGGGCGGCGAGCCGGTCGTTGGCGGCGCGCAGCTCCGTGAGCTCCGCGTCCAGGCCGGCGCGCACGGACTCGGCCCGGTCCCGGTCCCCGGCGGCGGCGGCCACGGACGCCCCGACCCGGACCAGCAGCTGCTCGGCCGCGGCCAGCACGGCCTCGGCGTTGCGGGCCTGCAGCCGGCGGCGGTGCGCCCGGCGCTCGGCCTCCTCCCGGGCCCGGCGCTCGGTGGCGGCGGCCCGCTCCTGGGAGGCGGCCCGGTTGCCCAGCGCGCGCGCCTGCTCCTCGAGGGAGCGCAGGGCCAGCCGCGCCTCGGTCTCGGCGGCGCGGGCGGCGGTGGCGGCGCGGTGCCGCTCGTCGCGGCGGGCGGCGGCCTCCAGCTGGGCGTCCTCGGTGTCCTCCTCGCCGAGCTCCTCGGCGGCCTGCAGGCGGTCGGCGACCTCGCGCAGGCGCTGCTGCTCGGCGGCCAGGTGCCGGTCCGCGGCCGCGACCTGCTCCTCGAAGCGGGCGGTCTCCGCCGCGGCGGAGTCCAGCACGGCCCGGACCCGCGACAGCTCGGAGGCGGCCCGCTCGGCGCTGCGCTCCGCCGCGCGCAGCGCCGCCGCGGCCTCCTGGGCCCGCCGGCGGCCGGCGTCGCGCTCCTCGCCCACCGCGCGCACCGCGGCGCGGGCGCGCTCCAGGGCGGCGGCGAGCCGGGCCTGCTCCTGCTCGGCGCGCTCGGCGGCGGCGCGGGTCTCGAGCGTGCCGGCGGCCTCCGCGGCCCCGCCCCAGGCGGTGGCGGAGGTGAACACGTCTCCGTCACGGGTCACCGCGGTCAGCCCGGGCCGGCCGGCCGCGGCCCGGGCCGCCGTGGCCGCGTCCTCCGTGAGCACGGTGCCGGCCAGCAGGGCGCGGACCGCGGCCGCGCCGCGCCGGGCGTCGTCGTCCGTCCCCCCGGGCCCGAGCACGGCGGCCGCGGGCCGGACCCCGGGCAGGCCGAGGACCTCCGGCGGGGCGGGGGCTTCCGCCTGCCCGTCGCCGCCGGCGACCAGGAGGTGGACCCGGCCCACGCCGTCGTCGCGCAGTGCCTCGAACACCGAGACGGCCGCGCCGTGGGAGCGCACGGCGAGCGCCTCCGCGAACGGGCCCAGGGCGGCGGTCACGGCCCGCTCCCACCCGGGCTCCACGTCCACGAGGTCCGCGACGGCGCCCAGCACGGCGTCCCCGTGGCGCTCGCGGACCGCCGTCGAGCCGTCGGGCTGGCGCAGGGCGGCGCGCAGGGTCTCGGCCCGGGCCCGCTGCGCGTCGTGGGCGCGCAGCAGCTCCTGCGCCGCGGTCTCCGCCTCCTTCGCGGCCGCGCGGGCCGTCCCGGCCGCGGCGTCCGCCGCCTCGTGCTCGGCGCGGGCACGGTCGGCGGCCCCGGCCGCCTCGCGGGCGGCCGCCGCGAGGTTGTCGGCCTCCGCGCCGGCCCGTTCCCGCCGCTCCCCGGCCTCGGCGCGGGTGGTGTGCAGACGGGCGAGCTCGTTCTCGGCCGCCTCCACCCGGGAGCGGGCCGCCGCCACGGCGCCCGTCAGCCGGGCCAGGCCCTCGCGCCGGTCGGCGGCCGCCCGGAGCAGCCCGGTGACCACGGCGTCCTGGGCCCGGGCGGCGGCCTCGGCGGCCTCCCGGTCCTCGATGGCCGCGGCGAGCCCGTCCGTGGCGTCCTCGACCTGCTCGAGCAGCAGATCCTGCTCCGCCCGGGTGCGGGCGGCCTGCGCGGCGAGCCGGTCCGGGTCCCGGGCCGGCTCGGCGGGCTCGGCGGCCGGGCCCAGCAGCCGGCGCCGTTCGGCGGCCAGGGAGGCCAGCGACCGGTAGCGCTCCTGCACCGCGGTGAGCTGGTACCAGGTGTCCCGGGCCGCGTTGAGCGCCGGTGTCGCGCGCGCGGCGCGGGCCTCGACGTCGGCCTGCCGGGCGCGCCCGGCGTCGAGGTCCTGCTCCGCCTGCGCGCGCTCGGCGCGCAGCCGGCGCTCCAGGTCCTCGTCGACCGCGAGCGAGGTGCGGGCCCGGACGAGGTCGTCGGCCAGCAGCCGGGCCCGGGCGTCGCGGACGTCGTGCTGGATCCGCTGGGCGCGGCGGGCCACCCGGGCCTGCCGCCCCAGCGGGGTCAGCTGGCGGCGGATCTCGGCGGTGAGGTCCTCGAGCCGATCGAGGTTCGCCTGCATGGCCTCCAGCTTGCGCAGCGTGCGCTCCTTGCGGCGGCGGTGCTTGAGGATCCCGGAGGCCTCCTCGACGAACCCGCGGCGCTCCTCGGGCGTGGCGTGCAGGATCCGGTCGAGCTGGCCCTGGCCCACGATGACGTGCATCTCGCGGCCGAGCCCGGAGTCGGAGAGCAGCTCCTGGATGTCCAGCAGCCGGCAGGCCCGGCCGTTGATCGCGTACTCGGAGCCGCCGGAGCGGAAGAGCGTGCGCGAGATCGTGACCTCGGAGTACTCGATCGGCAGGGCGCCGTCGGCGTTGTCGATCGTCAGGGCCACGTGGGCGCGGCCGAGCGGGGCCCGCCCGGCCGTGCCCGCGAAGATGACGTCCTCCATCTTCCCGCCGCGCAGCGACTTGGCGCCCTGCTCCCCCATGACCCACGAGAGGGCGTCCACCACGTTGGACTTCCCCGAGCCGTTGGGCCCGACGACGGCGGTGACCCCGGGCTCGAACTCGAAGGTGGTGGCCGAGGCGAACGACTTGAACCCGCGCACGGTCAGGGTCTTCAGGTGCACGGGCGGCCGGTCTCCTGGGCTGAGGGGGTCGGGGGTCGCCCCCACTGTACTCGGGTGCGTCCCGGCGCGGCGGCGCGGTGCGGGCAGGGGGGCGGGCGGAAAGCTAAGCCTGCAGAGAAACGGCGGCGCCCGGGCACCGCGCCGCCGACCGGCCGGTAGACTGACCGCGACCAGCACGACCTGCCGACCCGTGACCGCGCCTGCCGGGCGCCGGAGCGGGGCGTCGGCGAGCCCCTAACGAAAGCCAGAGACCTTGACCGGTAATTCCTCGATCCGTCACCAGAACGCCGCCCTCCTGGCCATCACGAAGGTCGAGGCCGACGAGGTGGTGCCCTCGTCCCACGCCGACGAGGTCCTGGAGGACACGTTCGCGCGGCTGAAGATGCCGAAGGGGCTGCTGCAGCGCCTCGCGGGCGTCAACGAGCGGCGCGTGTGGTCGCCGGGGCGCCACTTCACCGACGGCGCCGTGGAGGCGGGCGAGGCGGCCCTGGCCCGGGCGGGGGTCCGCCCGGAGCAGGTGGGGCTGCTGATCAACGCCTCGGTGACCCGCGACGGCTACGAGCCGGCGGTCTCGGTGTCCGTGCACCACCGGCTCGGGCTGGCGCCCTCCGCGCTGAACTTCGACGTGACCAACGCGTGCCTGGGCTTCGTCAACGGGCTCACGATCGCCTCCACGATGATCGACTCGGGCGCGATCGACTACGCCGTCGTCGTCGCCGGCGAGGACCCGACCCCCTGGCACCGCGAGACGTACGAGCGGCTGCAGGGCCCGGACGTGACCCGCGCGGACGTGGTGCGGGAGTTCGCCACCCTGACCCTCGGCTGCGGGGCCGCCGCCGCCGTGGTCGGCCCGGCCGAGCGGCACCCGGAGGGCCACCGCATCGCGGGGTCCGTGACACGGTCCGCGACCGAGCACCACGGGCTGTGCATCGGCGGCTTCGACGGCATGTACACCGACGCCACGGGCCTGCTCAAGCACGGCGTGGGACTGCTCGCCGACGCCTGGCACGACGCGCACCAGGACGGCTGGGAGTGGTCGACGATGGACCGCTACATCGGCCACCAGGTCTCCATGTCCCACACCAACAAGCTGTTCCAGGACGTCGGGATCGCCCCGGAGCGGTTCCCGCTGACCTTCCCCTTCTGGGGCAACGTCGCGGCCGCGGCCCTGCCCATGACGCTCGCCCTCGAGGCCGAGCGGCTCGAGCAGGACGACCGGGTCCTGCTGCTGGGCGTCGGCTCCGGGCTCAACGCGACGTACATGGAGATCGACTGGTGACTCCCCGGCGCTGAGCGCCGCCCGACCGACCCCGCACGCCCGCACCCGACGAGGAGCCCCACGCCCATGGCACGCAGACGACCGTCCACGACCTCCCAGCACGACGGGCCGGACGCGGCACGGCTGCCCATGACGGAGGTGCCGCTGCCCGGGGTGGACCCGGCCTGGTCCCGCACGGTCACGGTCGCCTCCACCGCGCCCGTGGAGCCCGTGCCCGGACGTCGCCGCCGCTGGCACCTGCTGGACAACGCGGCCTCGCTGGAGGCGGCCGGGCTGACCCCGCGCGGCACGGTGCTCGCCGTGCACGGCAACCCGACCTGGTCCTACCTGTGGCGCGACGTGCTGGCCGCCGGAGTCGACCCCGCCAACCCGTGGCGGGTCGTGGCCGTGGACCAGCTCGACATGGGCTTCTCCGAGCGCACCGGGCTCTTCCGCCGCCTGGACGACCGGGTGCGGGACCTGTCCGACCTCACCGCCGAGCTCGGCCTCGACGACGCCACCACGCCCGTGGTGACCCTCGCCCACGACTGGGGCGGACTGATCTCCTCGGGCTGGGCGCTGGAGCACCCGGGCGTGCACCGCGGCGTGGTGCTCACCAACACCGCCGTCCACCACGACGGCGCCGAGGAGATCCCCGCCTCCCTGCGCCTGGCCCTGGCCCCGGCCGCCCACGGGCTGCTCACCGAGCGCACCACGGCCTTCCTCGACGTCGCACTGGCGCTGGCGGACCCGTCCCTGCCCGCGGACGTCTGGGCGGCCTACCGCGCCCCGTACGCCACGAGCGCCCGGCGCGAGGCGATCCGGCACTTCGTGGCCGACATCCCCGTGCCCGCCGACCACCCCTCCCACGCGCGCTTCGAGCAGATCGCCGCCGGCGTGGCCGGGATGGACGTCCCCGCCCTGCTCCTGTGGGGCACCGGGGACCCCGTGTTCCAGGAGCGCTACCTGCAGGACCTCATGCGGCGGCTGCCGCACGCCGACGTGCACCGCTACGAGGGCGCCCAGCACCTGCTGCCCGAGGCCCGGGACATCGCGGGCCCGCTGATGGCCTGGCTCGCCGACCGCTTCGGGCCCGGCCCCACCCGGCGCGAGCTGCACGTGCAGCGCCGCGCCACGGCCCGGGACGCCCACGTGCCCTTCCACGCGGAGCTCGAGCAGCGCCGCACGGACCTCGGCCTCGCCGTGGTCGACATGGCCCGCGGCGCCGAGACCGCAGGCCCGCGGGCGGCCGCGGCCCCGGTGCGGGCCAGCCTCAGCTGGGCGGAGCTGGCCGACCGGGTCGACCGCCTCGCCGCCGGCCTGGCCGGCATCGGGGTGCGCCCCGGGGACCGTGTGAACCTCATGGTCCCGCCGGGCTCGGACCTCACCGCGCTGCTCTACGCGTGCCTGCGCATCGGCGCCGTCGTCGTCGTCGCGGACACCGGGCTGGGCCCGAAGGGGCTGACCCGGGCGCTCAAGGGCGCGGGGCCGGACTGGCTGGTGGGCATCCGCAAGGCCCTGGTCGCCGGACGGACACTGGGCTGGCCGGGCACCCGGATCTCCCTGGAGCGCCTCGACCCGGTCTCCCGCCGCGCCCTCGGCGTGGCCCACCACGTCCCCGGCCTGCTGGAGTCCGCGCCGCGCCCGGAGCTGCCCGCCCCGGGCCCCGAGGCGGACGCCGTGGTGCTGTTCACCTCCGGGTCCACCGGGCCGGCCAAGGGCGTGGTCTACACCCACCGGCAGCTCTCCGCGATGCGGGACGCCGTGCGCGGCACCTACGGCCTGTCCGCCGGCACCGGGCTCGTGGCCGGCTTCGCGCCGTTCGCCCTGCTCGGGCCCGCCATGGGCACGACCTCGGCGACCCCGGACATGGACGTCACGGCACCGAAGACCCTCACGGCCCGCGCCCTGGCGGACGCCGCCTCCGCGATCCGGGCCACCGCGGTGTTCCTGTCCCCGGCCGCGATCACCAACGTCCTGGCCACCGCCCACGAGCTCGACGAGGGCCAGCGCCTGGCGCTGGGCCGCGTGGAGCTGGTGCTCTCGGCCGGGGCGCCGCTGCCGGAGGCGCTGCTGGAGCGGTTCCAGGAGCTGGTGCCGGCCGCGACGCTGCACACGCCCTACGGCATGACGGAGGGGCTGCCCCTCACCGACGTCACGCTCGGCACCATCCGGCAGGCGCGCCGGGACGGCACCGCCGCGGAGGGCTCCCCGGTGGCCGGCGCCGGCAACGGCGTGTGCGTGGGCACTGCCGTGCACGGGGCCGAGCTCGGCGTCACCGCCCTGGGCCCGGACGGCGTGCCCGGCGACGAGATCACCACCGCGGCCGGGACCACCGGCGAGATCGTCGCCCGCGCCCCGCACGTCAAGGACCGCTACGACCGGCTGTGGGCCACGGAGCACCGGAGCACCCAGTTGCCCGGCTGGCACCGCACCGGGGACATGGGGCACGTCGACGCAGCCGGCCGGCTGTGGGTGGAGGGCCGACTGGCGCACGTGATCGTCGCCGCCGGGGGCGTGCTCACCCCGGTCGCGGCCGAGCACGCGGCCCAGGCCGTGCCGGGGGTGGGCCGCGTCGCCGTGGTCGGCGTGGGCCCGGCCGGCGCCCAGGTGCCCGTGGCGGTCGCGGAGACCGTGCCGCCGGCCCCTCGGCCCGGACCCGCCGATCCCCTGCTGACCGGCGCCGTGCGCGACGCCGTGCGGGAGGCGACCGGCATGGACCTCGCGGCCGTCCTCGTGCTCCCCGAGCACCCCACCGACATCCGGCACAACTCCAAGATCGACCGAGCCCTGCTGGCCGGGTGGGCCGACGCCGCCCTGGCCGGAGGAAGGATCAGGAACCCGTGAACGGCAAGCACCGCAAGGACGGCCCGCACGACGAGAAGGTCCCCGCCTACGACGCCACCGTGGCGGAGGGCGCCCCGCCGGCCGACACCGGCAGCCACGAGGCGGACCGAGGACCCCGGGAGCTGGAGGGGCGCGGCCGCACGGTGCTCGTCACCGGCGCCTCCGGGATGCTCGGGGAACACGTGGCGCGCCTGCTCCGGAGCCGGAACTGGACGGTGCGGCTGCTGCAGCGCCGGCACGCCGACCTGGCCGACCAGCCCGGCGTGCAGGAGGTGCTGGGCTCCGTGACCGACCCGGAGGCCGTGGCCCGCGCGCTGGAGGGCGTCGACGACGTCGTCCACCTCGCCGCGAAGGTCTCCTTCGCCGGGGACTGGGACGAGTTCGTGCTGACCAACGTCATGGGCACCCGGGTGCTGCTGGAGACGGCCCGGCGCGCGGGCGTGGACAACGTCGTGTTCGTCTCCTCCCCCTCCGTCGCCCACACGGGCGTGTCGATCGTGGGCGAGCCCGCCCGCCCGGCCGACCCCGTGCACGCCCGCGGCGACTACGCCCGGTCCAAGGCCGCCGCGGAGCTGCTCGCGCTCGAGGCCGACGGCCGGGGACTGCGGGTCACCGCCGTGCGCCCCCACATCGTGTGGGGCCCCGGCGACACCCAGCTGGTCGAGCGCGTGGTGGACCGCGCCGGCCGGGGCCGCATGCCGCTGCTGGACCACGGCGCGGCGCTGATCGACACCACCTACATCGACAACGCCGCCGAGGCGATCGTGCGGGCGCTGGAGCGCATCGAGTGGTCGCACGGGCAGGCGCTCGTGGTGACGAACGGCCAGCCGCGCACCGTGGGCGAGCTGATCTCCGGGTTCTGCCGCGCGGCGGGCGTGCAGCCGCCCACCCGGCGGGTCCCCGGCGCGGTGGCGCGCGTGGCCGGGAAGCTCATCGAGAAGCTCTGGGCGCTACGGCCGGGGGCCGACGAGCCGCCGATGACGGCGTTCCTGGCCGAGCAGCTGTCCACGGCGCACTGGTTCGACCAGCAGACCACCCGCGAGGTGCTCGACTGGTCGCCGGCCGTGACGATCGAGGAGGGCATGCGGCGGCTGGCCGAGTACTACCGCACGCACCCGCTGGGCGCCCACGACGCCCCGCAGCCGGACACCGGTTCCACCGCGGCCGACGCCGCCTGAGCCGGCACCCGCCGGGCCGGCATCTTCTGGGCCGACCTCTCCTGGGCCGGCGTCGCGGGTGCCGGCGCCCCGCCGCGGCCGGTCAGAACCGGGCGTTGCGGGGCGCGCGCTGGCAGGCCGGGCAGCGGTAGGAGGAGCGGTTCATGAACTGCTCGCGCACGATCAGCGCCGCCCGGCCCTCCTCGGCGCACCGGGGGCAGGGCCGGCCGGAGCGGCCGTAGGCGTTGAGGTCGCGGGCGAAGTAGCCCGACTCCCCGTTGACGTTGACGTAGAGGGAGTCGAAGCTCGTCCCGCCGGCCGCGAGGGCCCGGTCCATCACCGCCCGGACCGCCGCGAGCACCCGGTGCGTCTCGGGGCGCCGGAGCGTGTCGGTGGGGCGGGCCCAGTGCAGGCGCGCCTGCCACAGCGCCTCGTCGGCGTAGATGTTGCCGATCCCCGAGACCATGGCCTGGTCCAGCAGGGCCCGCTTGAGCCCGGTGCGGCGCCGGCGCAGCCGGTCGTGCAGGAGGTCGGCGTCGAAGGCCGGGTCCAGGGGGTCGCGGGCGATGTGGGCCGCGCGGGTGGGCACGGCCGGCAGCCCTGTGGCGGAGCGTCCGCCCGGGGCGCCGTCGTCGGTGGGCACGAGCCGGTCCAGGAGCATGCCGCCGAAGATCCGCTGGTCCACGAAGCGCAGCTCGGCCGGGGTGCCGGGTCGCTCGGACAGGCTCAGCCGCACCTTGAGGTGCTTCTCCGCGGGCAGCCCGGCGTCCTTGACGAGCAGCTGCCCGCTCATCCCCAGGTGCACCAGCAGGGCTTCCTGCGGCGTGTCCCCGTCCGGCCCGGTCAGCGGCAGCCAGAGGAACTTGCCGCGGCGCACGGCGTCGCCGACCACCGCGCCCTCGAGCTCGTGGGCGAAGGCGACCGGACCGGCCTCGTGCCGGCGCACCGAGCGGGGGTCGAGGACCTGCACGGCCTCGATCCGGCGGCCCACGACCCAGCGCTCCACGCCGCGGCGGACGACCTCGACCTCGGGCAGCTCAGGCACGGGCGCCCCGCGTTCCCGGCTCAGGCACCGCTGCGGGCCACCAGGGCCGCGTAGGCCTGCGCGGCGGCGGAGCGCTCGGCCTCCTTCTTCGTGGTGCCGGTGCCGGTGCCGTGGTCCTTGCCGCCGATGAGCAGGTGCGCCTCGTAGCGGCGGTCGTGGTCCGGGCCGGTGCCCTCCACGGCGTAGCGGACGGGGCCCAGGCCGCGGGCCGCGGCGAGCTCCTGGATCTCGGTCTTCCAGTCGCGGCCCTCGGTCATCACGAAGCCGTCCTCGAGCAGCGGCACGACCAGGCGCAGCACGAAGTCGCGGGCGGCCTCCAGCCCCGAGCACACGTAGACGGCGCCGATCAGCGCCTCCATGGTGTCGGCGAGGATCGAGGCCTTCTCGTGGCCCTTGGTCCGCACCTCGCCCTTGCCCAGACGGATGTGCGCGCCCACGTCGAGGGAGCGCGCGAGGTCGGCGAGGGTGCGGGTGCTCACCACCGCCGCGCGGATCTTCGCGAGGTTGCCCTCGGAGTCGTCGGGGTAGCGGTGGAAGATCTCGTCGGTGACCGCCAGTCCCAGCACGGAGTCGCCGAGGAACTCGAGCCGTTCGTTGTGGCCCTGTCCCTCGTGCTCGTACGCGTAGGAGCGGTGGGTCAGCGCAAGACGGAGCGTCTCGGCGTCGATGTCGACGCCGAGACGCTCCAGCAGGTCCTGAGGGTTGGCGGTGGTGGTCACCGTGGTCAGGCGTCGGCCACCTTGCGGCCCTTGTACTCCAGGAACAGCGCGGTCCCCGCGGAGTCGGTCACGACCTTGGCCTGGTGCGGCAGGCTGTAGGTGACCTTGCCGTTCTCGACGGTCTTGACCAGCTTCGGCGCGGTCGCCTTCCACTGGGAACGGCGTGCACGGGTGTTGGCACGGGACATCTTCCGCTTGGGAACAGCCACGGCTATCTCTCTTCTCTCGTATCGGTCGTCTTCTCCGAGGTGTCCTGCTCGAGCAGGCCCGACAGGGCGCTCCAGCGAGGATCGAGCACCTCGTGGTGGTGTCCCGGGTCGTCCTCCAGGCGCGCGCCGCACTGGGCGCACAACCCCTGGCAGTCCTCCCGGCACACCGGTTGGAACGGCAGCTGAGTGATCACTGCGTCCCGAAGCATGGGCTCGAGGTCGATCGTCTCGTCCTGAACTTCATACATCTGGTCGTCCTCGACGTCCTCCCCACCGGTGGTGGCGGCGTCGAAGAGGTACAGCTCCTGCACGTCGACGTCCAGATCGTAGTCGATCGGGTCGAGGCATCGGCTGCACTCGCCGTGGATGTCCACGGCAGTCGTGCCGGACACCAGGATCCCGTCGTGGACGGACTCCAGCCGGAGGTCCAGCTCGATGTCCGAACCCTCCGGGGCGCCGATGAGTGCGTTGCCGAAGTCCTTCGGCGCGGGCACCACCTTCTCCAGTCGTCGCATCGTCCCCGGGCGGTGCTCGAGGTCCCTGACATCGATGATGAGGGGCGAACTGTTCTCGCGACTGATGACGATCTCCTGGTGAAATTCTGGCCGACAGGCCATGGTAGCGCGCCCCGCCGCCCGTTCTCAAACGGGACGCGCCCCGGCGGCCCCGGACGGTCCCGGCGGGCTCAGCCCCGCAGGGCGCGCAGCACGGGCCCGGGCACGAAGCCGGAGACGTCCCCGCCGAGCCCCTGGACCTCCTTGACGAGGGTGGAGGACAGGTGCAGGAACTGCGGGTCCCCCGCCAGGAACACGGTCTCGACCCGGCTGAGGTCGCGGTTCATCGTGGCCATCGGCACCTCGTACGCGTAGTCCTCCCCCGAGCGCAGCCCCTTGACCAGCGCCACCGCACCCCGCTGCGCCGCGTAGTCCGCGAGCAGGCCTCCGCCCATGGGCTCGACGACGACGCCGACGATCCCCGCGAGGCTCTCCTCCACGAGGGCCAGCCGCTGCTCGTGGTCGAAGCGGTAGCGCTTGTGCGGGTTCGTGGACACCGCGACCACGACCTCGTCGAAGAGCGCCGCGGCGCGCGCGACGACCTCCACGTGGCCGTTGTGGATGGGGTCGAAGGAGCCGGGGCAGATCGCTCGGTGCATGGGCCCCATCCTAGGCACGCCGCCGCGGGACCCTAGACTGGCGGCCATGGATGCCGATGCCGCCGCCCGCACGTCCCGCGCCCCCTGGGAGCGCATGGCCCACGGAGGAGGCATGCTGACCACCGCCGGGGAGCTCTCCGGGACGGTGTTCGAGGAGATGTCGCGGCTGGCCGCCCGGACGGGGGCGATCAACCTGGGCCAGGGCTTCCCGGACGTCGACGGGCCGCCGGAGATGCTCGACGCCGCCGCGGCCGCCCTGCGCGGCGGCGGCAACCAGTACTCCCCGGTGGCGGGGGTGCCGCAGCTGCAGGAGGCCGTCGCCGAGCACCAGTGCCGCTTCTACGGGCTCGAGCCGGACCCGGCCTCCGGCGTCGTCGTGACCGTGGGCGCCTCCGAGGGGCTGGCCGCGAGCCTGCTCGCGTTCCTGCGCCCCGGGGACGAGGTCGTCACCTTCGAGCCGCACTACGACCTCTACGGCGCCGTGGTGGAGTTCGCGGGCGCGCGGCTGGTGACGGTCCCGCTCGAGCCCCCGCGCTTCTCCCCCGACCTCGACCGCCTCGCCGCGGCCTTCGGGCCGCGCACCCGCATGGTGGTCCTCAACGACCCGCACAACCCCACGGGCACCGTGTTCGACGACGCCGTGCTGTCCCGGGTGGTCGAGCTGGCCGAGGAGCACGACTGCGTGGTGGTCACCGACGAGGTCTACGAGCACCTGCGCTACGACGGCGCCCACCGCCCCCTGGCGGCCCTGCCGGGAGCCTTCGAGCGGACCCTCACCGTCTCCTCGGTGGGCAAGACGTTCTCGGCCACGGGCTGGCGCGTGGGCTGGGTGAGCGGGCCGGAGCACCTCGTCGGCGCGGTGCGGGCCACCAAGGCGTACTTCACGCACAGCGCCGCCACACCCCTGCAGCTCGGGGCGGCGGCGGCCCTGGGCCTGCCGGACGCCTTCTACGAGGGTCTGGCCGAGGACTTCCGGCAGCGCCGCGACGTGCTCATGCAGGGGCTGGCCGCCGCGGGCGCCGAGCCGTTCGAGCCGCAGGGCACGTTCTTCGTCGTGGCCGACGTGCGCGCGCTGTGCGAGCGGCACGGCGTCGGGGACGCCACCGCGCTGGCCCCCGTGCTGGCCGAGCGCTCCGGCGTGGTGGGCGTGCCGGTGCCGGCCCTCGCCTCGGCGGCGCACCGGGGCCTGTACGGCACCTGGATGCGCTTCTCCTTCGGCAAGCGCCGGGACCTCCTGGAGCAGGCGGCCCAGCGGCTGGCCGGCTGAGCCGCGGCCGGCCCGTCACACACGGTCAGCACCCTTGGCGCGGCCGTGCCGGGGGGCCGGCGTGGTGGGCACCCGCGAGCCCGGTGGAGCGTTCCGGGCGCGGGCCGGCAGCCCGTCGACGGCCGCCGTCGTCAGTGGGGCCGGCACGCGCGGCCGCGGCGACCGGCCCCTCCCGAGAGGTGGGTCCGAAAGGGGAACCCTGCCAGCAGGCCAGGGCGAGAACATCCGGCGCGTCACGAGCGTCGACGTGATCCGCAGCAGGCAGGGGCACGGTGACGCCGGCTCCTACACGTTCGAGCTGACGCTCGACGACGGCGTGGAGGAGTACCTGCTCGTCGTCCCGGAGAGCGAGGCCAGCACCGTGGCCCGGCTCATCCAGCACAGCAGCTCGATCCAGCTGGACAAGACCACGGACGACCTGGTCCTCGAGAAGTACGCGGACCGAGTCCCGCCCGCGGCGACGGCCGCCGCTGCCGAGGCAGCGGCGGCCGTCGCCGCTGTGCGCGCACAGGAGGAGCTCAGACGGTCGCCCGGCGGCCGAGGGCCCGGTAGCAGAAGCCGGCGGCGGCCCAGCGCTCGGGGTCGAGCACGTTGCGCCCGTCCAGGATCTGCGGCACGGCCACCAGCGGGTCCAGCTGCTCGGGGGTCATCGTCTTGAACTCGGCCCACTCGGTCAGCAGCACCACGACCTCCGCACCGGTGACGGCGGCCTCGAGGGAGTCCACGTAGTCCAGGCGCGGATAGCGCTTGGCGGCGTTGGCGTTGGCCTTGGGGTCGTAGACGGCGACCTCGGCGCCGATCGAGTGCAGCCGGGCGGCGATGTCCAGGGCCGGGGAGTCGCGCACGTCGTCGGAGTCGGGCTTGAAGGCCGCCCCGAGCACGGCCACCTGCTTGCCCACCACGGAGCCGCCGAGCATCTGGGTGACGGTGTCCACGGTGTGCCCGCGGCGGCGGACGTTGATGTCGTCGACCTCCGCCAGGAAGCGCACCGACTGCTCCACGCCCAGCTCCGCGGCCCGCGCCCGCAGGGCCCGGATGTCCTTGGGCAGGCAGCCGCCGCCGAAGCCCACCCCGGCGTTGAGGAACTTCCGCCCGATCCGCTCGTCGAGGCCGATCGCGTCGGCGAGGGTGCGGATGTCCCCGCCGACCGCCTCGGTCAGCTCGGAGAGGGCGTTGATGAAGGAGATCTTGGTGGCCAGGAAGGCGTTGGCGGCGACCTTCACCAGCTCGGCCGTCTCGAAGTCGGTGACGATCAGCGGCACGCCCGCCTCCAGCTGGCGGGCGTAGACCCGGCGCATCACGGCCTCCGCGGCCGCGTCCTCCGCGCCCAGCACCATCCGGTCCGGGGTCAGGGTGTCCTCCACGGCGTAGCCCTCGCGCAGGAACTCCGGGTTCCAGACCAGGGACACGTCCACCCCGTCCCGGGACGAGGCGCGGGCGAGGTCGGCCAGCCGCCGGGCCGAGCCGACGGGGACCGTGGACTTGCCGGCGATCACGCAGTCCTTCGTGGCGGCCGCGGCGATCGAGCCCACGGCGGCGTCCACGTAGCGCATGTCCGCCGCGAAGGACCCGGCGCGCTGGGGCGTGCCGACGCCGACGAAGTGCACGTCGCCGAAGGCCCCGGCCTCCTCGTAGCTGGTGGTGAAGCGCAGCCGCCCGGTGTCCACGTGCTTGCGCAGCAGCTCGCCCAGTCCTGGTTCGTGGAAGGGCAGCTCCCCGCGGGACAGGGCGTCGACCTTCGCCGGGTCCACGTCCACGCCCAGGACCTCGAAGCCCATCTCCGCCATCGACGCGGCGTGCGTGGCCCCCAGGTAGCCCGTGCCCAGAACCGTGATCTTCATGGACGTCCTCCGTCTCTCCCGGGCCGCCGGGCCCGTGCTCGTTGTTGCCTGTCGCATCTTGTCAGGGCCGGGACGCACAGCGGCGCACCTGCTCAGCGCGGCGCGCCGGGCGGCGGCGCGGATGTGAGCGCCGTCTCGGCGAACCACGTGGTGGTCTCCCCGTGCCGCTTCTGCTCGAAGCGGCGCAGCCCGGACGGCCACTCCGGCTCGGGCGAGCGCGAGGAGCGCTCGACCACGACCACCCCGCCCTCGCCCAGCCGGCCCACCAGTGCCGCCAGGACGGCGCTCAGCTCGGGTTCGCCCAGCGGGTAGGGCGGGTCGGCGAGCACCAGGTCCCAGGGGCCCGCCGCGGGATCGGCCAGGTAGGCGGCGACGGCGCCCTGGTGGACCGCGACGACGTCGTCGCGGCCCAGCGCCCGGTGCACCACGGCCGCGTTGGCCCGGCAGACGCGGACGGCGGGCGGATGGCGCTCCACCAGGGTCACGGCGGCCGCGCCCCGGCTGGCGGCCTCGCAGCCCAGCGCCCCGGACCCGGCGAACAGGTCCAGGACCCGGGCCTCGTGGAGCATGCCCCAGGCCTCGAGGCGGGCGAAGAGCGACTCCTTGACCCGGTCGGTGGTGGGGCGGGTGCCCTGTCCCGGCACGGACTGCAGGCGCAGTCCCCCGGCGGCCCCGGCGATGATCCTGCTCATGGTCGTGCTCCTCCCGTCCTCGGCCGCACCGGGCTCAGCCCCGGTCCAGGAACGCCTCGGCGTCCGGGTCGAGGTAGCGTTCGATGGCCTCGGCGAGCTCGGGGTGCTCGTCGAGCCCGGGGTCCTCGCCGAGGAGGGTGACGGCGTCCCGGCGGGCGCGCTCGATCAGCTCGGCGTCGTCGAGCGCGCGCAGCAGGCGCAGGGTCGACCGCCCTCCCGACTGCGCCGCGCCGAGGATGTCCCCCTCGCGGCGCAGCTCCAGGTCGGCCCGGGCGAGCGCGAAGCCGTCCGTGGTGCCGGCCACGACCTCGATGCGCTCCCGCGAGGGGTGCTCGGCGGGGCGCCGGGTGACCAGCAGGCACGTCCCGGCGTGCCCGCCCCGCCCGATCCGGCCGCGCAGCTGGTGCAGCTGGGAGATGCCGAACCGGTCGGCGTCCACGATGATCATCAGCGTGGCGTTGGGGACGTCCACCCCCACCTCGACCACGGTGGTGCAGACCAGCAGCTGCACCGCCCCGGACGCGAAGTCCTCCATGAGGCGGGCCTTCTGCACGGGGTCGAGCCGGCCGTGGAGCACCTCGGCGCGCACGCCGTCCAGGACGGGCTGCCGGGCGATCAGCTCGGCCAGCCAGGCCACGGAGGCCATCGGCGCCTCGGCCTCCTCGTCCTCGGCGGCGGCCGCCCGGGCGGACTCGGCCAGGGAGCCGGTGGACGGGGCCTCGTCGTCGTCCCCGATCTTGGGCGCGACCACGTAGACCTGCCGGCCCGCGTCGATCTCCTCGCGGGCGCGGCGCCACAGGCGCTGTTCCCAGGCGGGGTGCTCCACGAGCCCCACCGTGTGGGTCGCGATGGGCTGACGCCCGGCCGGCAGCTGGTCCAGCACGGAGACGTCGAGGTCGCCGAAGACGGTCATGGCCACGGTGCGCGGGATGGGGGTCGCGGTCATCACGAGCAGGTGCGGGGGGCGGCCGGCCTTGTCCCGGAGCCGGTCGCGCTGCTCCACGCCGAAGCGGTGCTGCTCGTCCACGACGACGAGCCCGAGGTCGGCGAACTGGACGACCTCGGAGAGCAGGGCGTGGGTGCCGATGACGATCCCGGCCTCCCCGGAGGCGATCCGCAGCAGCGCCCGCTTGCGCGCGGCCGCACCCATCGACCCGGTGAGCAGCACGACCTGCGTGCCGTCGGGGTCCCCGCCCAGTTCCCCGCCCTGGGCGAGGGGGCCGAGGGAGCGCAGCACGGAGCCGTGGTGCTGCCCGGCGAGCACCTCGGTGGGCGCCAGCAGCGCGGCCTGGGCGCCCGAGTCGACGACCTGGAGCATGGCGCGCAGCGCCACGAGCGTCTTCCCGGCGCCGACGTCGCCCTGCAGCAGCCGGTTCATGGGGTGGGTCCCGGCGAGCTCCGCCGCGAGCTCCTCCCCCACGGCGCGCTGCCCGGCGGTGAGCTCGAAGGGCAGGGCGGCGTCGAACTTCGCCAGGAGCCCGTCCGGGGTGCCGGGGCGGGCGGTGGTCGGGTGGGCCGCGATCTCGGCCCGGCGGCGGGCGAGCGCGCACTGGAGCAGGAAGGCCTCCTGGTAGCGGAACCGGCGGCGGGCCTCGCCGTGGGCCCGCGTGTCCCGGGGCCGGTGCACCTGCCAGTACGCCTCCTCGAGGCCCATCAGCCCCTCCCGCTCGCGGATGCCCTCCGGCAGCGGGTCCGGGACCGCCGCGAAGTCCACGACCGGCAGCAGGGAGTGCACGGCGCGGGCGATCTTGTCCGTGGTGAGCTTGGCGGTGGCCGGGTAGATGGGGATGGGGCGTCCGGCCCGTTCCTCCGCGCTCTCCCCGGCCTCGGGGGCGTCCGGGTCCAGGATGGCGTAGTGCGGGTTGGTCATGGTGACGGCGCCGTTGTACAGGCCGACCTTCCCGGAGAACAGGGCGTGCGTGCCCGGGGGCAGGTCCCTGGCCGCGGTCCAGGCGTTGAAGAAGCTCAGCCGCATCGTGCGGCCGGAGGCGGGGTCCGCCTCCTCGAACAGGAGGCGGGGGTCCGAGGAGACGCGGTCGGTGATCACCACGTCCGTGATCGACCCGCGGCGGGAGCGCATCTGGCGGGTGGAGGCGGAGACGACCTCGGCCACGATGGTGACCTGCTGGTCGATGCGCAGCTCCGAGAAGGGGGTGAGCTCCCCCCGGGGCATGTACCGGCGGGGGAAGTGGTCGAGCAGCTGCCCGATCGTGCTCACGGAGAGCTGCCTCGCCAGCTGGTCGGCCGTGGCGCGGCCCAGCAGGCGCGCGAGCGGCTGGTCGAGCTCGGGGACCGGGGCGGGGAACGCCCCGCCGGTGTGGGACCGGGCCATCTCAGGCGCGCCTCATCCGTCCGCTTCCGAGAGGGAGGTCACCGTGAGGTTGACGGCCTCGCCCCGGGCGCCGATCACCGCGAGCGCCTCCTCGGTGCGCTCCACGTGCACGTGCACGCGCCACCGGTAGCCGTCCCCGGCCTCGGAGACCGCGCTCATGATCACGCTGTTGCCCACCTCGCTGAGCTCGTGCCGCAGCTCCGCTGCGTCCAGCGGGGACAGCTCCACGGTGCACATCACCTCCACACCGTCGTGCACGGTGTGCGGGGCGGCGTGGACGCCCGCGGCCCGGGCGGCGGCGTCGTCGATCAGCTGGTCGAGGCCGGCCTCGTCCCCGGCGTCGTCCCCGCCCACCGTGCGGGCGAGCGCGTCGAGGACGACGAGCATGCCCAGCGCCCCGGCGTCGACCGTGCCGGTCTCCCGTAGGATCTCGAGCTGCTCGGGGGTGGCCAGGACGGCGGCGCGGGCGGCCTCGCCCACCTGGGCCAGGAAGTCCTTCAGCTGCTGGTTCGACCCGTCGCCCACGTCCTGCGGGACGGGGACGGCCGCGGCCGCCTCCAGCACCGAGAGCATGGTGCCGGCCACCGGGTCGGAGAGTACGCTCCAGGCCCGCACGTGGCCCGCGTGCAGGGCCACGCGCACGGACTCGGCGCTCATCCGGGTCTGTCCCTCGAGGGACTGGCCCACCGCCGTGAGGAACACGGAGAAGAGGGTCCCGGAGTTGCCGCGGGCCTCCTCCAGGGCGGCCTGGCCGGCCAGGGCGAGCAGCTCCCCCACGTCGCCGGTCTCCAGCACGCCGGCGGCCTCGGCCGCGGCGCGCACGGTGGTCGCCAGGTTGGTCCCGGTGTCCGAGTCGGCGACCGGGAAGACGTTGAGGGCGTTGAGCACGGGACTGTGCCGCACGAGATCGCGGTGGGCCAGGTCGAGCCACCGCCGCATGACGGCCGTGTTCGATCCGATCCTATGGTTCAAAGTGATCCCATCCTTCACCGACCGGGTGCCCGAGGGCGAGGTGCGGCGCTCGTCCGTCGAGCAGCACCCGGGGGCGGGTGCCGTCGTGCCCCGGGGGCGCGGGCGCACACGAGCCTATCGCACGGAAGGCTCCGGGCAGGGGGGCGCCCTGGGGAAAGACGGCCAGCAGGCCGTGGTCCTCCCCGCCGGTGAGCACCCAGTCGCGGGGGTCCGCCCCGACCAGCCGGGCGGCCGGTTCCAGGGGGTCGGCGAGGGCGGCCACGGCCGCGCCGTCGAGGTCCACCACGACACCGCTGGCGGCCGCGACCCGCCCGGCGTCCCGGAGCAGGCCGTCCGAGAGGTCGATCATGGCCGTGGCGCCGGCGCGGGCGGCGTCCGGGCCGGCCGGCACGGGGGCGCACGGGCGCAGCTGCGCCGCCGCGAGCTCGTCCAGGAGCCCGTCCCGCCCGGCCCGGTAGCGGGGGTCCTCCAGCAGGGCCACCCCGGCGGCCGCGCGGCCGGTCGTGCCGGCCAGGGCGAGCACGCCTCCCTCCCGGGCCCCGGCGCGGCGCACCGGGTCCCGGCCCTCGAGGTCGCCGGTCACCGTCGCCGTGACCGACAGCTCCCGTCCGGCCCCGAGGTCCCCGCCGACCACGGCGCAGCGCTCCGCCCCCATGGCCGCGCACCCGGCGGCGAGGCCGCGGGCGAAGTCCTCGGGCCAGGACACGGGGGTGTCCGGGGGCAGGGTGAGCGAGACGACGAGGGCCGAGGGGACGGCGCCCATCGCGGCCACGTCGGCGAGGTTCTGCGCGGCGCACTTGACGCCGGTGTCGTAGCCGGTGGTGAGCACGCCGCTGGGCCAGGCGAGGCGGAAGTCCTGGTCCTGGACCTGGGTGTCCGTGGTGATCACGTACCGGCCGTCCGGGGCCGCGACCACGGCGCAGTCGTCCCCGGGACCGAGCAGCACCTGGGCGGCCGGCCGGGTGAGCAGCGGGAGCACGCGCGCCAGCAGCTCCGCCTCCGAGAGCTCCCCGACCGTCGGCTCCGCCGCGGGCGGCGCGTGGCGTGCAGGGGTGTCCGCTGGGGGTCGGCTCATGGCGCTCATCCTAACGAGGGGCCCGGACGCGGGAACGCCCCAGGCCACGGATTACGCTGGTGGCATGCCCCTGCTCCCTCCGCCCCGTCCTGCCCGCGCCCTGCTGGCCGCGGGCGCCCTGGCCGCGGTCCTCACGGGCTGCACCCCGGCCGTCACCGTGGACCCCGCCGAGAACGCCGCCGACCCCGGGTGCGCCCCGGCGATGCTCGCCATGCCGGAGACCATCGGCGAGCACGAGCAGCGGGAGACCACCAGCCAGGCCACCACCGCCTACGGCGAGCCCACGGCGGTGGTCGTCCGCTGCGGGGTGACGCCCCCCGGCCCGACCACGGACCCGTGCTCCTCCGTGAACGACGTCGACTGGCTGATCCGTCAGGGCGGCGCGGACGGCGAGGACGGGCAGACGTGGACCGCCACCACGTACGGCCGCGACCCCGCGGTGGAGGTCGTGTTCGACAGCACTGCCGTGGCCTCCTCCACGCTGCTCGTGGAGCTGGGCTCCGCGGTCGAGCAGATCCCCGCCGACCGCCAGTGCCTCGACCTGCAGGACGCCGCCGAGGGGTTGTGACCCCACACCTGCCATCGGTGCGGGCCCGCCGCAGGACGGTGGCGTCGGCGAACGGTGCGGCCCGCGGCGGAGTGTGACGGGCGGGGCGCGGCGACGGTTCCTCCGCGTGGCCGGGCTCACTATCGTGGGTGGCCCGGCCCGGCCGGGGACCGTCCGCACGGACCGCAGCGGTGCCCGCCCGGCACCTCGAGAGCACAGGAGGACGAGCCATGACGACCGCACGAGAGATCATGACCCCCGGCGCGGAGTGCATCGGGGAGAACCAGAGCCTCGAGGAGGCCGCCCGCAGGATGAAGGACCTCGACGTCGGCGCCCTGCCCATCTGCGGGGAGGACGACCGGCTCAAGGGCGTGCTCACCGACCGAGACATCGTGGTGCGGTGCCTGGCGGTCGGCACCGACCCCCGCGCGGTGAAGGCCGGGCAGCTGGCCCAGGGGAAGCCGGTGACGATCGGCGCCGACGACAGCGTGGAGGAGGCCCTCGACACCATGCAGGAGCACCAGGTGCGCCGCCTGCCGGTGATCGACGGGCACGCCCTGGTGGGCATGATCAGCCAGGCCGACATCGCCCGGTCCCTGCCCGAGGACCGCGTGGGGGAGCTCGTCGAGCTGATCTCCTTCGACTGAGCCCCGGGCACGGACCGCCCGGCACGGCCGCGCCGGGCGGTTTGTGCCCGCGACGCCCGGGCGGGCTACCATCGGTGCCTTCCCCGGCACCGGCCGCGGGGAACGGGAATAGGTCCGTTCCCCGCCGGGTTGTGGCGTGGACACCTCAACGACCGCACCATCCACAGGAGGAGATCACCCGTGGCCACCGATTACGACGAGCCCCGCGTCAAGCCCGAGGACGAACCCGCCAACGAGTCCCTCGAGGTGATCCAGGCCCAGCGCAGCGCCACGAGCCAGAGCCCGGCCATCGACGTCGACGACGCGGACACGGCGGAGGGCATCGACCTGCCCGGCGCGGACCTGTCCCAGGAGGAGCTGCTGATCCAGGTGGTGCCCGAGCAGGAGGACGAGTTCACCTGCATGTCCTGCTTCCTGGTCCGCCACCGCAGCCAGCTCGCCCGCGAGAAGGACGGCGCGAAGTACTGCCTGGAGTGCGAGAGCTGACCCGTCGGGTGGGCCCGCTGCGGCTCACTCGTGGCGCAGGGAGGCGATCGGGTCCTTCCGCGCGGCCCGCACGGCCGGGATCGTGCCGGCCAGGAACGCGATCCCCATGACGGCGAGCACGATCAGCGCGACCTTCCCCGCCTCGAAGGCGAAGAGGGACAGGCCGGGCAGCCCGGAGAGATAGCCCTCGGCCAGCGCGCTGCTCACGGCGGAGCCGCCGGCGACGCCCGCGGCGGCGCCGAGGGCCGCACCGAGGAGGCCGATCAGCACGGCCTCCAGGGAGAAGAGCCCGAAGACCGTGCGCCCGCTCATCCCCATGGCCTTCATCAGCCCGATCTCCCGGGTGCGCTCCTGCACCGACATCAGCAGCGTGTTGATGATGCCGAGGCCCGCGGCCAGCAGGGCGATCACGGCACAGGCGTTGAGGATCCACACGATGGCGTTGATGACCGTGCGGAACATCCCGAGCTGGTCCTCCACCGTCAGCCCCAGCATCTCCCGCTCCTCCAGCCGGGCCTGGATCTCGGCGGCCCGCCCCATGTCCTCGACGGTGACCGTGGCCATCGCGAAGCTCTCGGGCACCTGCTGCGGCCCGCCGCTCACCTGGTACGCGTAGAGCCGCTCGTTGAAGGAGTCGGACGGGATCGGGTTCAGCGAGGTCCCCGCCAGGCTCGCCTGGGTCACCCCGGAGATCCGCGCCGGGAACGCCCGGTCCCGCTCCCCGAGGTCGGTCATGACCACGACCACCTCTCCCCCGACGGCCTCCGCCGCGGAGTCGTAGCCGAGGTCGGCCACCCAGCTGTCCGGGACCGCGATCTCGTCGCGGTCCGCGGCCGGGGGACCGCCGGCCACCATCTGCAGGCCCACGGCGTCGACCGGGATGCCCGGCGAGAGCTGGAAGCGGCTGCCGTCCGCCGCCTCCAGGTAGGTGGGCGAGACCGCGTACATCGGCTTGACCGACGCCACACCGTCGAGGTCCTCGAGGAACTCGACGTCCTCCGGCGAGAGCCCCTCGAAGGACACGCCGAAGCCCGTGCGGATCCGGGTGGTGTCCGGGTCGTACTCGCGCGGCCCGGCTCCGGCCGAGAGCTCGACGAGGGGCTGGGACTTCTGGACGTAGAGCGCGTCGGCGTCGCCGAAGGCGGCCACGGTGTCGTCGATGTAGCGGTTCACGCCGGTGCCCATCCCGGAGGTCAGCGTCAGGGCGCAGGCGCCGATGAACACCGCGACCACGGTCAGGCCGGTGCGGATCCTGGCGCGCCGCGTGTTGGCCGCCGCGGAGCCGAGCAGATCGGGCCACCTCACGGGACGCCGCCGGCGCCGGCGAGCGCGCCGCCCGGTGAGGCGGGGGCGGGCGGCTCCAGCACGGGGCCCCTGCGCCGGGCGGGCCGACGGGCGCGCCCGGCCGCCCACGCCGGGCCGTGGCCGAGCACCGCGGTCCTGCCGTGCGCCGGCACCGGGTCTCCTGCCCCGGGCACCACTGAGCTCATCGGCTGCCTCTCCCCCCTCGGACGGACCGGGCCGCCCTCCGGAGCGCGGCCGGCGGAGTGCCCGAGCCGCACCCCGCCGAGTCCATCATGTGCGTTCGCGAACGGTGGCGCGTACCGGACACGTGTCCCCACTAGTGCAGGGTTGCGCCGGGCGGAAGGGCCGGGATCCGCGCCCCTCCCGCCCGGGCGCCCGCGCGGCGGGCCCTGCGGCCCGGCCGCGACCCGTCGCCTCATACCGTCACGTAGCCGTTCGCCCTTGCTAACGATGTGCAGGAGTACATAGTTGAAGCACAGCAGTTCTTCGGTCGGGGGTTCCGGCTCCGTCGAACGGGCGGTCGTCCCGTCCGGGCCGAACGAGGAGCAGCACGACGCGTCCCGTCGTGTCCGCACGGGGGTGCGGAGCCGACATCGTCAGGG
Source organism: Kocuria oceani (assembly GCF_029524215.1). Taxonomy (NCBI): domain Bacteria; kingdom Bacillati; phylum Actinomycetota; class Actinomycetes; order Micrococcales; family Micrococcaceae; genus Kocuria; species Kocuria oceani. The sequence continues at coordinate 329,581 of NZ_JARAMH010000002.1, read as the reverse complement.
GCTCGTGCTGCGCGCTGGCGGTCCTGGGGTGGGCCCGGGCCGACTACGGACTATCAGGAGACACATCGACATGACTGCTACGAGAAAGCTGGTGGTCGCCGGCTCGTCGACGACCGTGCTGGTGGGGAGCCTGCTGCTGGGCGCGCCGTCCGCCGTCGCCGCACCGGTGGACGCACCGGCCGCAGACGCCCCGCCGGGCCTGACCGAACCCGCGGCGCAGCAGGCCGCTCCGGCCGAGCTCCCGGCCGTGGCTCCCGCACCGGTCGATCCCGCACCCGTCGATCCCGCGCCCCTGGAGGCCCCCGCGGCCGCCCAGGTGGCGCAGGCCGCGCCGGAGGTGGTCCCGGCCGCACCCGCGGCGCAGGAGGCCGCTCCCGTCGCGCCGCCGGCCGCGGACCCCGCGCCCGCGGACGTCCCGGCCACCGTCCAGGAGGTCCCGGCGGCCCCGGAGGCGGACCCGGGCGCAGCCGCGGCGCAGGTGGTCGCCCCGGTCGCGCCGCCGGCCGCGGACCCCGCGCCCGCGGACGTCCCGGCCACCGTCCAGGAGGCGCCGGCCGCGGCCGAGGTCGCCGCTCCCAGCGGGGCTGAGAACACCGGTCTGAACGTGGACACCTTCCTCACCGCGGCACCCCTGGAGCAGCCGGCCGGGGCCGGGGTGCTCACCGCGCTGCTCGCGGCGGCGGTGGCCCTGCCCGGCGCGCTGGCGCTCCGGGCCCGGCGGCTCGGGCGCACGCGCGGCTGAGCCGTCCGCGGCACCGGCGCCGCTCGCCGCGGCGCCGGTGCGGCGGCCGGGACCACGCACAGGGACGACCGGTCCCGGCCGCCGCGGCCGGGACCACGGAGAACAGGACAGCATGGGCACCAACACCCTGCCGGCGCCGCCGCGCCCGGGCACGACGTCCCGCACGGACCCGCGGGCGCGGTGGGCGGCCGTGGTGACGATCTGCGCCGCCGTGCTCTGGGTGGCGCTGATGAACCAGTGGTTCCTCGCCCAGGAGCTCTTCGGCCACACCCCGCGCGCGGCGTCGCCGCTGCGCCTGGGCATCGACGCCGTCGGCTTCGAGGCGGACGTCCTGCCCTACAACCCCACGGGGGACCAGCTCGCGGAGGCCTCCCTGGTGCCCCCGCAGACCTACAGCGGCTACTGGCTCACCCCCTACGGGATGCCCGGCGCGGGCTCGGAGAACACCACCTACATCGCCGGGCACAGCTACGACCGGATCGACCTGCCGTTCAACAAGCTCAGCGATCCGGCCCTGGTCGGGAAACGGCTCGAGGTGGAGACGGTCGACGGGACGCTCGACTACGTGGTCGACTCCGTCACGACCTACGAGAAGGACACGCTCAAGGACAGCGAGATCTGGCGGGTAGTGCCCCACCGCATCGTGCTGATCAGCTGCTACACGAGCGACGCGGTCGGCAAGAACGTCGTGGTCACCGCCTCCCCCGCCCCGGAGGCCTAGGCCCGGCCGCGGGGGAGCCGGTGGTCGCCGGGGAGCCGGTGCTCGCCGGGAAGCCGGCACTCGCGGGGAGTCAGCGCAGGCCGACCGGGCGCTCCATGGCCAGGCCGAGCAGCTCGTCGATCAGCCGCGCGTAGGCGAGCCCGGACTCCGCCCACATCCGCGGGTACATGGAGATCGGGGTGAAGCCGGGCATGGTGTTGACCTCGTTGATGACGACCCGGCCGTCCGGGGTGTAGAAGAAGTCGGCACGGCACAGGCCCTCGCCGTCGAGCGCCTCGAAGGCGGTCACGGCTCCGGCGCGGATGGCGTCGGTCGCCTCCTGCGGCAGGTCCGCGGGGCAGCTGAGCCTCGCGGACGCCTGGGAGACGTACTTGGCCTCGAAGTCGTAGAAGGCGTGCTCGTCGACGATCTCGATCTCCCCGGGCATCGAGGTGCGGGCCGGGTCCGTGCCGCGGCCCTGGAGCACGGCGCACTCGATCTCCCGGCCCACGATGCCGGCCTCGACCACGAGCTTGCGGTCGTGCTCGCGGGCGGTCTCGATCGCCGCGTCCAGCTCCTCGGGCCGGTCCACCTTGGTGATCCCGAAGGAGGAACCCGCCCGGGCCGGCTTCACGAACACGGGGAAGCCCAGCGCGGCGACCCGCTCGCGCACGCCGGCCGGGTCGAGCGCCCACTGGCGGTCGGTGACCACGGTGTAGGGGCCCACCTCCATCCCGGCCGCCTCGAAGGCCAGTTTCATGAAGTGCTTGTCCATGCCCACCGCGGAGGCGGTCACCCCGCAGCCGACGTAGCGCAGGTCCGCGAGCTCGAGGAGCCCCTGCAGGGTGCCGTCCTCTCCGAAGGGCCCGTGCAGCAGGGGCAGGACCACGTCGATGTGGCGGTCGCGGGTCACGGTCTCCCCGCAGGAGCCGGCCTGCCGGACGATCAGCTCGTTCTCCCCGACCTTCAGGGGCAGGCTCACGAGGTCCTCCCCCACCGGCAGCTCGGCGATGGGGTTCTCGTCCAGCAGCCGTTCCAGCTCCTCCTGGGGGCAGAGGAACCACTCGCCGGAGGTGGAGATGCCGACCGTCACCACGTCCCACTTCTCCCGGTCGATGGCCCGCAGCACGCCGCGGGCCGTGATGAGGGAGATGGAGTGCTCGCTGGAGCGTCCGCCGAAGAGCACGGCGACGCAGGGGCGGGGGGTCATGGAGTGGTCCCTTCGGATTTGATCCCGCGGCCCAGCAGCAGCGGGGCCAGGTCGTCGACGGTGAGGTCCTCGCGCAGGATGGACACGACGGCCTCGGTGATGGGCATGTCGACGCCGTGCCGGCGGGCCAGGGCCAGCACGGCAGGTGCGGACTTGATCCCCTCGGCCGTCTGGGTCATCTCCTCCTGCACCTCGGCGAGGCTCGCGCCGAGCCCCAGGAGCCGGCCCGCCGTGCGGTTGCGGGACAGCGGCGACGAGCAGGTCGCCACGAGGTCGCCCATCCCGGCCAGGCCGGAGAGCGTCTCGAGCCGGCCGCCGAGGGCGAGGGCGAGGCGGGTTGTCTCGGCCAGCCCGCGGGTGATGATGGAGGCCTTCGAGTTCTCCCCGAAGTGGCGACCGTCTGCGATGCCCACGGACAGGGCGATGACGTTCTTGACCACCCCGCCGATCTCGGTGCCCACCACGTCGGTGTTCGTGTACGGGCGGAAGTAGCGGGTCCGGCAGGCGTGCGCCACCCAGGTGGCCAGCTCCGTGGTGGAGGCCGCGACGACGGAGGCGGTGGGCTGCTCCTCGGCGATCTCCATGGCCAGGTTCGGCCCGGAGAGCACGCAGGTGCGCTCCCGCCAGTGCTCGGCGTCCCGGTCCGTGTCCCGGCCGAGCTCCTCGGCGACCACCTCGCTCATCCGCAGCCCGGTGTCCCGCTCGAGCCCCTTCGCCAGGGAGAGCAGCACCGCCTCCGGGTCGAGGTGCGGGGCCGCGGCGGCCAGCTGCGCGCGCAGCGCCTGGGCGGGCACCGCGAGGACCACGAGGTCGGCCCCGTGCAGGGCGGCGGCGAGGTCGCCGGTGGCCTGCAGGAGTCCGGGCAACCGGATGCCGGGCACGTAGCGGTCGTTGACGTGAGTGCGGGCCACGTGGCCCATGGCCTCCGCGTCGCGCCCCCAGAGCACGACGGTGCGGGCCGGCGGCTCGTGCCGGGCGTGCGCGGCGGCCCGGGCGCTGTCGGCCAGGACCTTGGCGAAGGTGGTGCCCCAGGATCCGGCGCCCAGCACGGCGATCTTGCGGGGGCCCTCGGCGGTGCCGGACAGGACGGGCGGGAGCGGGACGGGCAGGTGCCGGGCGGGGCCGGAGGGCGAGGTCACAGGCGGCCTCCTCGGCGGCGGTCCCAGAGGGCTGGCGGGGCGTCGACCCCGCGCAGCGCCGCGAGCTCGCCGGTCACGGCCCGCATGATCGCGTCGGTGGCGTCCTCCAGCCGGGCGGCGTGGCGCCCCACCGGGTGCGTCAGGTCCGGGACGTCGTCGCGCCACGGGGTGAGGTCGACGGGCGGGCCGATCCGCACGCGCACGGGCTTGCGCGGGACCAGGCTGACGGTCTGCCGGCCGGTGGACGGTGCTCGGCCGAGGACCTCCTGGTCGCCCCAGTGCGCCAGCGGGATCACCGGGACGCCGGTGGCCAGGGCGAGCCGGGCGGCGCCCGTGTGCCCGGTCATCGGCCACTGGGCGGGGTCGCGGGTGAGGGTGCCCTCGGGATAGATCACGACCGCCCCGCCGGAGGCCAGCTCCGCGCGGGCGGCGGTGAGCGCGGCCGCGGCGTCGGGGGTGCCGCGCAGGACGGGGACCTGCCCGGTGGCCCGCAGCACCGCGCCGACCACGGGGGCGCGGAACAACGACTCCTTGGCGAGGAACCGGGGCATGATGCCGTTGTCGTAGAGCGTGATCGCCACCGTCAGCGGGTCGAGCTCGGTGAGGTGGTTGGGCACCACGATGAACCCGCCCTCGGCGGGCAGGTGCTCCGCCCCGGTCCAGCGCAGCCGCGCCACCAGCCGGTAGGCCGGCTTGACGACCCCCGCCAGCACTCGGAACAGGCGGCGGTTCGAGGTGCGGCTCATCGACGGGCCCGGCTCACTCGCCGTCGAGCTCGAACGACGCCCCGAGCCCCGTCAGCTTGTCGGTGAAGTGCTCGTAGCCGCGCTTGATGAGTTCGACGCCCGTCACGTGGGAGACCCCGTCGGCGGCCATCGCCGCGATCAGGTGGGAGAAGCCTCCGCGCAGGTCGGGGATGTTGATCTGGGCGGCCCGCAGCGGGGTGGGCCCGGAGATCACGGCCGAGTGGACGAAGTTGCGCTGCCCGAACCGGCACGGGACGGACCCCAGGCACTCGCGGTGCAGCTGGATCGTGGCCCCCATCCGGTTCAGGGCGCCGGTGAAGCCGAAACGGTTCTCGTAGACGGTCTCGTGCACGATGGACACCCCCTTGGCCTGGGTGAGGGCGACCACGAGCGGCTGCTGCCAGTCGGTCATGAAGCCGGGGTGGACGTCGGTCTCCACGATGAGCGGGTTGAGGTCCCCGCCGGGGTGGTAGAAGCGGATGCCGTCCTCGGTGATGTCGAGGCCGCCGCCGATCTTCCGGAAGGTGTTGAGGAAGGTCATCATGTCGGCCTGCCGGGCCCCGGCCACGAAGATGTCGCCGCCGGTGGCGAGTGCGGCCGAGCCCCAGGAGGCGGCCTCGATCCGGTCGGGCATGGCCCGGTGACGGTAGCCGGTGAGCTCGGGGACGCCCTCGATCCGGATCACCCGGTCCGTCTGCACCGTGATGATGGCGCCCATCTTCTGCAGGATCGCGATCAGGTCCATGATCTCGGGCTCGGTCGCCGCGCCGCGCAGCTCGGTGTGGCCGTCGGCGCGGGTGGCGGTGAGCAGCACCTGCTCGGTGGCGCCGACCGAGGGGTAGGGCAGCTCGACCTTGGCGCCGTGCAGCCCGTGCGGGGCGCTCATCCGGATCCCCGACTCGAGCTTCTCGACCCGGGCCCCGAAGTGGCGCAGCACGTCGAGGTGGTAGTTGATGGGCCGGTCGCCGATCTTGCACCCGCCGAGGTCGGGGATGAACGCCTCGCCGATCGCGTGCAGGAGGGGACCGCACAGCAGGATCGGGATGCGGGAGTCCCCCGCGTGCGCGTCGATGTCCGCGTGCCGGGCCGTGGTCACGTTGGACGGGTCGAGAGAGAGCCGGCCGTCCTCGCGCCCCACCTCGACCCCGTGCAGGGACAGCAGGTTGGTGACGACCTGGACGTCCTTGATCTCCGGCACGTTCGCCAGGACGGACGGCGTGGACCCCAGGAGGGCGGCCACCATGGCCTTGGGGACGAGATTCTTGGCACCTCGCACGGTGACCTGGCCGGACAGGGGAACTCCGCCCGTGATGTGCAGTGCGCTGCTCATGAACTTCCGATCTGCTGTTGCCGGGCCACTCCCGAGCGGGAGCGACACCCGTACAGTGTAGGTTCCCCGGAGAGCCGCCTCGCACAGGCGGGGGTCGTGCGTGTCCGGGACAGCGCGCGGCCCGGCGGGGCCGTGGAGGGCTCCGCCGGGCCGGACAGGGGGCGCCGGCTCAGGTGCGGGCGGGCAGCGTGGTGGGCTTGAACGCGGGCCGGCGGGCCTCGTAGGCGGTGATGGCGTCCTCGTCCTGGAGGGTCAGTCCGATGTCGTCCAGGCCCTCCATGAGCCGCCAGCGGGTGTAGTCGTCGATGACGAAGGGAACGGTCACGGTGTCGCAGCTCACGGTGCGCGCCTCGAGGTCGACCTCGACCGGGGTGCCGGGGTGCTCCTCGATCAGCTTCCACAGCAGCTCGACGTCGGACTGGTCGACCTGGGCGGCGAGCAGTCCCTGCTTGCCGGAGTTGCCGCGGAAGATGTCGGCGAAGCGCGAGGAGATCACCACCCGGAAGCCGTAGTCGCGCAGCGCCCACACGGCGTGCTCGCGCGAGGAGCCGGTGCCGAAGTCCGGGCCGGCCACCAGCACGGAGCCGTGCCGGTAGGGCTCCCGGTTGAGCACGAAGTCCTCGTTCTTGCGCCAGGCGGCGAACAGGGCGTCCTCGAAGCCGGTCTTGGTGATGCGCTTGAGATAGACGGCAGGGATGATCTGGTCGGTGTCCACGTTGGACTGCTTCAGCGGGACGCCGACGCCCCGGTGCGTGCTGAACTTCTCCATGGGAGGGCCTTCCTGGGCTGCGGGTCGGGGGCTCACGCGCCGGCCGACGCGAGGTCGGTCGGGGCGGCGGCGGGCTCGAGGTCGGACGGGGAGGAGAGGGTGCCGCGCACCGCGGTGGCCGCGGCCACGACGGGTGAGACGAGGTGGGTGCGCCCGCCCTTGCCCTGACGGCCCTCGAAGTTGCGGTTCGACGTCGAGGCGCACCGCTCGCCCGGGGCCAGCTGGTCCGGGTTCATGCCCAGGCACATCGAGCAGCCGGCGAAGCGCCAGTCCGCCCCGAACTGCTTGAACACCTGGTCCAGGCCCTCGGCCTCGGCCTGCAGCCGCACCTTCGCGGAGCCGGGCACCACCATCATCCGCACGTTCCCGGCCTTGGTCCGGCCCTTGACGATCTCCGCGGCGGCCCGCAGGTCCTCGATCCGGGAGTTCGTGCAGGAGCCCAGGAACACGGTGTCCACCGGGATCTCCTTCATGGGCGTGCCGGCGGTCAGGCCCATGTACTCCAGGGCCCGGCGCGCGTTGGCCTTGTCGTTCTCGTCCCCGACGTCCTCGGGGTCGGGCACGGCCGCCGAGAGCGGGACGCCCTGCCCGGGGTTGGTGCCCCAGGTGACGAAGGGCTCGAGCTCGTCCGCGTCGAGGAACACCTCGGCGTCGAAGACGGCGTCCTCGTCGGTGCGCAGGGTCCGCCAGTACTCCACGGCGGCGTCCCAGTCGGCGCCCTCGGGGGCGTGCGGGCGGCCCTGGACGTAGTCGAAGGTCGTCTCGTCCGGGGCGATCATGCCGGCCCGCGCCCCGGCCTCGATGGACATGTTGCAGATCGTCATCCGCGCCTCCATGGACAGGGAGCGGATCGCGGAGCCGCGGTACTCCAGGACGTAGCCCTGCCCGCCGCCGGTCCCGATCCTGGCGATGACGGCCAGGATGATGTCCTTGGCCGAGACCCCGGGGCGCAGGGTGCCCTCGACCGTGATCGCCATCGTCCGGAACGGCGCCAGGGGCAGGGTCTGGGTCGCCATGACGTGCTCGACCTCGGAGGTGCCGATGCCGAAGGCCAGTGCGCCGAACGCGCCGTGGGTGGAGGTGTGGGAGTCGCCGCAGACCACGGTCATCCCGGGCTGGGTGAGCCCCAGCTGGGGCCCCACCACGTGCACGATCCCCTGCTCGGCGTCACCGAGCGGGTGCAGCCGCACGCCGAACTCGGCGCAGTTGGCGCGCAGCGTCTCGATCTGCTTGCGGGAGGTGTCGTCGGCGATGCGGGAGAAGATGTCCTGCGTGGGCGTGTTGTGGTCCTCGGTGGCGATCGTCAGGTCCGGGCGGCGCAGCGGCCGGCCGGCCAGCCGCAGCCCCTCGAAGGCCTGCGGGGAGGTCACCTCGTGCAGCAGGTGCAGGTCGATGTAGAGCAGGTCCGGCCGGCCGTCCTCGCCCTGGCGCACGAGGTGGTCCGCCCAGACCTTCTCGGCCAGGGTGCGCCCGCCCGCGCGCCCGGAGGCCGGAGCGGAAGTCGTGGAGGGGGTGGAGGACTGGTAGTCCGGCATGGCGGATCCTTCCGTGCTGCCTGTGCGTGGCCGCCTGTGTGTGGCTGCCTGTGCGGGGTCGTGCCTCCATGGTCGCGGGCGGGCTCGCGGAGTGGCCAGCTTTCCGGCTTGCTTCTCACATTTTGAGACGGCAGTATCAGAGCATGGACACATCTGGACATCTGGACCCGTCCGGCGCGCCCCTGGGCAGCCCGCTGGGCGGGCAGGGCACGGGCGAGGCCCTGCTGCTCAGCTCGGCCGCCGCCCCCAGCGGCGTGGGCGTCGTGGACAAGGCGTCCATGATCCTCGACGCCCTCGAGGCGGGACCGGCGACCCTGGCCCAGCTGGTGAGCGCCACCGGTCTGGCGCGGCCCACCGTGCACCGGCTCGCCGTGGCCCTGGCCCACCACCGGTTCGTGGGCCGGGACATGCAGGGCCGCTTCGTGCTCGGGTCCCGGCTCGTGGAGCTGGCCTCCGCCGCCGGCGAGGACCGGCTGATCGCCGCCGCCGGCCCCGTGCTCGTCAACCTGCGGGACGCGACCGGGGAGTCCGCGCAGATCTTCCGCCGGCAGGGCGACTGGCGCGTGTGCGTGGCCTCGGCGGAGCGGCCGATCGGTCTGCGGGACACGATCCCCGTGGGCACGCAGCTGTCGATGAAGGCCGGGTCGGCCGCGCAGGTGCTCGTCGCGTGGGAGGACCACGACCGGCTGCTCGAGGGCCTGCGCCACGCACGGTTCTCCGCCACGGTGCTCGCCGGGGTGCGCCGCCGGGGCTGGGCCCAGTCGCTGGGCGAGCGCGAGCCCGGCATCGCCTCCGTGTCCGCGCCCGTACGCGGGCCCTCCGGCCGCGTGATCGCGGCGGTGTCGATCTCCGGGCCGATCGAGCGCCTCACCCGCCAGCCCGGACGCCTGCACGCGGAGGTCGTGGTGCAGGCCGCCCGCCAGCTCACCGAGGCGGTGCGGGCCGCCGCGCACTAGATCCGCCGGACGCCGCAGCGGACCGGCCCGAGTGCTGCGCCCTGCAAAGCGCAGGAGCACCATCGGTGCCGTCGGGTGGTGCCCGCACCCGCGGGAGCAGGCGCTCCGTCCCCGCCCCGGAGCCCTCCCGGGCGCCCTGCGGCCGGCCGGACCGGTCCGGCGTCGGTTCCCTTGCCCGCCGGTGCCGGCGGGAGTAGCCTGAGCGCCATCCGGCCAGGGGACCCACCAGGAGGTGGCGGCCATGGACGACCCGGTCCCGGTCCTGCTGCTCGCGACCAGCGACCCGGTCTCCCGGGGCATCCTGGGAGACCAGCTGCGCCGGCGCTACGGCGCCGACTACGAGGTCGTGGTCTGCGCCGACCACGCCCATGCCCGGGCGATCCTCCGAGGCCTGCGGCGCTGGGGCCGCGCGGTGGCCCTCATCGTGGGGTGCTACGGCCCGGCGGACCGCGACGGGCTGGACCTCCTGCGGCGCGCCTACGCCGAGCACCCCGCCGCCAAGCGGGCCGTGGCGGTGACGTGGGGCGACTTCGCCAGCGGCCCCACCGTGTTCCGGGCCATCGCCCAGGGCCACGCCGACCTGCTCGTCCTGCGCCCCGAGCGCCCGCGCGACGAGGAGTTCCACGGCGCGATCACCGACGCCCTCGACGACTGGCACCTGGCCCAGGGCGGCGGGTTCGAGGCGGTCCGGATGATCGGGGACCAGCGCGACGAACGGGCCCACTCGCTGCGCGACACCCTGGTGCGCAACCACATCCCGGTGGGCTTCCACCCGGTCGGGTCCCCGGCCGCGCAGCGGATGCTGGAGAGCCTGGGCCTGCACGACCCGGCCCTGCCGGTCCTGGTGCTGCAGTTCACCTCGCCGCCGACGGTCCTGGAGGATCCCAGCGACCCGGAGATCGTGGAGGCGTTCGGGCTGAACCGGCCGCCGCCGACGGACAAGGTCTTCGACGTCGTCGTCGTCGGCGCCGGTCCCGCCGGTCTCGCCGCGGCGGTCTACGCCTCCTCCGAGGGCCTCTCCACCATGGTCGTGGAGCAGCAGGCCGTGGGCGGCCAGGCCGGCACCAGTTCGCTGATCCGCAACTACCCGGGCTTCTCCCGCGGGGTGAGCGGCGCCCACCTGGCCTTCCGCTCCTTCCAGCAGGCCTGGGTCTTCGGCACGGACTTCCTGTTCATGCGGCGGGTCAAGAGCCTCGAGGCCGACGGTGCCGTGCGCACGGTGACCACGTCCGACGGCGGCGTGGTGCGCGGGCGCACGGTGGTGGTGGCCACCGGCGTGGACTACCGGCGCCTCGGCGTGCCGCAGCTCGAGGCCCTGGTGGGCCGGGGCGTCTTCTACGGGGCCGCCGTCTCCGAGGCGCCGTCGCTGGCCGGGCAGCGCGCCTGCGTGGTGGGGGGCGGCAACTCGGCGGGGCAGGCGGCCCTGCACGTGGCGAAGTACGCGGAGCACGTGACGCTGCTGGTCCGGGGTCCCTCGCTCGCGGCCAGCATGTCCAGTTATCTCATCACCCAGCTCGAGGCGACCCGCAACGTGACGGTCCGCTACGGGACCTCGGTGGTGGGCGCCCGCGAGCAGGACGGGTGCCTCACCGCCGTCGTGGTCACGCCCACCGGCGGTCCCGGCGCCGTCCGTGCGGAGACGGGCGCGGAGGTGGGCGCGGCGACGGCCCCGGAGGATGCCCCAGTGGAGGGTCCGGAGGAGATCGCGGCGTCCGCGCTGTTCGTGCTGATCGGCTCCGTGCCGCGGACGTCGTGGCTGCCCGGCTCGGTGCAGCGCGACCGCGCCGGGTTCCTGCGCACGGGCGGCACGGGAGATCTCGAAGGTCCCGGGGACGGCGCACCGGCCAGGGCGCCGCTGCCCCTGGAGACCAGTCTTCCGGGCGTCTTCGCGATCGGGGACGTCCGGGCCGGCTCGGTCAAGCGCGTGGCGACCGCCGTCGGGGACGGCGCCACCGTGGTCTCGCTCCTGCACGGCTACCTGTCCGGGCACCCGCCGAACGCCCCGGCCGCTCCCCCGGCGTCTCCCCAGACCCCGCGCCCGGCCCCGGCGGCCGGCCCCGAGGACCCGGTCGGCGATGCGCTCCGCGACTAAGACCGCGCCGCTGATCCCGGCGATGCGTCGGCTGCTCTGCGTCGCCGCCTTTCTCGTGTTCCTCGCCGGGCTGGTGCTGTTCGTCTTCCCGCTGCGCACGGCCGACTGGTTCGCCTGGACGATCGAGCCGGCGATGACCGCCGTGTTCCTCGGCGCGGCGTACTGGTCCAGCGCGCTCCTCGAGGCGGCGGGGGCACGCTCCGCCGGCTGGGACCGGGCCAGGCTGGCCGTCTGGCCCGTGTTCGTCTTCACGACGCTGACCCTGGGAGTGACCCTGCTCCACCTGGACCGCTTCCACCTGTCGTCGGAGCACCCGCCCCTGGCCCGCTTCGCCTCCTGGGCGTGGCTGGCGATCTACGCCGCCGTGCCCGTGGCCATGCTCGTCATCGGCCGGCTCCAGCTCCGCTCCCGGGCACCTGCCGCCCGTCCCGCGGGGGCCGGCGCCCCGCTGCCGCGCGGGCTGCGGGTGCTCCTGGCCGCCGTCGCCGCCGTGCTGCTGGGCGTGGGCGTCGTGCTCCTGGTGCTGCCCGCGGCGGCGGCGGCGCTGTGGCCGTGGCCGCTGACCCCGCTCACGGCGAGAGCGGTCGGGGCGTGGCTGGTCGGGCTCGGCTGGGCCGCGGCCTACGCCCTGCGCCGCGGCGACGCCCTGACCGTCCGCCCTCTCGGGGTGGGCGCCCTGGCGTTCGCCCTCCTGCAGGCGATCGCCCTGCTGCGGTACGGCGACGCCCTCACGTGGGCCGGCGCGCCCGCGATCGGCTTCGTCGCCGTCCTGCTCGCGATCGGCGCCGCAGGCGGATGGATCCTCGCCCTGCGCCCGGCGCCCGCTCGCGGCTGAGGGCCGCCCCGGGGCGGGCAGCGCTCCGGGGTCCCCGGTCCGCCGCGCCCGGCCACGGGGTCAATCGGCGGGGACCGACCCCGCGGACGGTGCGGACCCCTCGGGGCGTGCTGCCGGAATCAGCCGCGCAGCGCGGCGAGGGCCTCACGGAAGGCCGTGTGGGCCTGCAGCTCCGCCCGCACCGGATCGACGACGGTGCGCCGGCCCGCCCCGGCCACCGAGGCCCGCAGCTTCCGCCGGACCGTGCGCTCGCGCAGCCGGGCGCCGAAGCCGGCGAGGATGCGCCCGGTCAGCGCCAGGAACAGCCCGGTCACGACCCCGGCGAGCACGAGCAGAGTGGGCACCGGCAGCGGGAAGCCCTCGACGGTGGGGGGCGGGGGCACGGGGATCTGGAAGTACTCCAGGAGGAACAGCCCCAGCAGCCACACGAGGCCGGCCACCACGGCGAGCATCGCGAGCCACTGCAGCACGTCGAAGAGGAACCACCACCAGACCCCTCTCCGGGCCCGGAAGTCGGTGCCGGCGATGGCCTGGTCGATGGCGTCGGGCAGCCGGTCCTCGTGGGTGCGGGCGGCCTGGCGCACCGACCGGGTCCACGGCTCGGCGGCCCCGGCCGCGGCGTCGTGGGCGAAACCGCGCACGGCGGAGTCGGCGGCCGCCCGCTGGGCGGCGCCCATCGGCGGCAGCGAGGTCCGGTTGACCTCGGGGTTCACCGAGTCCCCCCGGTCCAGGTTGAGCCGGCGCATGGGGTCCTTGCGGAACTTCAGCAGCCACCGGGTGGCGATCCACCCGGTGTGCCCGGCGGCGTGCAGGGCGTAGGACTTCCCGGCCGCCCGCGCGATGCCCGGGACGTTGGCGGCCTGGGCGAGGCCGTCGGTGAGCCGCTCCTCCGACTCCGGTGTGATCCCGGCGGGCTCCCCCTCGCCGGAGGCCAGCGCGAGCCGCTCGGCGGCGTCGGTGACGTCGGCGTCGAGCCGGGCCCCGGCGGCGGCCTTCGTGTCCGCGACCTGGCGGATCCGGGAGCGCAGGGCCTCGACGCCCTCCCCCGTCACGGCGGAGACGGCCACGGGCTTCGAGAGCCCGGTGGTGGGCAGCCCGTCCTGGGCCACGAGCTCCGCGAGCGAGGCCATCACGGCGGGGACCTCGGCGGCGGGCAGGCGGTCCACCTGGTTCATGACGACCATGGTCACGGCTCCGTGGCGGGCCAGCGGGGCGATGAACTCCTGGTGGATGATCGCGTCCGCGTACTTCTGCGGGTCCACGACCCACACCACCACGTCGACCATCCCGACCAGCCGCTGCACGACCGTGCGGTGGTGCAGGCTCACCGAGTCGAAGTCCGGGAGGTCCAGCAGGATGAGCCCGCCGGTGCCCTCCGGAGCGGATCCCCCGGTGAGCCGTTCCCTCACGCGCGTCCACCGCCCGGCGTCCTCCGCGCCTGCGGGCAGCGGGGTGTCCACGTGGTGCCGCTCGGAGACGTCCAGCCAGTCCAGCAGGGCCTGGCTGCCCGGTTCCCCCCACACCGCGGCCAGCGGCTCCGAGGTGGTGGGGCGGCGGGCGGCGGCACGGGCGATCTCCCGGCCCACCACGGCGTTGAACAGCGTCGACTTCCCGGATCCGGTGGCACCGAAGAAGCCCACCACGGTGTGGTCGGCGGACAGCGAGCGGCGCTCGGCGGCGCGCGCCAGGACGGTGCGCGCCGCCGCGACGGCCTCCTCGTCGAGCCGTCCGTCGGCGAGGTCCGCGGCGCGGGCCAGCGCGGGCAGCCGCTCGGAGAGGGTCGGGACCGGCCGGCGGGCCGGGCTCACGGGGTCTCCCCCAGGGTGCGGGCGGCGGCGCGGATCCGCTCGGCGGCGGCCTCCAGCTCGTCCGCCCCGGGGTGTCCGTCCAGGACGTCGAGGCGGCGCAGGAACACGGACGCCTGCTCGTCCAGGAGCGCGGAGATGCGCGACTCGAGGTTCCGGCGGGCGTCCTCGGCCATCCGCCGCACGGCGTCCTCGCCGAACACGGCCTCGAGCAGCTTGGTGCCGACCACCCCGGAGCCGCCGGCGATGCCGACCTCCAGGCCGGTGAGCCCGCCCGTCATCGAGAACACCCCGATCATCAGGATCACGGTCAGCGCGTTGACCCCGAGCGACATGGCCCGCGCCTTCGTCCGCTTGTCGGCGCCCTCCCGCTGGATCAGCTCCATGAGGTCGCCCTGCCAGGCCCGGACCTGCTCGGCCGTGCGCTGCCGGAAGTCGGGGGGCAGGGAACCCAGGTCGGAGCCGCCGAGCAGCACGCGGCCGGCGGGCTCGTCCTGCCACCTGCGCTCGGCGGTCTCGGAGGCGCGCGCGGCCTCCTCGACGATGACGGTCTGCAGACCGGTCTCGATGGCCTCCTCGACCTGGACCTCCGGGGCCGGCTTGCCGCTGAAGAAGGCTGTGAGCCGGTCGCGGACCCGGCCGATGCCCGCCTCCAGGTTGCGGAAGAACTCCCCGGTGCCCACGAAGTCCTGCCAGCGGGCGAGGACCTCGCCGCGGAGCAGGGTGCCGTCCCGGGTCGAGTCGATCACGGAGGCCAGCGCCTCGTCGAAGGCGCGGTCCACGTCGTGGCGCAGCTGCGCCCCGGCCCGCTGCTGGGAGAGCACGGCGTTCCCGGCGGCGTCGGTGCGCTCGGCGATGGAGCGCACCGCCCCGCCGAGGGTGCGCCGGGCGATCTCCGAGCGCGTGGCCGCGTCCCGGCCGAGCTCGGCGAGGAAGTCCACGACGGGGGCGACGACGTGGGGAGGGAGCATGCCGGTCTCGTTGAGCGGGAACTCCGGGACCGTGAAGACCGGGGCGTCGCCGAGCCCCCGGTCGGCGAGCATCCGCCGGAGGTCCTCCTCGATCTCGGCCTCGAGCCCGAGCGGGACGCGGTCGAGGACCACGGCCACGGTGATGTCCCGCCCGGCGGCCTCCACCAGGAGCCGCCACGGGACGGCGTCCGCGTAGCGGTTGGCGGTGGTGACGAACAGCCAGAGATCGGCGGCGGCCAGCAGCTGGCCGGCGAGGCGGCGGTTCTCGTCGGAGATCGAGTCGACGTCGGGGGCGTCGAGCAGGGCGACGCCCTCGGGGATGCGGGGCTCGGCCAGCAGCACGAGTGCCTGTCCGTCCGCGGTGCCGGGCAGCGCGGACGGGGACGCGGTGTCCGCGGCGGTGGTGCCCGGCGGGGTGACCTTCCGGGCGTGGATCCGGCTCAGGTGCGGGAGCACCCGCTGGGTGGAGAACGCCTCGGCGTCGCGGGGGTGGTGGACCAGGATGGGTTGGCGGGTGGTCGGGCGGATCGCCCCCGCACGCGTCACGGGATGACCCACCACCGCGTTGACGAGGGTGGACTTCCCCGCGCCCGTGGACCCGCCGACCACCGCGAGCAGCGGTGCGTCGAGGGAGCGCACCCGCGGCAGGACGTAGTCGTCCAGCTGGTCCACGGCGCGGTCGATGTCCTCCCGCTCGCGCAGCACGTTCGTGGTGGACAGCGGCAGGCTCGAGGCCGCGAGCAGGTCCCGCGCGTGCTCGAGGGCCCTGAGGGTCTCTGTCTGATCGGTCACCCGCTCATTGTGCCAGTCAGCCTGCTGTCCACCTACGGGGCCTCCCCGGCTCAGCCCATGCGCACGGCGATCTTGCCGCGGACGTGGCCCTCCTGGCTGAGCCGGTAGGCCTCGGCGGCCTCGGCGAGGGGCACGCTGCGGGCGAGCTCGATGCGCAGCGCGCCCCGGTCCACGAGCCGGCTCAGCTCCGTGAGGTCCTCGGCGGAGGGCCGCACCCACATCCACGTCCCGCCGTGGGCCTCCACGGCGTCGTCGGCCACGGAGGCGTGCCGTCCGCCGTCCTTCAGGACCGCGAGCGTCTGCTCGACGACCCCGCCGACGAGGTCGACCACGACGTCCACGCCCTCCGGCGCCAGCTCCCGGACCCGCTCGGGCAGCCCGTCCCCGTAGACCACCGGCTCTGCGCCCAGGCCTCGCAGGTAGTCGTGGTTGGTCTCCGAGGCGGTGCCGATGACCCGGGCTCCCCGGGCCACCGCGAGCTGCACGGCATAGCCGCCCACGCCGCCGGAGGCGTTGTGCACCAGCACGGTCTGGTCCGCGGCGACCTCCAGGCGGCCCAGGACCTGGTAGGCCGTCAGGCCGGCCAGCGGGAGCGACGCCGCCCGGTCCCAGTCCACCGAGGCGGGCTTCGGCGCGAGCAGCCGGGACGGCAGGGCGACGTACTCGGCCATCGTGCCGCCGTGCACCCAGTCCGTGCGCGCGTAGGAGATCACCTCGTCCCCGGGCTCCCACTCGGGCACGTCGATGCCGGCCGACTCCACGACCCCGGACACGTCCCAGCCGGGCACCACCGGGAACTGCACCTCCAGGAGCGGGTCGAGATTGCCGGCCATGATCTGCCAGTCGACGGGGTTGACCGCGGCGCTGCGCACCCGCACGAGCACCCAGCCCGGGGGCACCTTGGGCTCGGGGAGGTCGGTGAGCTCGAGGACTTCGGGGCCGCCGTAGCGGGCGTACGTCAATGCCTTCATGCTCCGGGCAACCGGGGGCCGCGGGGGCCTATTCCCGGCGCCCGGTCAGCGGCCCGGTTCCCGCCGGTGGTCCGTGGCGTAGGCGGCGAAGACCTCCTCGGGGGTCGTCCCCGTGCTGACGAACTCCTCCCGCAGCTTCTGCCCCAGCTGCTCGAGGGCCAGGCCGAGGCGGCGGGCGCTCGTGCGCACCTCCGGCGAGGGGGACGCGGCGGCGCGGTCGCGCAGCTCGAGCGCATAGGACAGCTGCCGGGCCAGGGAGAGGTCCGGGTCCTCCTCCTGGAAGTAGTAGGTCTCCCCGTGCTGGGTGAAGTCGATCCGCGCCTTGGCCACCTCCGCGGCGAGGCCGTCCAGCACCCGGGCCACCGTCACGGGGTCCTCCCGGGCGATCCCGTCGGCGTAGCCGACGTCGGACAGGGCCTTGAGCTCCAGGGCCAGGGAACGGCGGCGGGACAGCGGCGGATAGATCTGCGTGAACCACGTCAGGGCCGCGGTGAGCAGCGCGAACCCGGTCAGCGCCTCCAGCGGGGTGGCGAGCCGGACCCAGGGGTCGGTGGCCACGACGTCGCCGAACCCCAGCGTCGCCAGCGTCACCAGGGAGATGTAGAGCGCGTCGAGGGCATCGGGGTAGTCGACCGGGTTCACCCCGGGCGAGTACGTGAACCCCTGGGGGACGTGCGGCAGGTAGACCAGCGCCCACCCGACCCCCTGCATCAGCACCCAGAGGAGGACCACCGTGATCATCGACCCCGGGCCCACGGCCGAGCCGAAGCGGTGCCCGGTGCGCCGGGAGATCCGCCAGACGACCGTCTGGACCCGGCCGCCGATCGCGCCCGTTCCACTGGGGTGCAGCAGGCTGTGGTACATGTCCCAGAGGCCGACCAGGACGATCGTGATCCCCAGCACCGTCTGCAGCACGCCCACGTCGTCGCTCCGTTCCTGTTCGCGCGGATCCTTCCCCGCCGACCCTACCCGGCGCCGCCCGCGAGGGCGGGTCCCCGCCCGGCCCGGCCCTGCCCGGCCCTGCCCGGCCTTGCCCGGCCTTGCCCGGACGACCATCAGCAAGGTTACGGTAGGGGGGCGCGGTCCCGACGGGAACCGCGGCTCCCCCGGACACCGGAGGCGGACACCCGAGGCGGACACCCGAGGAGGAACACCGTTGGACGTCAATCTGCTGCTGACCCTGTTCGCCGGGGCGATCCTGGTGCTGTCCACGTTCTCCACCCTGTTCCAGCGGCTCAGTCTGCCCGGCCCCCTGCTGGCGCTGGCCTTCGGCGTGCTGATCGGCCCCCACGCCCTGGGCCTGCTGCGGATGGAGGACTTCGGGGTGCCCCAGGGCACCCTGCTCGAGCAGGCGGCCCGGATCACCCTGGCCGTGGGCCTGGCCGGGGTCGCGCTGCGCCTACCGCACGGCTACTGGCGCAAGAACCTCCGCTGGATCGCCGTGATCATCGGCCTGGGCATGGCCCTGATGCTCGTGGTCGCCACCGGGGTGCTGTGGTGGGGACTGGGAGTCCCGTTCCTGGTGGCCCTGCTCGTCGGAGCGATCGTCACGCCGACCGACCCGGTGGTCACCACCCCGATCGTCACCGGCTCCATGGCCGAGGAGAAGGTCACCGAGCGGGTGCGGCACAACATCTCCGCCGAGAGCGGGCTCAACGACGGACTGGGCTACCTCTTCGTCATGCTGCCCGTGCTGCTGCTGACCGAACCGGACACGGCGTGGCAGGAGCTGCTCACGAAGGTCCTGCTGTGGGAGGTGCTCGGGGCGGCCGTCATCGGCGTCCTGGCCGGGTACCTGCTGGGGAAGCTGTTCGTGGTCGTGCAGGACAAGGGGCTGATGGAGGACAGCTCCTACCTGGCCTTCGTCGTGCCCCTGGCCCTGCTGCTGCTCGGCGCCGGCAAGCTGCTGGGCACCGACGCCGTCCTGGTGGTCTTCGTGGGCGTCGCCGTGTTCGGGCAGGTCATCCCCCAGCGGGAGGAGGAGCAGGAGGACCGCGTCCAGGACGCGGTCTCCCGTCTCTTCCTGCTGCCGATCTTCGTGCTGCTGGGCATGGCCCTGCCCCTGACAGAATGGGCCGCCCTGGGCTGGGTCCCGCCCGTGGTCCTGATCGCGGCCGTGCTGGTGCGCCGGCTGGTCACCGTGTGGATGCTGCGGCCGCTGTTCACGGACCTGCACGACCGGTCCGAGACGGCCTTCCTGAGCTGGTTCGCCCCGGTGGGGGTCTCGGCGCTGTTCTACGCCACCCTGGCAGAGCGCCACACCGGCCAGCACGAGGTCTTCGTCTACACCACCCTGGCCATCACCGCCTCCGTCGTCGTCCACGGACTCACCTCCGCGCCGCTGAGCGCCTGGCTGCAGCACCACGAACCGCAACTGAAGGAGGAGGAGCACTCCGCATGACCGCGCCCCGCACCGTTCCCGTCCCCCGAAAGAAGTGTGATCGACATGTGGTTTGACGGCTGGCCCCAGCTCCTGCGCATCGTGGTGGTCGGCGCGGCGGCCTACGCCTCGCTGGTCGTGTGCCTCCGGGTCTCCGGCAAGCGCACGCTCGCCCAGCTCAACGTCTTCGACTTCGTCGTGACCGTCGCCCTGGGCTCCACGCTGGCGACCATCTTCCTGAGCACGGACGTCTCCTGGGCGGAGGGCGTCACCGCGTTCGGCGTCCTGGCCGGGCTGCAGCTGCTCGTGGCCTGGATCTCCTCCCGCTGGCCGCGCGTGCGCGGTGTCTTCACCGCCGAGCCGGCGCTGCTGCTCGCCGAGGGGCGGATCCGCCACGAGGCGCTGCGGCGGAACCGGCTCACCGAGTCCGAGCTGCGCCAGGCCGTGCGGATGCAGGGCACGGGCGACCTCTCCCGGGTCGAGGCCGTCGTGCTCGAGACCAACGGCAAGCTGAGCGTCATCACGTCGAGCAAGTACGGCGACGGGTCCGCGCTCGAGGACGTCCGGGGCCTCGCGGCCCTGCGCGGTGACAGTGGCCGGGACGGATCGGGGCCGGGGGCGCCATGATCCCGAACCCTGTGTCCGGGGACACCAGGATCCGGACCAAGGGCCGGGTGGGCACGGCCATTTAGGAGTAACGGCCACCCAGGAACAGCGGGCGCCGGGGTTCCCTGCCGTCGTCGGCAGGGTTACCGTCGGACGGACAGGCTGTGGGGCCGCCTCGCCCGCACGGCGCAGCTCCGGTACCGGAGGAACGGGGTCAGCATGGTCGATCGCATCGCGCAGATCTGGGGGACGCGCACGCCCTTCGCCCGAGGACAGCGGTGGCCCGTGCGGGTGGACCAGGTCCTGGCCGAGGGACTGGCCGAGGCGGACGTGGAGCGGTGGGTGCAGTCGGCGTGCGTGCTGTGCAGCAACGGCTGCGCCGTCGACATCGCGGTCAAGGACGACACCATGGTCGGGGTCCGCGGGCGCGCGGTGGACATCGTCAACCACGGCCGGCTCGGGCCGAAGGGCCTGTTCGCCTCCTGGCAGGGCGTGAGCCACCGGGACCGCCTGACCCGTCCGCTGGTCCGCGAGAACGGGGAGCTCGTGGAGACCGACTGGGAGACGGCCATGGACCGGATCGTCACCCGCAGCAGGTCCCTGCTCGCGGAGCAGGGACCGCTCAGCCACGGCTTCTACACCTCCGGGCAGCTGTTCCTGGAGGAGTACTACGCCCTGGGGATCCTGGGCAAGGCCGGGATCGGCACCCCGCACATGGACGGCAACACCCGGCTGTGCACGGCCACGGCGGCGGCGGCCATGAAGGAGAACTTCGGCTCCGACGGCCAGCCGGGCAGCTACGCGGACATCGACGAGTGCGACGCGGTCTTCCTGTTCGGCCACAACATGGCCGAGACCCAGACGGTGCTGTGGGCGCGGGTGCTGGACCGGCTGGCCGGCCCGGACCGACCACAGGTGGTCTGTGTGGACCCGCGCGAGACGGAGGTGGCCCGGCACGCCGACGTGCACCTGGCCGTGCGCCCGGGCACCAACCTGGCGCTGATGCACGGACTGGTCCGGGAGGTGATCGCCCAGGGATGGGTCGACGAGGACTGGGTCGCCGCCCACACGCTGCGCTTCGACGACCTGGCCGAGCAGATCGAGCCCTGGACCCCCGAGGCCGTGGCCGAGGAGTGCGGGGTGGCCGCGGCCGACGTCCGGGCGGCCGCCCGGATCTTCGGGACCTCCGAGCGTGTCCTGTCCACCGTGCTGCAGGGCTTCTACCAGTCCGCCCAGGCCACCGCCTCGGCCTACCAGGTCAACAACCTGCATCTGCTCCGGGGCCTGATCGGGAGACCGGGCTGCGGGATCCTGCAGATGAACGGCCAGCCCACCGCCCAGAACACCCGCGAGTGCGGGGCCGACGGTGACCTGCCGGGTTTCCGCAACTGGGAGAACCCCGCGCACGTCCGGCAGCTGGCGGAGCTGTGGGACATCGATCCGCTGGTCATTCCGCACTGGGCCCCGCCCACGCACGCGGCCCAGATCTTCCGCTACGTGGAGCAGGGCTCCATCGAGTTCCTGTGGGTCTCGGCGACCAACCCGGCGGTGTCGATGCCGCAGCTGCCCCGTATCCGCGAGGTCCTCGAGCGGGAGGGCCTGTTCCTCGTGGTCCAGGACCTCTACCTCACCGAGACCGCCCGCTACGCCGACGTGGTGCTCCCGGCCGCGGCCTGGGGCGAGAAGACCGGGACCTTCACCAACGTCAACCGCACCGTGCACCTGTCCGAACAAGCCGTGTCCCCACCGGGGGAGGCCCGCAGCGACCTGGAGATCTTCCTGGACTACGCCCGGCGGATGGACTTCCGCACCCGCTCGGGCCGCCCGCTGCTGGACTGGTCCGGGCCCGAGGACGGGTTCGACGCCTGGCGCGAGTGCTCCCGGGGCCGGCCCTGCGACTACACGGGGCTCAGCTACGCGACGCTGCGCGGCGGCAGCGGGATCCCCTGGCCGGTCACCGAGGAGCACCCCGACGGCACCGTTCGCCTCTACGAGGACGGCGTCTTCCCCACCGACCCCGACGACAGCGAGACCTACGGGCACGACCTGACCACCGGCGCCACCGTGGGACCGCAGGCCTACCGGGCGATGGCCCCGGGCGGGCGGGCGATCTTCAAGACCGCCCCCTACCAGGGCCCCCACGAACTCCCGCGGGAGGAGTACCCGTTCCGCTTCACCACGGGCCGGACCGTCTACCACTTCCACACCCGCACCAAGACCGGCCGGGCCCCGCAGCTGCAGGGTGCGGCGCCCGACGTGTGGGTCGAGATGGCCGTGTCCGACGTCGCCGCCCTGGGACTGACCGAGGGCGACGTGGTGCGGGTGGAGTCCCCCCGGGGCCACCTGACCGCCCCGGTGCGGGTCGGCGACGTGCGCACCGGAACGGTGTTCGCCCCCTTCCACTACGGGTCCTGGGACCAGCAGGACCCCACCGGCCGGGCCCCGGGGCAGCGCCACCGCGCGGCCAACGAGCTGACCCTCACGGAGTGGGATCCCGTCTCGAAGCAGCCGGTGTTCAAGACCGCGGCCGTGCGCGTCACCAAGGTCGCCGACGCCACGGGACCGGCACCGGCTCCCACCACCACCGCCTCGCGCCCCGCCCGGGGCGGCCGCGTGCCGGCCACCGTGGGCGGGGCGGCCGCCGAGGTGCATGAGACCATCGCCCCGGCCGAGCCCCCGGCCGTGGCCACACGGGAGGAGAGGCCATGAAGCTGCCCGTCTACCTGGGACTGCTCCACCGGTCCGAGCAGACCCTGGCCGCGTCCTTCCGCCAGGTCGCCGAGGGCCACGGCGCCGAACCCGACGTCTACCACCTCTGCCGGTCCCTGGCCGACCAGTGCGAGGCCCACGAGCAGGCCCTGGCCCCGGTCGTCGACCGCTACGGCGAGGTCGAGGAGGACGACGAGCCCGAGCGCCTGCACGCCGACGGTCTCGCCGAGACCCGCTCCGGGCCCGTGGGCCTGCTGCGGGACCTGCAGGATCTCTACCTGCTGGCCAGTCTCGTGGACATCACCTGGACCGCCGTGAAGCAGGCCGCCCAGGGGCTGCGGGACCGGGAGCTGATCGACGTCGTGGAGCGCTGCGAGGGCGAGACCAGGACGCAGCTGCACTGGCTGTCGACACGGATGAAGCAGGCGGCTCCGCAGGCCCTGCTGGTGGCGGACTGAGCGCCGGACCGGGCGGGGCCCGCCCCGGCCGTGCGGTGCCTACTCCTCCCCCTCGCCCGGGCGGGTGCCCAGCAGGATGTTGAGGCCCCACCCCAGGGCGGTGATCAGCACGATCGCCGCGGCCATCGAGACCAGTTCCGCGGGCTCGGAGAGGATGCCGAGGCTGACGATCAACGTGGTGGCCCCGGCCGGTGGGTGCGGCGTCCTGACCGCGGTGAGGACCAGCGTGGTGAGCGCGACCGACAGGGCCCCGGCCAGCAGGTAGGCCGGGGTGAGCCCGTCGGACGGGACGGGCGGGTCGTCCTGCAGACCGAGGCCGTAGAGGACGGCGATCCCGGCGAGCAGGCCGGCCCCGTGCCCGACCAGGGCGTTGAGCGGCCGCGAGGCCCGTTGTCCGGGGGACTCGAAGAACAGCATGACCGTGGGCCCCAGGCTGGGGAACAGCCATGGCTGATGGAGCAGGAGGCCCACCCCGCCGGAGGCCGCCAGCACCACGAGGGAGAGCGCGGCGGCGTACAGGCCCGCTCCCACCGCGCCGGCCCTGGTCTTCAGTCCCTGCAGCATCCTGGGCTCCCTCCATCCCCTGCGTGCCCTCGGCCGGGCCCGACGCCGGCCGCCGGCCGACCGCCGCGCGTCCGGCCGTCGCAGACCGCCGACCGCGGAGCGGAACGGCGAGCGAGGGGCCCGTCCGGCGGACGGGCCCCTCGCTCGCCGGTGCTGGATCAGCCCAGGGAGCTGATCAGGTCGGCGCAGGCCTGCTCGCAGCGGCGGCAGGCCTCCGCGCAGACCTTGCAGTGCTCGTGCATCTCCGCGTGCTGGGCGCACTCGTCCCCGCAGGCCTTGCAGGCCGCCTGGCAGGCCTGGAGCACCACCCGGGTCAGGTTGGCGTCGTAGCCGGTGTGCCGGGAGAGGACGTTGCCCGTGGTGGCGCAGACGTCGGCGCAGTCCAGGTTGGTGCGGATGCACTTGGTCAGCTCGGCGACCGAGTCCTCGGACAGGCAGGCGTCGGCACAGGCGGTACAGGTCTGGGCGCACTCGAAGCACGCCGCGATGCACTCGGCCAGCTTCTGACGGTCCACCCCGCCGAGGTCCTTCGGGTAGGTCTCGAGCATCGATGTCACATGGGTCATGGTCTCGCTCCTTCGTCCGATCGGCGGCCGGGCCACGGCCACCTGTCCTGCGGTGCTGGATGGGGACCGGCGCCCGCCGCACCCCACAGGATCGACAGTAGACTGTCCGTTCCGGCGGGTGAACCCCGGAACCCTGAAGATTCGATGAAGCCCTCCGGAGTCCGGCAGGCCCCGCGGCACGCGCCGCGGGGCCTGCCGGACACGGGTCCGCGGGTCCTACTCGCCGAAGACGGCCTCGGTCACGTGCGTGGGCTTCTCGTACTGCTGCTCCGGAAGGTTGCGCAGCGCCTCGAGGATCGAGTCGTCCGCACCGGAGTCCTGCGCCTTCTGCACGACCTCGTCCTTGCTGACCGGGTAGTCCAGGCCGCTGAGGTGCTTCTGCAGCTCGATGGGGTTGGGCTTGTCGGACATGGGAATCTCCTTGTCGTCGCGAGGTCTCGTCCCGCCGGCTCGACGGAACACGAACACCCCCAGTCTGTCAGCCTCCTTGCCATGCGTCAGCCCCGGCCCGCGGACCGCGCGTCGCCCCGAGGAGCCGACGCGGTCACGGACCGGACCGGCCCTCCTGCTCGAGGATGCGCAGCCGTTCCAGGTACTCCGCCTCGGTGATCTCCCCGCGGGCGTGGCGCTCCAGCAGGTCGTCGCGGGCCCGGCGCAGCCCCAGCCGGGTGCGGGTCCGCCGGCCCCACCGGGTGTTGCTCCCGTAGCGCAGCACCAGCCCGCGCACCAGCCGGATCAGCCCCCACCCGGCCGTGAGGAGCAGCAGCACCCAGGACACGGCTTCCCAGCCCTGGAAGGGCGTCAGTCCCATCACGACCATGGTGCCACCGTCCCCTCCGACGTCGTCCCCGCGTCCCGGCGCCAACCGCCGGAGCACGGACGATGGGCGGAGAGTACCAGCCACCCCCGACGCCGCCGGGCCGGGGAGGCCGGTCAGCGGGTCAGCGTGCGGATCCCGTCGAGGATCGCCCGGTGCACCCGGGGATCGTTCAGGGGCAGGAAGTGCCCGCGGGTCCCGAGCTGGACGTTGTGGGCGCCCTCCAGGCGGCTGCCGCCGGGGATGTGCGGGTCGAAGCGGCCGTAGATCGAGACGATGTCCCGGTTCACCGCCTGCTGGGTGGTCAGCGCGGTGAGCTCCGGGGAGTGCGGCAGGAACACCCGGATGGTGGACAGCGGCAGCAGCCGGGCCAGCTCGGACCCGGAGAACGGGGTGTTGACCGCCACGAGCCCGTGGATCCCGGCGCCCCCGTTGTGGTGGGCCAGGAGGTGCTTGCCGATCAGCCCGCCCTTGCTGTGCGCCACGAGCACGCACCGCTCCACGCCCGCCGTGCGCAGGTGCGCGTCCACCAGCTCGGCCATCTCCTGGATGGTGCCGGTGTTGAACTTCAGGTCCTCGACCACGTGCACGTCGTGCCCGTGCTCCCGCAGCAGCCCGGCCACGGGCAGCAGGAAGGTCCAGGACTCGTAGATCCCGGGGATCAGCACGACCGGCGTCCGCTCCGGATCGGCCGGTGCCCGGTAGTGCGCCGGGTCCCACCGGCCGAGGAATCCGGCCGCCTGCCAGCGCAGGGCGTAGGCGTAGTCCTGCGCCCAGGCCGCGAGGTTGGTCCCCGCCTCCGCCAGCCGGCGCGGCATCACGCCGAGCCGTCCGGACGGCGGGCGGGTCGGCAGGCGTCGAGAAAGGGGGCGCATGCTGCGGCGAGCTCCTTCGGGTCGGTGTGCTGGACGTTGTGCGGGGCACCGGGGATCTCCACCACCCGGGCGTCGGGGGCGGCCCGGGCCAGTCGCCGCACCCAGTCGTGCGGGGCGATGGGGTCCCGCCCTCCCCGCACGATCAGGCCCGGAACCGTGCAACCCCGGATGTCCTCCTCGATCCGGTCCCGGACCATGGACCGGGTGGTGCGCAGGTAGCGGAGCGGGCCCATCCGCAGGTAGTCCCGGAGGACGAGGGCGTTGGTCCGCGGCGGCTCGCGCAGCGTGTCCCGCAGCAGCCGCCACCCCTGGGCCGGCCGGCTGGGCGCGTCCGGGTCCACGGTGGGCCCGACGAGGACGTAGCCCGAGCACAGTCCGGGATGGTCCCTGACGGCGTCCACGACGACCTGGCAGCCCATGGACTGCCCGACCAGGACGGGCCTCGACAGCCCCAGCGCCGCGACCGCCCCCGCGGCGGCCTCCCCCAGCTCGGCCACGGAGAGGGGCTGCCGCGGCTTCGGTGTCGTGCCGTAGCCCGGCAGGTCCAGGGCGTACACGTCGCGGGTCACGGCGAGCTCGTCCGCCAGGCGCAGGAAGTACGCCCCCGACATCCCGATCCCGTGCACCAGGACCACCGGCGGACGGGCGGGGTCGAAGGTCCCGCGCACGTCCACCGTGTGGGGCCCGACGACGACGCGGCGCCGCCGGAGCAGGGGATGCCGGCGCACCCGGCCGGTGCTCGCAACGGGCGGTGCGGCGCGCTCCTCCGCCCGGGCCGGGCCGGGGCCCCGGCGCGGGGAGCCCTTCCGGTCGTCGGTGACCCGCCTCACCGGTGGGTCGCCTCGAGGGCCGCGCGGACCACGTCGTGCGGGTCCTGCCGCGCCCCCCAGGCCTCGCGCTGACGCCGTGCCCCGGACCCTCCCTGCAGGAGGGCCGCCACCATCCGGGCCACGGACTCCTGCTCGCCCTGCGCCTCGAGGGCGGGGCGCACGTGCGCCAGCAGCGCCGCCACGACCTCCTCCGCGGGCGCGGGCGCGCCGGAGACCGGGCTGACCAGCGTCCCGTCGAGCCCGGCGGCGCTGGCCTGCCACGACCAGGCACGCAGCTGGCCCACGCCGATCGGCGGCGCCGCGGCGCCGCTCCGCCACTGCCCGGCGGCCGTCTCGACCAGGGCGCGGGCGAGGGCCGCGAGCACCGCGGCGTGCTCGGCCTCGAGGCACACATCGGCGATCCGGATCTCCACGGTGGGGTACCGGGCGGAGAGCCTGGCGTCGAAGTACAGCATGCCGCGGTCCAGGGCCAGCCCGGAGCGCAGCAGGGCCGCGCACCGGCGGTCGTACTCCGGGACCGTGGCCAGGAGCTCGTCGGGACCGGACGTGGGCCAGCGGGTCCACGTCTGGTACCGGAAGCTGCCGAACCCGGTGTCCCGGCCGTACCAGAAGGGCGAGTTGGCGCTGAGCGCCAGCAGGACCGGCAGCCAGCCGCGGATCCGGTCCAGCACGGCCACGCCCTCGTCCGGGCCGGAGATCCCCACGTGGACGTGCAGACCGCAGGTCAGCTGGTCCTCGACGACCATGCCGTACCGCTCGTGCAGCCACTCGTAGCGGGGCTGGGGCACGAGGTGGGGCCGGGCCGGGAACACCGGTGAGGCCAGCGCCACGGCCCGGGCTCCCCGGCGGCCCGCGGCGGCGTCCAGGAGCGCCCGGCCCTGCCGGATCGCGGCGAGCTGCTCCTCGAGCCCCTGCACCGGGGGCCCGGCGACCTCGATCTGCTCCTGCTGCAGCTCGGTGCTGATCCGGTGCCCGGAGTCCACCGGGTGCCGGTCGTGGTCACGGACCACGTCCCGGCTCACCGCCGCGGGCTCGAGGGTCTCGGCGTCCACGAGGAGCAGCTCCTCCTCGACGCCGAAGGTGCGGCCCCGGTCGTCGGGGCCGGCCGTGTCGGGGTACGGGGGCACGGTGTTCGCCTCCATCCGGGTCGGCAGGCCGAGGCCTGTCGCGGCGTGTCGTCGCGCTCATCGGAGCGTAGCACCCGGGTCCCGGCGAGCGCGGTGCCCGGACCCGTTCCGACGCGCGGGACGAGCCCCTCGGACGCGCCCGGCACGGCGTCGGTCCTTCCCGGCCCCCGTCGCGCGGGCGTGGTGCCGGGCAGCGGCCTCGGGCGGTGCGGCCCGGCGCGATCCGGGCCGCTCCGGGCCCCGGAGGACCGGTGGTTCCACGCTCGGCCGGAGCCTGCTCCGGCTACCGGCCCTCCGAGGCGCCGGACCGGCGGCGCACCGTGACCCACTGGGCGGCGACGATCACCGCGGCCACCACGGCGGTGACCACCAGGGTGAACGGGTCCGCCCGGGCCTTCAGCAGCACGAACGGCACGAGCACCGCGACGTCGAGGGCGATCGCGACCCAGGGGATCCAGGGCCTGGCCTGCACGTCGTCCTTGAGGTGGCGGAGGATGCCGAGGTGGATGGCGATGTCCATCGCCAGGTAGAGGATCGCCCCCAGCGCGGCGATCTGGGACAGGTCGAAGAAGGCGGCCATGACGATGGCCAGTCCCGCCGTGATGGACAGCGACTGGTGGCACTCCTTTCCCGGCAGCCCGGGGGCCTGGCCCATGTCCCGGAGCATGTCGTAGAGCTTCGAGACCGCGAAGAGGCTCGCGACCAGGCCCGAGAGCGTGGCGACGACCGCGATGGCCACGGTCAGCCGCACGCCCCAGACGCCGAACATGGGCTCGGCCGCCTCGGCGAGCGCGTAGTCGCGCGCGGCCACGATCTCCGGCACGCTCAGGCTGCCGGTGACGGCCACCGTGATCAGCAGGTAGAGCACGGTGCACAGGGCGATGGAGATCATGATGGAGCGTCCGATGTTGCGCTCGGGACGGGCCAGGTCCGCACCCTGGTTGGTGATCGTGGTGAAGCCCTTGTAGGCGAGGATGCACAGGGTGACCCCGGCCAGGAAGCCCGGCCACCCCGCCTCCGGCGGGGTGCGGTCGGCGACGGTGACCAGCCGGTCCAGCGAGTCGACGCCGGCGGCGAGGATCCCGCCGACGGCCAGGATCCCGATGCCGGCGATCTTGAGCGCGGCCGTCACCGTGGCGGAGCGCTCCACCCAGCGGTTGCCCACGAGGTTCACCAGCGCCGCGGCAACGATCGCCACCACCGCCAGCACCGGCACCCACACCGCGGAGTCCTGCATCCCGAAGGGGCGCAGCAGGTAGGTGCCGAAGGTGCGCCCGAGCAGGGACTGGGCGAGGATCATCGAGACGTACATGAACAGGGCGAAGGACCCGGCCACCACCCCGGGGCCGTAGGCGGCCTTGAGCAGCATGGCGATCCCGCCGGAGGACGGGTTGGCGGCCGAGTAGCGGATGTAGGAGTAGGAGCTGAAGGCGACGACCACGGCCCCGGCGAGGAACGCCCACGGCACCCAGCCGCCGGCCAGCTCGGCCACCTGCCCCACCAGGGCGAAGATGCCCGCGCCGATCATCACCCCCGTCCCCAGGGCGACGGACCCGGTCAGGGACAGTTTCTGGTCCCGGTCCTGCTCCCGGTCCGTTCCGTGCGCCTGCTCCTGCTGCGTCGTCCGGTGCTCGTGCGTGTCGTCGTGGGTGTCGTCGTGCGTGTCGCGGCGTTCCACGGTCCTCCTCCGGATCAGTGGGTGGGTGCGTCGGTGCGGTGGGCTGTGCGGTCAGCGGACCTCGACGGTGCCCATCATGCCGAGGTCCTCGTGGTCGAGGATGTGGCAGTGGTAGACGGTGCGGCCGGTGAAGTCGTCGAAGGCCACCCGGACCACCACCTCTCCGAAGGCCGGGATGTCGACCACGTCCAGCCAGAGAGGGGCGTCGACGTCCCCGTCCCCGTCCGCCACGACCTGCATCGGCCAGACATGCAGGTGCATCGGGTGGTCCATGGGGCTGGAGTTGGTCAGCGTCCACTCCTCCACGGTCCCCGGGGCGACGCGCTGGTCGGTGCGGTCCTCGTCGAACGGCTCCCCGTTGATCGTGAAGGTCGTCATCGAGCCGGGACCGCGCGTGCTGCCCATCATCCCGCCGCTCATCATGCCGCCGTCCATGCCCATGGCGAAGTCCAGGGTCCGCCGGGCGGCCACGGGCTCCCCGCGCAGGTCCCGCGGCGCGGGCCCGGGAGGCACCGGACCCACGGCCCCGGCCGGGGCCCCGGTGACCTCCAGGGTGAGCAGCTCGATCGGCTCGTCGTTGCCCGGGCCGTCCCCGGGCGTCCGCCCGCCCATCATGCCGTCCATGCTTCCGCGGTCCACCGGGGCGGCGGTCAGCGTGGAAGTGCCCCCGCGGGTGTCCACCAGCAGCTCCGCCCGGTTGCCGGGGGCCAGGGTCACCTCGGTGATCTCGCGCGGTGCGGGCAGGCGGCCGACGTCGCGTCCGGACAGCCGCAGGGTCTGGCCGTCGAGGGTCAGCCGCAGGAACCGGGCCGGGCAGGCGTTGACGACCCGCCACAGCTCCCGCTCCCCGGGGGCGGCGGTGGCCGCGGGACGGACCTGGCCGTTGACCAGCACGGTCTCGCCCTCCCGGCCCATCATCTGCTCCGGCGGGGAGACCGCGGCGAGCACGCCGGAGGCGTCCAGGGTGATGTCCGAGACGACCAGGACGCGCTCGCGCGTCACCGGGACGGGGTCGGGGCTCTCGACGACGATCGCCCCGTAGAGGCCGGCCGCCAGCTGGTCGGCCACGTGGCCGTGCCGGTGCGGGTGGTACCAGTAGGTGCCCGGCGGGTGGTCCTCCGGCAGGGCGAGGTCGTAGTCGAAGGACTCCCCCGGTGCGATGCTCACGAACGGGTTGTCCCCGTGGCCCTCCGGGGAGACGTGCAGCCCGTGCACGTGCAGGTTGGTCGGGACCTCCAGCCGGTTGGTCATCGCCACCCGCAGCGTGTTCCCGGGCCGCAGCCGCAGGGTGGGGCCGGGCAGGGAGCCGTTGAAGGCCTGGACGTGCGCCGTGCGCGCCCCGACGCGGACCGTGGCCGGGGCGGCCGCGAGGTCCAGCTCGAGCAGTCCGTCGGCGGCGCTCAGCACCTCGGGCTGGACCAGTCCGCGGCCGCCGCCGAGGGCCTCGCCGCCGCCGGTCCACCACAGCCCCGCCCCGCCCACGGCCGCGGCGCCCGCCCCGGCGGCTCCCAGGGCCAGCAGCTGCCGGCGCGTCAGCGGGCTCACCGGTCGCCCTCCTCCAGGGTGCGCAGCCGTTCGCGGTACTCCTCGGTGCTGATCTCCCCGCGCGCGTAGCGCTCCTCCAGGATCTCGAGGGACCGGCGGGGTCGCGGACCGGACGGTGAGGCGGGACCGTTGCGGCGGCTCCGGCCGCTCTCGCCGCCGGTCAGCAGCTTCACGAGCACGACCACCAGGACCACCATGCCCACGATCAGCAGGAGCCAGAAGATCCACATCCAGCCCATGCCCCAGCCCATGCCGTCGCCCCACATCATGGCCGATCCAGCTCCTCCAGCATCGTCCTCATCTCCTGAATCTCCGCCTCCTGGGCCTCGACGATCTCCCCGGCGAGCTCGACGGCCTCCGGGTTGGATCCCTCCTCCACCTCGTCGCGGGCCATCTCGGTGGCGCCCTCGTGGTGGCGGATCATCTGCTCCAGGTACAGTCCGGCGGCCTCGGGCCCCTCCTCGGCCTCGCGCAGCCAGTTCATGCCCTGCTCGTCGACCATGCCGGATCCGTGGCCGCCGTGGGCCGTGGCCGACTCGTCCGGGGTCGCGGGAGCGTCCCAGGCCGTCAGCATCGCCTGCATCCGCTCGATCTCGGGCTCCTGCGTCTGCGCCACCCGCTCGGCGAGGTCCCGGACGTCCTGGGGGACACCGTCCTTGCCCAGGAGGACCTCGCTCATCTGCACCGCCTGCTCGTGGTGGGGGATCATCATCTGCGCGAACATGACGTCGGCGTCGTTGTGCTCGCCGGAGATCTCCGTGGCGGCGCCGGAGGCCGGCGCGGACCCGGTCGACGTGTTCGCGGTCGGGGTGCTCCCGGTCGGGGTGCTCCCGGTCGGGGTGGCGTCCGCGGCGGGGCTCGCGCCGCCGGTGGCCGGCGTCTCCGCCTCCTGGCCGTTCCCGCAGCCGGCGAGTGCGAGCACGGCGGCGAGCGCGAGGGCGGGGAGCGTGGTGGTGCGGGTCATGGTGTCGGTCCTTCGTTCGGTGTCTGCGGGGTGGTCGGTCAGCGGGCCGGGACGGCGGGGGGCCGCGCCTCCGCGCGGCCGGACTCGGCGCCGGTGGCGGCCAGGTGGGCCGGGGACAGGTCGAGCCGGCGCAGCAGCTGGGCGTTGAGGGCGACGACGATGGTGGAGACCGACATCAGGACCGCGCCCACGGCCGGGGACAGCACGATCCCGGCGGGCGCGAGGACACCGGCGGCCAGGGGAACGGCGACGACGTTGTAGCCGGCCGCCCACACCAGGTTCTGGATCATCTTGGTGTAGCTGGCCCGGGAGAGGTCGATCATCGACAGCACCGAGCGGGGGTCGTTGCCCGCCAGGACCACCCCGGCGGACTCCATGGCCACGTCGGTGCCGGCCCCGATCGCGATGCCCACCTCGGCGCGGGCGAGGGCCGGGGCGTCGTTGACGCCGTCGCCGACCATCGCCACGGTCATGCCGCGGTCCTGCAGCTCGACGACCTTGCTGTCCTTGTCCTGCGGAAGGACCTCGGCGAAGACCTCGTCGATGCCCAGCTCGGCGCCCACGGCGTCGGCGACCTGGCGGGCGTCGCCGGTGATCATGGCGACCTTCACCCCGCGGTCCTGCAGGGCGGCCACCGCGGCGCGGGACTCCGCGCGGACCGTGTCCTCCAGGGCCAGGGCGCCGAGGACCTGCCCGTCGCGCAGCACGTGGAGCACGCCGGCGCCGCGGGCGGTCCACTCGTGGACCGTCGGCCCCAGGGCGGCGGGGGTCTCGAGGCGGAGCTCGCGCAGCAGGTTGGGCCCGCCGACCGTGATCCGGGCGCCCTCGACGGTGGCGCTCACGCCCCGGCCGGTGGCCGCTCGGAAGTCGGTGCCGCGCAGGTCCAGCCGCCGCGCGGCGGCGTCGTGCGCGGCGGCGGTGACGATGGCCCGGCCCACCGGGTGCTCGCTGTCGGCCTCGGCCGCGGCGGCCAGGGCGAGGAGCTCGCCCTCGGAGGTGCCGGGCACGGGGGCGGCGCCGGTGACGGCGTGGGCGCCCTCGGTGAGGGTGCCGGTCTTGTCGAACAGGACCACGTCGATGGTGCGCATCCGCTCCAGGGCCAGACGGTCCTTGATCAGCACCCCGGCGCGGGCGGCGCGCTCGGTGGAGATGGCGATGACCAGTGGGATGGCCAGCCCCAGGGCGTGGGGGCAGGCGATGACCAGCACGGTGACCGTCCGGACCACCGCGTCGTCGGGGCTGCCCAGGAGCGTCCAGGCGACGGCGGTGAGGATGCCGGCCGCCAGGGCGAACCAGAACAGCAGCGCGGCGGCGCGGTCGGCCAGGGCCTGGGCGCGGGACGAGGACTCCTGGGCGTCGGCGACCATCCGCTGGATGCCGGCCAGGGCGGTGTCGGCCCCCACGGCCTCGACCCGCACCCGCACGGTGCTGTCGGTGGCGACCGTCCCCGCCACGACCGTGTCGCCGGGCGACCGGGAGACGGTCCGGGACTCGCCCGTGATCATGGACTCGTCGAACTCCGCCGTCCCGTCGAGGACCACCCCGTCGGCCGGCACGCGGGCTCCGGAGCGGACCAGCACCACGTCGCCCGCGGAGAGCTCGCCGATCCGCACGGTCACGGTCCCGTCCGCCACGACCTTCTCCGCCTCGTCGGGCAGCAGGGCCGCCAGGGCGTCCAGGGCGCTCGAGGCCGCGCCCAGGGCGCGCATCTCCATCCAGTGGCCCAGCAGCATGATCACCACGAGCAGGGCCAGCTCCCACCAGAAGTCCAGCTCGAAGCCGCCGATGCCGAGCGTGGTGACCCACGAGGCGACGAACGCGACCGAGATCGCCATGGCGATCAGCAGCATCATCCCGGGCTGCCGGGACCTCAGCTCGGTGAGCCCTCCCCGCAGGAAGGGCAGTCCGCCGTAGCCGAAGATCACCGTTCCCAGCACCGGCGGCAGCCAGGCCGAGCCCGGGAACCCGGGAACGTGGTAGCCCAGCAGGTGGCCGACCATCGGGCTGAGGACCACCACCGGGACCGCCAGCGCGAGGCAGAGCCAGAACCGGTTCTTGAACATCGCCGTGGAGTGGCCGGCGTGCTCGCCGTGGGTGTGGACCGTGTGCTCCTCGTCCACGGCCGAGTGGACGGGACCGTGCGGCATGGCCTGCCCGTGTGTCTCGGAGTCGCCGGGGTGGCGTCCGAGGCCGTCCCCGTGCGGGTCCGGGTGGGTGTCCGGGGTGTTCATGACGAGCTCCTTCCGCGGCTGCGCGACATGGGCGGCGGCTCCGGTGCGACCGCGCCGCGTGCCGGCCCGGGCCTGTCCGTGTCCCCGAGAGTATACCCCCCTGGGGTATAACTCAAGGGATCGGCCGCCGGCACCGCGTGGTCGGAGGGCGCGGGGCACCGGACGGGCAGCACCACCCGGAACTCGGCACCCCGCCCGGGGCCGGCCGAGCTCGCCTCGAGCGCACCGCCGTGGGCCTCCACGAGGGCCCTGGAGATGGTGAGCCCGATGCCGGAGCCGCCGTGCTCCCGGTCCCGGGCGGTGTCCCCGCGGTAGAAGCGCTCGAAGACGTGCGGCAGGTGCTCCGCCGCGATGCCCTCCCCCGTGTCGTCGACCCGCAGCACCACAGCCGTGGTGCCGGCCCGGGCGGCGCCGAGGACCACCTCCCCGCCGGGCGGGGTGTGGCGCAGGGCGTTGGAGAGCAGGTTGCCCAGCACCTGCCCCATCCGCTGCGGGTCGACGGGCAGGACCGCACCGGGCGCGTCGTCCTCGACCCGCAGCGCCACCCCCTCGGCGGCAGCGGCCTCCCGGGCCGCGTCCGCGGCGGCGCCCAGCAGCTGGGCCACGGCCACGGGTGAGCGCTCCAGGACCATGCGCCCCTCCTCGGCGCGGGAGACGTCGTCGATGTCCTCCACCAGCCGTGTGAGCCGGGAGAGCTGTTCGGCCAGGACGGCGCCGGTGCTCGCGTCGAACTCGGTGACGCCGTCCTCGAGACCCTCGAGGTAGACGCCGAGCACGGACAGGGGGGTGCGCATCTCGTGCGCGAGGTCGGAGAGCATCCGGCGCCGGACGCCCTCGGTGGCCTCGAGCTCGGCGGCCATCACGTTGAAGGCGGCCGCCAGGGCGTCGACCTCGCTGCCGGCACCCATCGCCGGGACCCGGGCGCCCCAGCGGCCCCGGGCCAGGTCCTGCGCGGCCCGGGTGAGGGCGGCGAGCGGACCGCGCAGCCGGCGGGCCAGGGAGGCGCTGACGGCCAGGGCGCAGGCCAGCGCCGTGACCAGGGCCACGCCGAGCGTCCACAGGCCGGCGTCCCGGTAGGCCCGCTCGACGTGCATCAGCTGGGCCGGGTCCGGCTCGGCGCCGGCGCGCACCAGGTGCTCGTGGAACAGCGGCGGACCGGCGAGGGAGGCCACGACCGCCGCGGCGAGCACGCTCGCCGCCACCACCAGCAGCTGGGCGAGCAGGAAGCGCGCCGCCAGGCCGCGCTCGCGCCGCGCCGTCACGGTGCCACCATCCGGTAGCCGACCCCGCGGACGGTCTCCACGTAGCGCGGCGCGGCCGGGTCGTCCCCGATCTTGCGCCGCAGGTGGCCGATGTGGACGTCCACGAGGTGCTCGTCCCCCACCCAGGCCGGGTCCCAGACCACGTCGATGAGCCGGCGGCGGGACATCGCCTCCCGGGGCCGCTGGGCGAGGGCCGCCAGCAGGTCGAACTCGGTGCGGGTCAGGGTCACCCGCTCCCCCGCCACCCGCACCTGCCGGCCCGGGACGTCGACCTCCAGGTCCCCCACCACGTGCGGCGCGACGGCGCCGTCCGGCCGGGCGACGGTGCGCGGGCGCCGCATGACCGCCTGCACGCGGGCGACGAGCTCGCGGACGCTGAACGGCTTGGTGATGTAGTCGTCGGCACCCGTGGCCAGCCCGGCGAGCCGGTCCTCCTCGTCCCCGCGGGCGGTCAGCATCAGGACGTAGCACTCCGAGGAGGCACGGATCCTCCGGCACACCTCGACCCCGTCCAGCCCGGGCAGGCCGAGGTCCAGGATCACCACGTCGGGCGCGCCGGCGCTCGCCGCCTCCAGGGCGGCCGGACCGGTGTGCGCCTGGGCGACGTCGTACCCGGCCCGCACCAGGTAGGACGCGACCATCCCCGCGAGCGCCTTCTCGTCGTCCACCACCAGCACCCGTCCGGCCGGGCGGGCGGCGTTCTCGACAGCAGTTCCCATGCGTCCAGTGTCCTCCCGGGCGGGTCGCCGGTCCCGCGGGAGCGGGCCCTGCGCGCGGATCTTCGTCGTTTCTTCAGCATTGCCCCGGGTCTCCAGCATTGCCCCGGGGACCGCACCCTCTCCCGGAGGAGCCCGGGCTTGCACCACGACCGACAGTCGGCTTAGCATTCCAGGGCACCCTGACGGACAGCAGGCTGACCAGTTGCCGGGGGTGCACGACCGGTCGTCCCGTGAAGGAGTGCACCTGTGCAGCGCAAGATCTCCGTCCTCGTCGAGGTGGACCTCGACGGCCGGTACGTCCGCGTCGACGTGACCGGTGCCGTGACCCCGGTCAACCAGCAGAGGCTGCACCCCGTGCTGCGGCGAGCCCGCACGATGCTCCCCGCGGCCACCGTGCGCCTGGACCTCAGCTGCGTGCGCGATCTGGACCCGCACGCCCTCGATCTGCTCCGCGAGGCGGTGGCGCAGGATCCTGGCCTCGGCGACGCCGTGGAGATCCTCACCCCGGAGCAACCCTCCTCCGGCGACGCGGCCACCGCCCTGGACGCCCGGCGTCGGCTGCGGCACGGGATCCTGCAGCGCCGTGCCGGTGAGCTTCCCGTCCCCCTGCCCGAGCCCGCGCTGAGCGCGGCCTCCTGACGGACCCGGCCACCGCGGCCGGGTCGCCGCCGGGTCGCCGAGCGCAACGTTGCCGCGTCCACGACCGGGGGGTGCAAAGATTGGCGGCAGCGCACGCACGATCCTGAGCGCTGCCGCACCGGGGGACGAGAGACAGAACGGCGGGACGCATGAACGACCACTCCACGCGGGACCGGGCCACGGAGGCCGCCGGCGGGCTAGATCCCCGCCGGTCGGCCGGACGGGTGGTCGCCGTCGACGCAGCCCGCGGCCTGGCGCTCGTGGGCATGACCGCCGTCCACTTCCTGCCGGACGCCTACCCGGACAACAACAGGCCGACGCTGTCGTGGCTGCTCTTCGCCGGGGACTCCGCGGCGCTCTTCGCCCTGCTCGCCGGCGTGGCGCTCGCCCTCGCCTCCGGAGGACGCCGGCCGCGCCGGGGCAGGGATCTCACGGCGGTGCGGGCCGGGACGGCCGTGCGGGCCCTGCTCATCATGCTGGTCGGCCTGACGATCGGGTACCTGATGCCCCCGGAGCCTCCGGCCGTCGGCATCCTCGTCTACTACGGCGCCTTCTTCCTGCTCGCCCTGCCGTTCCTGGGCCTGCGGGCACGGACCCTGCTGGCGTGCTCCGGCGCCTTCCTGGTGCTGGGGCCGCTGCTCATCCACTGGCTCGTCGACCGGGTGCCGGAGCACACGGACGCGAACCCGACGTTCGCGAGCCTGTTCACGGAGCCCGTGGCGGTCTTCTGGCAGCTGCTCGTCACGGGCGCGTACCCGGCGGTGACCTACCTGGCCTATCTGCTGGCGGGCCTGGCCGTGGGCCGGCTCAACCTCAAGAACCTGCACGTCCAGCTCCGGCTCCTGGCGGCCGGGCTCGGTCTCGCGGCCTTCTCTAAGCTCCTCTCCTGGCTGCTCCTCTACGCCGCGGACGGCTACAACGTGCTCCTGTACAGCATCGAGTCCCTGACCCGGGCGGACCTCGAGCACATCCTCGTCTTCGGGGCCGAGGGCGAGCTGCCCACGAACACCCTGTGGTGGCAGGTGATCGCCGCCCCCCACGTCAACACGCCGCTGTCCGTCGCGTGGAGCCTCGGGGTGAGCCTGGCGGCGCTCGCCGCCCTCCTGCTCCTGGAGCGGCAGTTCGCCACGTGGCTGTTGCCGCTGACCGCCATGGGCGCCATGGCCCTCACCCTGTACGTCGCCCAGCTGGTCCTGCTCTCCACCGAGGTGCACTACAGCAGCCCCCTGCTGTGGTTCCTCGCCTGCCTGGTGGTCTCCGCCCTCGTGGCCCTGGCCTGGCGGCACGCCTTCGGCCGAGGCCCCCTGGAGCGGGTCGTATCCGGTGCCGCGCACGCCACCGCCCGCGCCGTCACGGACCGGGCCAAGCCTCGCGATCCCGGGCCGCCGCGCACGCCCCTCGGCTAGCGGCCGACGCGCCCGCCGGCCCGTGCACTGCCGGGCGTCACGCCGGGCGCGGAACCGGTGGCACCGGGCTCTCAACCGCCAGCCCGATCCGTTACCGTGACAGCAGCGCCGCCCGGCGCCGGCAGGCGGATCGCCCGCGTGCCGTGGACCTCAGGAGGAACCATGCCGAAACCCGTCGTCAGCAAGGCCAGCACCGTCTGGAACGGCGATCTCTTCAGCGGCTCGGGAAGCACCCGCATGTCCGGATCGGGCCTGGGCCCGTTCGACGTGGACTGGAAGGCCCGCGCGGAGGAGGGTGCGGGGTCGCGGACGAGCCCCGAGGAGCTCATCGCCTCCGCCCACGCCACCTGCTTCGCCATGGCCCTGTCCAACGGGCTGGCGCAGAACGACACCCCGCCCACCCGCCTGGACACCAGCGCGGAGGTGACGTTCGTCGCCGGTGAGGGCATCACGGGCATCGTGCTCACCGTGCAGGCGGAGGTCGAGGACCTCTCGGCCGAGGACTTCGCGCGCCTGGCCGACGAGGCCAAGGCGAACTGCCCCGTCTCCCAGGCCCTGTCCGTGGACATCACCCTGGACGCCTCCCTGGCCTGAGCGCAGGACCCGCCGGGCCGCGACCGGCCCGGCGGGTCCTCACCCCCGGCGCCGCATGAGAGCAGCACCGGGGTGCTCGCTCCGGGCATCCGTGCGGACGGCGGCGGGCGGACGGATCCGGGCATGCGGATCCCCGGCGTCACCGCGCACGTGCGTGCCCGCAGCGGGCGTACCGCCGGGCCGCCAGCCGTGCGGCGGTGGAGCCGTCAGCGCGGCTGGGCTGGATTGAACGGCGTGCCCTGGGACGGCGGATTGATCGGCGGGCCGGAGGTCTCCGGAGAGACCGGGGACCCCTGGCTGGACGAGGAGACCTCGGGGGCATCGGTGGGGACCGGCCCACTGGGTTCGGCGCCCTGGCGCAGCGCCTCGAGCCGGCGTTCGAGGACCTGGACGACCGGCAGCCGGTCCCCGTGCGCGCGCTCGTAGGCGAGCAGCTGCTGCAGGCCCGACTCGTCGAGACCGGTGATCTTCGAACCGAGCACCCCGACAGGCAGGTGGTCGTAGTCGGGCAGCGGGAGGTCGTCGTGCTGAGGGATGTCGTTCACGTCTGCTCCTTCGGCGGTGGGCGCCGGAGACCCGGCGCCGGGTCCTGCGATGTCCTGCCACGGTAGCAGTCGGAGCCCGGACTGTCAGCGTACTTAGTGGTGGAGGCGCCGGATGGTCGGCGGGGCGCGTCTCCCCCGGGCACGGAGAAGCCCCCGGACCGTCCGGTCCGGGGGGCTTCTGCTGGTGACCCCAGCGGGATTCGAACCCGCGTTACCGCCGTGAGAGGGCGGCGTACTAGGCCGCTATACGATGGGGCCGCGGCTGTCCGGTCGGCGGCCTCCCGCCACCGGACTCGTACACTGTACCAGGTTCCGGGAGGGGCGCCGCACCGCCCGGTGCGGGACCGCGCGGCGCCGGCTCCGCCGAACCCGGACGCGGAAGAACCCCCGGACCGTGCAGTCCGGGGGTTCTTCTCGAGGTGACCCCAGCGGGATTCGAACCCGCGTTACCGCCGTGAGAGGGCGGCGTACTAGGCCGCTATACGATGGGGCCCTACTGATCGAGCGATCAGCGCTGGGATACCAGGACTCGAACCTAGAATGACGGTACCAGAAACCGTAGTGTTGCCAATTACACCATATCCCACTGTCGTCCCCGGTCTCTGCGGTTTCCCGCACCGACCGGCGCAACGCAAGAAAACTATACCGGCC
Source organism: Kocuria oceani (assembly GCF_029524215.1). Lineage (NCBI taxonomy): Bacteria > Bacillati > Actinomycetota > Actinomycetes > Micrococcales > Micrococcaceae > Kocuria > Kocuria oceani. Next base: position 289,822 of record NZ_JARAMH010000002.1, on the reverse strand, counting down.
TTCGGCCGGGGCGGCAAATCGGGGTCACCGGCAGTAGCGCTCCTCCAGCTCCCGGTCGATCCCCCGCCGGCAGGCCGCTGCGGCGAGCCCCCGCAGCACGGGCCCCAGCCACCGGTAGATCCCCGGCAGGCCGATGTCGGTCCACTGCATCAGCAGCGCCGTGCGGAGCAGGCTCCTCGGCCTGCCGTCGCGGCGGGTGCGCCCGTCACGGGCGAGGCCGTACAGGGCGACCAGGCCCTTCTCGAGGCAGGCCGGCGCCGGACGCAACTCGACGACGAACCGGGCCGACGCGGCGCTCGGGTTCTTCCACCGGAACAGGTGCTCCTCCGGGATCTCCACCTCGCGGCCGGGACCGAGGTCCCGCACCACGTGCCCCACCTGGACGCGCAGGGTCCCCTCCAGGACCCGCAGGTGCATCCCGATCCGGCGGTGGTAGTGGGCGAGCACCTCCCCTCCGGGCTCCACCTCGACGTGGAGCAGGGCGTGCTCACCGCCTGTCTCGGCACCGGTGCGCAGCCAGGTGATGGTGTCCCGCTGCACCGGGTTGCGGTGCTGCGGGCGGCCGGTGCGCATCCGGGTGATCTCGTCGTCGGTCCGGTCCATGGCCATCGCCCCCTGGGTCCAGGCTACGCCGCCGCGCGCTCCCGCGCGCGCCCGGGCCGCACGACGACGCCGGCCCCGCCCACCGTGTGCGGTGGCCGGGGCCGGTGTCGTCGTGGTGCGGGGCTCAGCCGAGCTGTCCGGCGAGCGCGCGGATCCGGGCGAGGGAGGAGTCCTTGCCGAGGATCTCCAGGGACTCGAACAGCGGCGGCGAGATCCGCCGCCCGGACACGGCGGTGCGGACGGGGCCGAACGCGAGGCGGGGCTTGATGCCCAGCCCGTCGACGATCGCCTCGCGCAGAGCGGTCTCCAGCGCCGGGGCGCGCCAGTCCTCGAGGGGCTCCAGGGCCTCGAGGGCGGCCCGGAGGACGTCGCCGGCGGAGTCCTTGAGCTGCTTGCGGGCGTCGTCGGCGAGCTCGATCTCGTCGTCGGCGGCGAACAGGAACGACAGCAGCTCGGGGGCCTCCCCCAGCAGGTTCATCCGCTCCTGCACCAGCGGGGCGGCCTGGTCGAGGACCGCGGCCTCTCGTTCGGTCAGGGTCTCCCCCAGCACCCCCGCCGTCTGCAGGTAGGGGACGAGGCGGTCGCGGAAGTCGGCGGGCTCGAGCAGGCGCACGTGCGTGCCGTTGATGGCCGTGGCCTTCTTGAGGTCGAAGCGGGCCGGGTTGGCCAGGACGTCGTGGACGTCGAAGTGGGCCACCAGCTGCTCCACGGTGAACACGTCCTCGTCCGCGGACAGGGACCAGCCGAGCAGGGCCAGGTAGTTGAGCAGGCCCTCGGGGACGAAGCCGCTGTCCCTGAGGTGGAACAGGCTGGACTCGGGGTCGCGCTTGGAGAGCTTCTTGTTGCCCTCCCCCATGACGTAGGGCAGGTGCCCGTACTCGGGCACGTACTGCGCGACGCCGATCTCCACCAGCACGCGGAAGAGGGCGATCTGGCGCGGCGTCGAGGAGAGCAGGTCCTCCCCTCGGAGCACGTGGGTGATCTCCATCAGGGCGTCGTCCACCGGGTTGGTGAGGGTGTACAGCGGCTGGCCGTTGGCGCGCACCACGACGTAGTCCGGGATGGACCCGGCCCGGAAGACGATCTCGCCGCGGATCATGTCGTGGACCACGATGTCCTCGTCCGGCATCCGCAGCCGCAGCACCGGCTCCCGGCCCTCGGCCCGGTGGGCCGCGATCTGCTCCTCGGTGAGGTCCCGGTCGTAGTTGTCGTAGCCCAGCTTGGGGTCGCGGCCGGCGGCGCGGTGGCGGGCCTCGACCTCCTCCGGGGTCGAGTAGGCCTCGTAGACGGCCCCGTGCGCCAGCAGCTTCGCGGCGACGTCGCGGTAGATGTCCAGGCGCTGGGACTGCCGGTAGGGGGCGTGCGGACCACCGGTCTCCACACCCTCGTCCCAGTCGATGCCGAGCCAGGCCAGCGCCTCGAGCAGCTGCTGGTAGCTCTCCTCGGAGTCCCGCTGGGTGTCGGTGTCCTCGACGCGGAACACCATGGTCCCGCCGGTGTGGCGGGCGTGGGCCCAGTTGAACAGCGCGGTGCGGATCAGTCCCACGTGCGGGGTGCCGGTCGGGGACGGGCAGAAGCGCACCCGCACGGGCGAAGAGGTGGAGGCGGTGGCCGGGGTGGCGGGCTTTTCGGTCATGGCTCTTTCGGGACGTCGGTGGGTGCGTGGATGGGTGGGCGAGGCGTGCGGCCGCGGGCGTCAGCGGCGCAGGACGGTGGGCAGGACGCCGATGCCCTCGACCTCGACCTCGATGCGGTCGCCCTCGTCGACGATGCCGACGCCGGCGGGGGTGCCCGTGAGGATCACGTCGCCGGGCAGCAGGGTGAACGCCTGGGAGACGTAGGAGACGAGGAACGGGACGTCGAAGACCATGTCCCGGGTGCTGCCGTCCTGCTTGGTCTCCCCGTTGACGCGGCTGCGCACGGCCAGTGCGGAGGTGTCGAGGTCGGTCTCGATCCAGGGTCCCAGCGGGCAGGCGCCGTCGAAGCCCTTGGCGCGGGCCCACTGGTTGTCGGTGCGCTGCACGTCGCGGCCGGTGAGGTCGTTGGCGGCGGTGTAGCCGAAGACCACCTCGGGCACGCGCTCCACGGGCACGTCCTTGCACATCCGCCCGATCACCACGGCGAGCTCCGCCTCGTAGGAGACCTCCTCGGTCCACGGGGGCAGGGTCACCGGGTCGCCGGGGCCGGCCACGGAGGTGTTGGGCTTGAAGAACAGCATCGGCGAGGTGGGCAGCTCGTTGCCCAGCTCCGCGGCGTGGTCGGCGTAGTTGCGCCCGACGCACACGATCTTGGAGCGCGGGATCACCGGGGCCAGGAGGCGGACGTCGGCGAGCTCGTGGCGCTGCTCCGTGGGGTGGATCCCGGTGTAGAACGGGTCGCCCGCGAGGACGGTGACCGTCTCGGCGCCGGGCGCGCCCTGGACCGCGCCGAAGTGGATCTCGTTGTCGACGGTGAACCTGGCAATTCGCATGGCCCCAGGCTATCCCACGGCCCGCGGGGCGGCGCGCGGCCCCCTCGGCCGGTCACCGAGGGGGCCGGGGGTCTCAGACCAGGCGGGTGAGCCAGCCGTGGGGATCCTCCGCGCGGCCGGTCTGGATGTCCAGCAGCTGCTTGCGGATGTCCATGGTGACGGCCCCGGGCCGGGCGCCCTCCTCGCCGATGGTCCCCTCCGCGGAGAGGAGCCGGCCGATGGGCGTGATCACGGCCGCGGTCCCGCAGGCGAAGGCCTCGGTGACCTCGCCCGACCGCCAGCCCTCCCGCCACTCCTCGAGGGTGAAGCGGCGCTCCTCGACGGTCATCCCGCGGTCGCGCGCGAGCTGGATGATCGAGGTGCGGGTGACGCCCTCCAGGATGGTCCCGGTGAGCTCGGGGGTGACCAGCGTGTCCTCCCCGAGGACGAAGAACACGTTCATCCCGCCCAGCTCCTCGACGGCGTCCCCGCGGTCCCGGTCCAGGAACATCACCTGCTGGCAGCCGTGGGACTCGCCCTCGATCTGGGCGACCAGCGAGGCCGCGTAGTTGCCGCCGCACTTGGCCGCCCCGGTGCCGCCGCGCCCGGCGCGGGCGTAGTCGCGGGAGAGCCAGATGTCGACCGGCTTCACGGGCCCGCCGAAGTAGTTGCCGGCCGGGGAGGCGATCACCGAGTACAGCACCTGCCGGGACGGGCGCACGCCCAGGAACGCCTCGGTGGCGATCATGAACGGACGCAGGTACAGGGACTCGCCCTCCCCGTCCGGCACCCACTGCTCGTCCACGGCGACGAGCTCGCGCAGGGAGTCCAGGAACATCTCCTCGGGCAGCTCCGGCAGCGCCAGCCGGCGGGCCGAGCGGTTGAGCCGGGCCGCGTTGGCCTCGGGCCGGAACGTCCACACGGAGCCGTCCGCGTGCCGATAGGCCTTCAGCCCCTCGAAGATCTCCTGGCCGTAGTGGAGCACCGCGGCGGCGGGGTCGAGCACCAGCGGCCCGTACGGCTCGATCCGCGGGTCGCTCCAGCTCCCCGTGCCCGCGACGACGTCGCCGAACCAGTCGATCTTCACCATGTGGTCCGAGAAGTTCGTGCCGAAGCCCGGGTCGGCGAGGATGGCCGCGCGCACCTCCTCCGGGACCGGGTCCCGGGTCAGGTGGTGGGCGAAGGTGGTGGGCTGAGTGGTCACTGCGTCTCCCTGCGGGGTCGACCCCGTGGCGACCGGCACGCGGGGCGGGCGGATGGTTCGTGCCCCAGCCTATCCCCGGAGCACGCGGGCGGGGCGGCTCAGGCCAGCGCGGCGAGCACGCCGTCGCCCACCTGGGCGGTGCTGCGCGTCTCGGTCCCGTGCGCGGCGAGGTCCTGCTGCACGGCGGCCTCGATCCGGGCGGCCTGCTCCGGGAGGCCGAGGTGCTCGAGCATCATGGCGGTCGCCAGGATCGCCGCGACCGGGTTCGCCAGCTGCCGCCCGGCGATGTCCGGCGCGGAACCGTGCACCGGCTCGAACATCGACGGCGCGGTGCGGTCCGCGTTGATGTTGCCCGCCGGGGCCAGGCCGATGCCGCCGGTGACCGCGCCGGCCAGGTCGGTGAGGATGTCGCCGAAGAGGTTGTCGGTGACGATCACGTCGAAGCGCGCCGGGTCGGTGGTGAGGAAGATGGTCGCCGCGTCCACGTGCAGGTAGTCGACCGCGACCTCCGGGAACCCGGCGCCGATCTCCTCGACCAACCGGGAGTAGAGCCGCCCCGCGTTGACCAGGACGTTGTGCTTGTGCACCAGGGTGAGCTTCTTGCGCTCGCGCCGGGCGGCCAGCTCGAACGCGTAGCGCACCAGCCGGCGCACGCCGTGGGCGGTGTTGAGCGAGACCTCGGTGGCGATCTCGGCGTCGGTGCCGGGGCGCAGCACCCCGCCGTTGCCGGCGTAGGGGCCCTCGGTGCCCTCGCGGACCACCACGAAGTCGATGTCCCCAGGCCGGGCGAGCGGGCTGGTGGTGCCCGGGTAGAGCCGGGAGGGGCGCAGGTTCACGTAGTGGTCCAGGGCGAAGCGCATCCGCAGCAGCACGTCCCGCTCGATGACCCCGGAGGGCACCCGGCGGTCGCCGGGGGCGGCGCCCACCGCGCCGAAGAGGATGGCGTCGTGGCCGCGCAGCTCCTCCAGCGTCTGCTCGGTGAGAGTCTCCCCCGTCTCCAGCCAGTGCTGGGCGCCGAGACCGAACCGACGCTTGTCCACGCGGACGCCGGCGGCGGAGGTCACGGCGTCGAGGACCCTCTCCGCCTCGGCCACCACCTCCGGGCCGATGCCGTCGCCGGGGACGACGGCGATGCTCAGGTGGGCGGGGGCTGCTGCGGGAGTCGGCTCGCTCATGCCCTCAGGATAGGAGCGCCGTGGCGCGTGCTTCCACGCTCCGGACGGACGTCTCACATGCCGGACGGCCGCGAGGGTTCAGGCCTGCAGGGCCGCCGGCTCCTCGTAGCGGGGGAACACCGGCGCCGGGGCGGGCAGCGGGGTGCCGGGGACCAGCGGCGCGCCCAGGGCGGTGAAGAGCCGGGCGTCGCCCTCGGCCTGGCCGAGCACGTCGAGCAGCCGGCCGGCCGCCTCCGGCATCACCGGCTGCACGAGCAGCCCCACCGTGCGCACGACCTCGAGGGTCACCCACAGCACCGTGGCCATCCGCTGCGGGTCGGTCTTGCGCAGCTTCCACGGCTCCCGGGCGGTGAAGTAGCGGTTGGTCTCGGCGACGACCCGCCAGACGAGCTCCAGGGCCCGGTGGAACTGCTGCTCGTCGAACTCCGCGCGCACCGGCTCGTAGAGGCCGGCCGCGGCGTCGAGCATCGCCCGGTCCTCGGCCGTGAGCTCCCCCGGGGCCGGGACCCGGCCCTCGCAGTTCTTCGCGACCATCGACAGCGAGCGCTGGGCCAGGTTGCCGAGGTCGTTGGCGAGGTCGGAGTTGATGCGGTTGCGGATCGCGTCGTGCGAGTAGCTGCCGTCCTGGCCGAAGGGCACCTCGCGCAGCAGGAAGAAGCGCAGCTGGTCCAGCCCGTACTCGGCGACCAGGGCGTGCGGGTCGATCACGTTGCCCACGGACTTGGACATCTTCTCGCCCTGGTTGAACAGGAACCCGTGGGCGAAGACCCGCTCGGGCAGGGGCAGCCCGGCCGACATCAGGAACGCCGGCCAGTACACCGCGTGGAAGCGGGCGATGTCCTTGCCGATCACGTGCGCGTCGGCCGGCCAGTAGCGCCGGAAGAGCTCCGAGTCGGTGTCCGGGAAGCCGACCCCGGTGAGGTAGTTGGTCAGTGCGTCCACCCACACGTACATCACGTGGTCCGGGTCGCCGGGCACGGGCACGCCCCAGTCGAAGGTGGTGCGGGAGATCGAGAGGTCCTCCAGGCCCGAGCGGACGAAGGAGGCGACCTCGTTGCGGCGGGTCTCCGGGAACACGAAGCCCTGCTGCTCGTAGAGGGCCAGGAGCCGGTCCTGGTAGGCGGAGAGCCGGAAGAAGTAGGACTCCTCCTCCGTCCAGGTGACCTCCGTGCCGGTGCCGAGCGAGTAGCGCAGCCCGTCCTCGCGCAGCTCGGTCTCGTCCTCGGCGTAGAACGCCTCGTCGCGCACCGAGTACCAGCCGGCGTACTTGCCGAGGTAGACGTCCCCGGCCTCCTCCATGCGCCGCCAGATGGCCGCCGAGGCCGCGTAGTGGTCGGGGTCCGTGGTGCGGATGAAGCGGTCGTAGGAGATGTTCAGGGCGTCGTCCATCGCCCGGAAGCGCTCCGCGTTGCGGTCGGCGAGCTCCCGGGGGGTCAGCCCCTCCTTCTCCGCGGTCTGCTGCATCTTCTGCCCGTGCTCGTCGGTGCCGGTCAGGAAGCGGACGTCGAAACCGTCCAGCCGCTTGAACCGGGCCATGACGTCGGTCGCGATCACCTCGTAGGCGTGCCCGATGTGCGGGGTGCCGTTGGGGTACGCGATGGCCGTGGTGATGTAGTACGGGGTGCGGTCGGAGGAAGTCACGGTTTCCACTCTACCGACCGCGCCGGGGCTGCGGCGCCCGTTCGCGGGTGCCACGATGGGCGGGACAGCCGGCACCGATCCCTCAGGAGGCCACCGTGCGCAGCGAGCTCTTCGCCCAGGACAACTTCGAACGCCAGAGCCAGGAGCGCTGGACCCTGCAGTCCTCCCGGATGCTCCGGGTGGGCCTGGGCCCGGACGTCGTCGCCACGAAGGGCGCCATGGTCGCCTACCAGGGGCGGATGGGCTTCCGGCACGAGGGCTCGGGCTCGATCGGCAAGCTGATGAAGAAGGTGCTGACCAGCGAGGACGCGCCCATGATGCGCGTCTCGGGCGAGGGCGAGGTGTTCTTCGCCCGGCAGGCGCGCACCGTGTTCACGGTGCTGCTGGAGGGCGAGGGGATGACGGTCAGCAGCTCCTCCCTGCTGGCCTTCGACGACACCCTGTCCTGGGACATCCGGCGCGTGGGCGGGGCCGGGATGATGGCGGGCGGGCTGTTCAACCTGGAGCTCTCCGGCCACGGGGTGCTCGCCCTGTGCTCCGACGGGGCGCCGATGATCCTGGACTGCGCGAGCCAGCCCACGTACGTGGACCCGCAGGCGGCCGTGGCGTGGTCGGCCAACCTGGTCCCGGGGATCCAGAACGACCTGTCGATGGGCTCCCTCCTCCGCGGCGGCTCGGGCGAGTCCTTCCAGCTGGCCTTCTCGGGCCCCGGCTTCGTCATCGTCCAGCCCTCGGAGGGCGTCCCGGTGGTGCGGCAGGGCTGAGCCGCCGCCGGGAGCCGGGGTCGCCCAGCCGCCCCCGGGTGAGGCCGACGACGATCAGCGCGGCCCCGGCGTAGGTGCCGAACAGCACGAGGTCCACCACGTCCAGCAGCCCGGTGTGCACGGGGTCCGCGGCGAGCAGGACGAGGTGGTCCTGGGACGGGGTGAAGCTCGCGTGCAGCAGGACGCAGAGCAGCACGCTGCGGGTGCGGTTGTAGAGCGGCGTGTAGAAGAACGCCAGGACGAAGGGCACCGCGAAGCCCAGCGGTCCGTAGAGCGGCACGTGCCACACCCCCCACAGCAGGCCCAGCAGCGCCGTGGCGCGCAGCGGCCCCAGCCGGGCCTGCAGCCGCGGCAGCGCGAACCCGCGCCACCCCGGCTCCTCGAGGCCGCCCCCGAGGACGGCCACGAAGGCGAAGCCCGCCAGGTAGGCGGGGGCGCGGGCGAGGGCCAGGGACCAGTCGACCTCCCGGCCCAGCGCCACGAGCACCAGGTTGACGACGGCGTACAGCAGCGCGGGCAGCCCCAGCGCCCAGGCCCACCAGCGGACGGGGACCCGCCACCGCACGATCGCCCGGGCCCAGGGCCGCAGCGGCTCCCCCGCCAGCCGGGTGGCCGCGGCCGCCGCCAGCAACGGGCCGAAGCCGCCGAGCAGGAGCAGGACCGTGCCGCCGGCCCCGAGCAGCAGGGGCGCCCACCACGTCCAGGACCAGGCGTAGGCCAGCGCGAAGTAGACCACGAGCTGGTGGCGCCCGGCCCAGCTCCGCACGCCGCCGCCGGGCGACCGCTCGCGTGTCCCGACGTCCGCCATGCGGACCACCCCCGATCGTGGCGGCTGCCTCCGCCCTCAGGGTACGGCTCCGGACACGGCGAGGGGCCGCGTCCGCACGGGATGCTCGGCGCATGACGTGCGGACGCGGCCCCTCGGCCGGTGCCCCCGCCGCCGTCGTGGGCGGCGGGGCGGGTGCGGATCAGCGGGCCGCGGTGCCCTCCACGTAGTCGGCGTCCGGGGAGGTCCAGGCGAAGAGCTTGCGCAGCTCGCGGCCGGTGACCTCGATCGGGTGGGTCTCCTCCTTCTCGCGCAGCTTCTTGAACTCGGGGCCGCCCTGGTCCTGGTCCTCGATGAAGCGCTTGGCGAAGGTGCCGTCCTGGATGTCGGCGAGCACGGCCTTCATGTTCTCCTTCACCGCGGGGTTGATCACGCGGGGGCCGGAGACGTAGTCGCCGTACTCGGCGGTGTCGGAGATGGACCAGCGCTGCTTGGCGATGCCGCCCTCGACCATGAGGTCCACGATGAGCTTGAGCTCGTGCAGGACCTCGAAGTAGGCGATCTCCGGCTGGTAGCCGGCCTCGGTGAGGGTCTCGAACCCGTACTGGACGAGGTGGGACACGCCGCCGCACAGCACGGCCTGCTCGCCGAAAAGGTCGGACTCGGTCTCCTCGGTGAAGGTGGTCCTGATGACGCCGGCGCGGGTGCCGCCGATGGCCTTGGCGTAGGACAGGCCCAGCTCGAGGGCCGCGCCGGAGGCGTCCTTCTCGACGGCCACGAGGGCGGGGACGGCGCGGCCGGCCTCGAACTCGCGGCGCACGGTGTGGCCCGGCCCCTTCGGCGCCACCATGACGACGTCGACGCCCTCGGGGGCCTCGATGTAGCCGTAGCGGATGTTGAAGCCGTGGGCGAAGAACAGGGCGTCGCCGTCCTTCAGGTTCGGGGCGATCGACTCGGCGTAGACGTGGCGCTGGACCTGGTCCGGGGTGAGGATCATGATGACGTCGGCTTCCTCGACGGCGTCCGCGACGGTGAGGACGCGCAGCCCCTCGGCCTCTGCCTTCGCGCGGGACTTCGAGCCCTCGGCGAGGCCGATCCGGACGTCCACGCCGGAGTCGCGCAGGTTCAGCGCGTGGGCGTGGCCCTGGGAGCCGTAGCCGATGACGGCGACGGAGCGGTCCTGGATGATCGACAGGTCGGCGTCGTCGTCGTAGAAGATCTCTGCCATGGGGGTGTCTCCTTGAAGCATGGATGGGCGCGGCGGAACCCGCCGCGAGGTGGTTGGGGTGTCTGTGGGCCGGCGCCCGGGGCACCGCCGCCCGGGGGCGTCAGTGGCGCAGGGCGCGGTCGCTCATCGACTTGGGACCACGTCCGAGGGCCAGCGTACCGGCCCGGACGATCTCCCGGACGCCGAACGGCTCCAGGATGTCGAGCAGCGCCCGGAGCTTGTCCGGGGCGCCGGTGGCCTCGATGACGAGCGACTCGGTGGAGACGTCGACAACGGTGGCCCGGAACAGGTCTGCGGCTTGGGTGACCTGCAGACGGGTCGCGGCATCGGCGCGCACCTTGACCATGATGTGGTCACGCTGCACCGACGAGTCGGTGGTGAGCTCGACGATCTTGATGACGTTGATCAGCTTGTTCAGCTGCTTCGTCACCTGCTCGAGCAGCTCGCCCTCGGCGTCCACCACCACGGTGATGCGGGAGACGCCGTCGAGCTCCGTGGGTCCCACGGCGAGCGAGTCGATGTTGAAGGCGCGGCGGGCGAACAGCCCGGCCACGCGGGTGAGCACGCCGGGCTTGTCCTCGACCAGCACGGAGAGGGTGTGTCGGCTCATGGTCAGTCCTCCTCGTCCCAGTCGGGAGTCATGTTGCGGGCGATCTGGATCTGGTCGTTGGACACGCCGGCGGGCACCATCGGCCACACCATCGCGTCGGCGGAGACCACGAAGTCGATCACCACGGGGCGGTCGTTGATCTCGAGGGCCTGGCGGATGACGTCGTCCACGTCCTCGTCCCGGGTGCAGCGCAGGGCGGCGCACCCGTAGGCCTCGGCGAGCTTGACGAAGTCGGGCACCATGATGCTGTCGTGGCCGGTGTTCAGGTCGGTGTTGGAGTACCGGCCGTCGTAGAACAGGGTCTGCCACTGGCGCACCATGCCCAGCGAGGAGTTGTTGATCACGGCCACCTTGATCGGGATGTTGTTGATCGTGCAGGTGGCGAGCTCCTGGTTGGTCATCTGGAAGCAGCCGTCGCCGTCGATCGCCCACACCACGCGGTCCGGCTGGGAGACCTTCGCGCCCATCGCGGCGGGCACGGCGAAGCCCATGGTGCCCAGGCCGGCGGAGTTCAGCCACTGGCGGGGCCGCTCGTAGCGCACGAAGTGGGAGCTCCACATCTGGTGCTGGCCCACGCCCGACGCGTAGACGGCCTCGGGGCCGGTCAGGGCGGAGATCCGCTCGATCACGTGCTGCGGAGAGCCCAGCCCGTCGGCGGGCTTCGGGTAGCCGAGCGGATAGGTGGCCTGCAGGCCGCTCAGCGTGGTCCACCATGCGGAGAGGTCCGGCGCGCCGCCGCGCTCGAACTCCTGGCGCACGGCACCGACCAGGTCCGGGATGATCTCCTTGACGTCGCCCACGATCGGGACGTCGGCGGTGCGGTTCTTGGAGATCTCGGCGGGGTCGATGTCCGCGTGGATGATCCGGGCGGTGGGGGCGAAGGTCTCCAGGTGACCGGTGACCCGGTCGTCGAAGCGCGCGCCCAGCGTCACCAGCAGGTCGGCCTGCTGCATCGCGTACACGGCCGGGACGGTGCCGTGCATCCCGGGCATGCCGAGGTTCTGCTCGTGGGAGTCGGGGAACACCCCGCGCGCGGTCAGCGTGGTCACCACCGGGGCGCCGGTGAGCTCCGCCAGCTCGGCGAGCTCGGCCGCCGCGTCGGCGCGCATCGTCCCGCCGCCCACGTAGAGCACCGGGCGCTGGGCGGCCGCGACGAGCTTGGCGGCCTCCCGCACCTGCTTGGCGTGCCCTCGGGTGACGGGGCGGTAGCCGGGCAGGTCCATCCGCGGCGGCCAGGAGAACGTCATGGTGTCCTGCTGGGCGTCCTTGGCGATGTCCACGAGCACGGGACCGGGCCGGCCGGTCGAGGCGAGGTGGAAGGCCTCGGCGAGCACCCGCGGGATCTCCTCCGCCTGCGTCACCAGGTAGGAGTGCTTGGTGATCGGCATCGTCATCCCCACGATGTCGGCCTCCTGGAAGGCGTCGGAGCCGATGACCTTCGAGGACACCTGCCCGGTGATGGCGACCATGGGGATGGAGTCCATGTGCGCGTCCGCGATCGCCGTGACGAGGTTCGTCGCCCCGGGGCCGGAGGTCGCGATGCACACGCCCACCCGCCCGGAGGCCAGGGCGTAGCCCTCGGCGGCGTGGCCGGCGCCCTGCTCGTGCCGGACCAGGATGTGGTTGATCTTGTCGGTGTCCATCAGCGGGTCGTAGGTCGGCAGGATGGCGCCGCCGGGCAGGCCGAACACGTCGGTCACCCCGAGCTCCTCCAGGGACCGGATGACGGCCTGGGAACCGGTCATCTGCATGGGCGGCACGGTGTTGCCGGGCCCGTGGACGGCCGGGGCGGCCGGGACGACGTGCTCGCGGGCGCCCGGAGGCCGGTGGTCGGCGGCGGTGTCCACCCGCTTGGTGGCCATCAGCGCCGGGCTGATCGGCTGTCCCTTGCTCATGTCACTGTCCTTCTGGTGTCGGTGGTTCTGTTCCGGCTCCTGCGGTCGCGTCCCCGATGGCGCCGGGCAAGAAAAAGGGCCCTCGCTGCACCGGGTGGTGCGACAGGGCCCGTGCGCTCGACCGGTCGTCGGCTCAGGCCCCGCGTCCGACGAGGACGCGTACCGTGAGCTGGACGACACCGTGGCTGAGTTGCATGGCTCCATGCTCTGCCGCCCGCCCGGGCGTGTCAATCTTCGGACGGCTCGTCCCACCATGTGAGACAGCGCACGCCGGGGCGCTCGCCGCGCGCCCGCGACAGCCCCGGCGGGGCCGCCCTCCTGCCGCCGGAGCAGCGGCCGGCTCCGCACCGCGTGCCGGCCGCACGCGCCGTGCGGCGGATCCGGTACGGCCCGCGGCGGCCCGGGCGAAATGGACAAGCCGCCGTGAGGTGGTAGAGTACTTTCTCGTTGCGAGGCGGAGCACGGCGTGAGCCGGCCGGTCCGATTCGGCCCACGGGCCGGGTCGTGCTACTGTTTCTGCCGCAGCACCACGCGCCCCTAGCTCAATTGGCAGAGCAATTGACTCTTAATCAATGGGTTCTCGGTTCGAGTCCGAGGGGGCGCACCACAGCAGAGGCCCTGCCGCGTCAGCACGCGGCAGGGCCTCTCGTCGTTCCCGGGACCGTGCACCGCGCCGGGACCGGACGCTGCCCATCTCTCCGACCCGGGGCGCTTGCCGGCCCCCAGGCCGGGCGCGCCGGTCCGGACACGACAGCGCCCGGGGCCACGACCGTGCCCCGGGCGTCCTCGGCGCGGCCCTGCCCTCGTGGCCGCGCGCGGCGGTGCGAAAGCCGCGTCGCCCCGCCTCCCGGCCGGTGGGCCGCGGGCGGCGCCGACCGGCTCAGGGCGTGGTGTCGCCCTGGGCCACGGTCTCGCGCTCCACCGCGTCGTCCACCTCGATCTCCTGGGCGGCCGGGGGCGCACCGGCGGAACCGGCGTCGGTGACGGTTCCGTCGGGCTCCACCCGCAGCTTCCAGCGGGCGCCGCCGAGGGTGGTGATGATGTCGGCCAGGGTGCGGCGCAGGCTCTCGTCGGTGAGCAGGCCGTCCCCCACCAGGTCGTCCTCGAGCTGCGTGGCGGCCTCGAGGATGCGCTGCCCCTCCGGGGTGATCGACACCAGGTGGCTGCGGCGGTCCCGCACGTTCTTCGAGCGGGTGACGTGCCCGTGCAGCTCGAGCCGGTGCAGCGTCTTGCCCATGGTCTGCGCCTGCACCCGGACGCGGTGCGCCAGCTGGGCCTGCGTCATGCTCCCCGCGGTCTGCAGCACGTCGAGGGCCATGACGCCCGCATGGGTGACGCCGAGCGTGGCCAGGCGCTCGTTCCAGGCGTGCTCCACGAGACGTGCCGCCGTGGAGAGCAGTCTGTTGGTGGGCCATTGAGTGGTGAAAGGCATGAAAAGCAGTCTACCGACCCGGAACGCCGATTACAGCATCATGCTAAGCAAACTTATGAGCATTTCGCCGCGCGTGGACACCGGGGGGCCTCGGGGTGCCGCCCACTGACCCGTCCAGCGGCCCCCCGGGAACCGCCGGTAGTCTTCGTGGTCCGGGCACCGCCCGCACAGCACAGCACAGCACAGCACGACAGCATGGAGGAACCGTTCATGGCGGCACGTCTCGAACCCGGCCGGAAGGCCCCCGACTTCACCCTGCCCGACGCGCAGGGCCGGCCCGTCTCGCTCGCCGACCACCGCGGGCGCCGCGTGGTCGTCTACTTCTACCCCAAGGCCTCCACGCCCGGCTGCACCACGCAGGCGTGCGACTTCCGCGACAGCCTGGAGCGCTTCGCCGCGGACGGCTTCGCCGTCGTCGGCATCTCCCCCGACGGCCCGGAGGCGCTGGCCCGGTTCGCCGACGCCGAGGCCCTGACGTTCCCCCTGCTCTCCGATGCCGACCACCGGGTCGCCGAGGCGTACGGGGCCTGGGGCGAGAAGAAGAACTACGGCAAGACCTACGAGGGTCTCGTGCGCTCGACCGTGGTGGTCGGCCCGGAGGGGGACGTGGAGCTCGCGCAGTACAACGTCCGTGCGACGGGACACGTGGCGAAGCTGCGCCGGGACCTCGGGCTCGACGCCTGACGCTAGGATGAACGGGGGCCCGGACGGGCCCCTCGGCGCGAGTGGTGGAACTGGCAGACACGCAGGATTTAGGTTCCTGTGCCCTGACCGGCGTGCGGGTTCGAGTCCCGCCTCGCGCACCCCACGGCCCCGCCCGGGCCCGAGCACGACCCGGCCGACGACGATCAGCACGGCGGCCTCCACGACCACGACCACCCCGCCGGCCGGTCCGGCCGGCCACGAAGGACCCATGGCGACCAGGCGAGTTCCCCGCACCGCGGCCGCCCTCGCGCTCTGCGCGGGGCTGCTCGCCGTGAGCGCGTGCGCACCCGGCGACGGCTCGCCCGCCCCCACGGCCTCCCGCTCGGTGCCGCAGGCCACGTTCGTCTTCGCCAACGCGGCGGCGGCGCCCACCCTGGACCCGGCGGTGGTCAGCACCGTGGAGACCTCGCGGATCGCGGCCCAGATGCTGGAGGGCCTGGTACGGGCGGACCCGTCGACGGGCGAGCCCGTGCCGGCGCTCGCCACGTCCTGGCAGCGCTCGGCGGACGGGCTGACCTACACCTTCGAGCTGCGCGACGGGGTGCGCTTCCACGACGGCACCGTCCTGGACGCGGAGGCGGTCTGCGCGAACTTCGAGCGCTGGGAGTCCCTGGCCGCCGCCGGGCAGCGGACCTCCTTCGCGACGGTCTTCCGCGCCGCCGACGGCGGGACGCTGTACGAGGGCTGCACCGTGGAATCGCCCTCCTCCCTGGAGCTGTCCCTGGCCGCCGCCCGCACGCCCGTGCTGCGGGCGCTGACGCAGCCGGCCTTCGGCATCGCCTCCCCGGAGGCCCTGGCGGCCGGCACCCAGGAGACCCACCCCGTGGGGACCGGCCCGTTCCGCTACGAGTCCGGGGACGGCACCCGCGTGGTGCTCCGGGCCGATCCCGGCTACTGGGGGGAGCTCGGGGACATCGGCACCCTCGAGTTCCGCACCGTAGCCGAGCCCGAGCTGCGCTACGTCGCCCTGCGCCTGGGCCAGGTGGACGGCTACGACCAGGTGGGCCTGGACTCCTTCGCCCCGCTGGCCCGGGAGGGCGTCCAGGTCTTCCAGCGTGACCCGTACTCGGTCTCCTACCTCGGCATCAACCAGAGCGTGCCCCCGCTCGACGACCCGGAGGTGCGGGAGGCGATCGCCGCCGCGGTGGACCGGGGCGCCATAGTGCGCGAGCACTATCCCGACGGCACCCGGGTCGCCGACCAGTTCCTCCCGGCCCGCTTCGCGATGGACGGGACGGACCTGCAGGTGCCCTCCTACAACCCGCAGCGGGCGCGGGAGCTGCTCGCACAGTCCTCCTACGACGGGGAGCCGCTGCGCTTCTACTACCCGCGCCACACGTCCCGCACGTACATGCAGGAGCCCGAGAAGGTCTACGCCGACATCGCGGCCCAGCTGGTCCGGGCGGGCTTCGTGATCGAGCCCGTGCCGGTGGACTGGACGGACGGGTACGTCCAGCAGGTCCAGGACCCGGACGGCGACCACGCCCTGCACCTGCTGGGCTGGAACGGCGGCTACCGGGATCCGGACTACTTCATGGGGGCGCTCTTCGGCGGGCCCAGCGGCGAGTTCGGGATCGACAACGCCTCGCTGTTCCGGGCGGTCGACCGCGCGGCGGCCCTGCCCGACGGCGAGGAGCGCACCCGCGCCTACGCGTCGATCAACGACCGCCTCTCCCGTCTGCTGCCGGCCGTCCCGCTGGCCCACCCGATCTCGGCCGTGGCCGTCGACGACTCCGTCACGTCGTTCCCGCTGACCTCCACCGGCTACGAGGAGTTCAACCGGGTCCGCCTCGACCCCGCGCGCTGAGCCCGGCCGCCGACCGCCCGGTGCCATTCGGGAATCGTCCGGGCGTGGCGTTAGTCTGAGTCCCGACCACTCACCGGCGCAGCGTCAGCGCCGGGCGTTCTACGGGAGCATCGACTGTGACATCACCTCAGGCAACGGAATCGACCGACGTCCTCCTGATCGGGGGCGGCGTCATGAGCGCCACCCTCGGCGTGTTCCTCAAGGAGCTCGAGCCGCAGTGGGACATCACGCTGCTGGAGCGCCTGGACCAGGTGGGCGCGGAGAGCTCCAACGTCTGGAACAACGCCGGCACGGGCCACTCCGCGCTGTGCGAGCTGAACTACGCCCCGCAGGCCGCCGACGGCTCGGTGAACCCGGCCAAGTCGCTGAGCATCAACGAGCAGTTCCAGCTCTCCCGCCAGTTCTGGGCCTCCCTCGTGTCCGAGGGCAAGCTGCAGGACCCGCGCACCTTCATCAACCCCGTGCCGCACATGTCCCTGGTCTTCGGCGACGCCCACAGCGACTACCTGCGGCGCCGCTACGAGGCGCTGAAGCCGAACAAGCTCTTCGAGCGCATGGAGTACACCGAGGACCGGGACAGGATCGCCGGCTGGGCGCCCCTGACCATGCACGGCCGGGGCGCCGGGCGGGTGGCCGCCTCCTGGTCCCCGGAGGGCACCGACGTCGACTTCGGCGAGCTGACCCGGCAGCAGGTCGCCCACCTGCAGGCCCGGGGCGGCGAGGTCCGCTACGGCCAGCAGGTCGTGGACCTCGACCGGCAGAGCGACGGCACGTGGGTGGCCGAGGTCAAGAACCGGCTCAACGCCGAGGGCCACCGCCTGATCCGGGCCAAGTTCGTCTTCGTGGGCGCCGGCGGCGGCGCCCTGCCGCTGCTGCAGAAGTCCGGCATCCGCGAGGCCAAGGGCTACGGCGGTTTCCCGGTCTCGGGCCTGTGGCTGCGCAACACCGACGAGAACGTGGCCTCCCAGCACAACGCCAAGGTCTACGGCCAGGCCTCCGTGGGGGCTCCCCCCATGTCCGTGCCGCACCTGGACACCCGGTACGAGCACGGCCGGCGCGCCCTGCTCTTCGGCCCCTACGGCGGCTTCAAGCCCAACTTCCTCAAGCAGGGCTCGTTCCTCGACCTGCCGCTGTCCGTGCGCCCGCACAACCTCTACCCCATGACCCGTGCCGGCCTGGCGAACCTGGACCTCGTGAAGTACCTGCTGAGCGAGCTGGCCAAGACCAAGGGGCAGCGCGTCGAGGCGCTGCAGCAGTTCTACCCGACCGCCGACGGCTCCCAGTGGGAGCTCGTCGAGGCCGGCCAGCGGGTGCAGGTGATGAAGCGGGACAAGGAGAAGGGCGGCGTGCTGCAGTTCGGCACCGAGCTCATCACCGCCGCCGACGGCTCCATCGCCGGCCTGCTGGGGGCGTCCCCGGGTGCCTCCACGGCCGTGCCCATCATGCTCAACCTGCTGGCCAAGTCCTTCCCGGGGCGGATCTCCGGGTGGGAGGGCCGCCTGAAGGAGCTGATCCCCTCCTACGGCGTCACCCTCAACGACCACCCGCAGCTCGCGGACGAGGTCATGGGCCGCACCGCCCAGGTGCTCGGCATCGGCTGACCCCGCGCCGGCCCGGCACGCACGCCGCGGGCCCCGGACCCGCCGGTCCGGGGCTCGCGGCGTGCCCACCCCCGCCCGGTGCCGGCACGGACGGTCCCGGCCCCCTGTCGGATTCCGGCGGTACGCTGAGGAGCGCCCGCTCCCGGCCTCCCCGGGGCGCCCTCGACCGTCCCTCCCCTAGGAGCACGCGTGTTTCTCCTCGCCCGCGCCTCAATGGCCAACCGCGCCCTGATCGTGCTCATCACGGTCTTCGTGGCCGTTTTCGGCGTGCTCAGCATGCGCTCCATGAAGCAGGAGCTCATCCCCTCCCTGGAGATCCCCGTGATCAGCGTGGTCTCGGTGATGCCGGGGTCCTCGGCCGAGGTGGTCGACGAGCAGGTGGGCCGGCCGCTGGAGCGCGCCCTGAACATCGTGGAGGGCCTGGAGAGCTCCACGTCCACCTCGCGCAGCGGGCTGTCCGAGATCCAGCTCGGCTTCGAGTACGGCACCGACCTGGACCGGGCCCGCAACCAGGTGGAGCGGGCCGTGTCCAACGTCGAGACGCAGCTGCCGGAGGACGTCGAGCCCACCGCCTTCGCCGGGTCCGTCGCGGACTTCCCTATCGTCTTCCTCGCCGTGTCCTCCGACGAGGCGCTCAGCCCGCTGGCCGCGGACCTGGAGCGGCTCACGGTCCCGGACCTGCAGAAGATCGACGGCGTGCGCTCGGCCGAGGTCAGCGGGGCCCCGGAGCAGGTCGTGTCGATCCTGCCGGACCAGGCGCAGCTCGCCCGCGCCGGGGCCACTCCCGCCGACCTCCGCACCGCACTGGAGGAGAGCGGTGGGCTCGTGCCGGTGGGCACGGTCGAGGACGGCGCCACGAGCGTCCCCGTCCAGGCCGGCTCCCCGCTGGACTCCCTCGAGGCCGTGCGCAACGTCCCCCTCCCCCGCTCCGAGGACACCCCCGAGGACGCCTCCGGTGCCGCCGGGACGACCACCATCGGCGAGGTGGCCACCGTGCAGCTCGCCGACCAGGAGCAGACCTCGATCACGCGCACCAACGGTGAGCCGACCCTCGCCGTGTCCGTCACGAAGACCCCGGACGGGGACACCGTGGGGATCTCCCGGGCCGTCGAGGAGATGGTTCCCCGGCTCGAGGAGGACCTGGGCAACGGCGCCCGGATCACGACCGTCTTCGACCAGGCACCCTACATCGAGCAGTCCATCGAGGACCTCACCGTGGAGGGCCTCCTGGGCCTGGCCTTCGCCGTCCTCGTCATCCTGGTGTTCCTGGCGTCCCTGCGCTCGACCCTGGTCACGGCGATCTCCATCCCGCTGTCCCTGTTGGCCACGTTCATCGGCATCAGCGCCCTGGGCTACTCGCTCAACCTCCTGACCCTCGCCGCGATCACGCTGTCCGTGGGACGTGTGGTGGACGACTCCATCGTGGTGATCGAGAACATCAAGCGCCACTACGGGACGGTGGACCTGCGCACGGACCCCGCCAACGCGAAGCGCCGGGCCATCCTCACCGCGGTGCGCGAGGTCTCCGGGGCGATCACCGCCTCGACGCTGATCACCGTGGCGGTGTTCGTGCCGATCGCCTTCGTGGGCGACGTGACGGGTGAGCTGTTCCGGCCGTTCGCGCTCACCACGACCATCGCCCTGCTGTCCTCCCTGGTGGTGTCCCTGACGATCGTGCCGGTCCTGGCGTACTGGTTCCTGCGCGATCCGCGCCTGGCCCGGCGCCGCTCCCGCACGGCTTCCGCCCGGACGGCGCCCTGGTCGTCCACCGGCGCCGAGGCGCCCACCCGTCTGGCCCGCGGCTACCTCCCGGTGCTGCGCGGCACCCAGCGGCACCCGTGGGCGACGGTCGGGGTGAGCGTGCTGGTCCTCGCGGGCACGGCCGCCCTGCTGCCGGTGCTGCCCACGAACCTGCTGGGGGACACGGGACAGAACACCATGACGATCGAGCAGGACCTCCCGGCCGGGACCGCCCTGGCCGTGACCTCCGAGCAGGCGTCCCGCGCCGAGGAGGTGCTCGCCTCGACCGAGGGCATCGAGGACGTCCAGGTCACCATGGGCACCGGCGGCGGCTTCTCCGCGTTCATGCCCGGCAGCGGAAGCAACAGCGCCACCTTCTCCGTGACGACGGACGCCGAGGTCGACCAGCAGCAGCTGCGCAGGAGCGTGGGCGAGCAGCTGGACGCCCTGGACGGCGCCGGCGACTTCTCCGTGCAGGGGGCCCAGGGGTTCACCAGCAGCGACGTGGAGATCACCGTCAGCGCCCCGGACCAGGACACGCTGGTCACGGCGGACGGCGCCGTCGTGGAGGCCATGCGCGGGCTCGACTCCGCCGGGCAGGTGACGAGCAACCTGGCCGCGACCCAGCCCACCGTGGTCGTGACCGTCGACCGGGCCGCCGCGGCCGAGCGCGGGCTGACCGAGGAGCAGGTCACCGGGGCGCTGGCAGGAACGGTCAACCCGGTCCCGGCCGGGTCCATCGACCTGGACGCCGACTCCGTGGCCGTGACCATCGGCGAGGGCCGCGCCGTGGAGGACGTCGAGGCCCTGCGCGCCCTTCCGGTGCCCACGGCCGGCGGAGTGGCGCGCCTGGACGACCTGGCCGATGTCGAGGAGACGCTCACCGTCGAGACCATCACCTCGAGCCGCGACCAGCGCACCGCGACCGTGGCCGTCACCCCGGCGGGCGACGACCTCGGCGCCACGAGCGCCGCGGTCCAGGAGGCCCTCGCCGGACTCGACCTCCCGCAGGGCGCGGCCGCCGAGCTCGGCGGTGCCGCGACGGAGCAGCAGACGACCTTCCGCCAGCTGGGCCTCGCGGTGCTCGCGGCCATCGCCATCGTCTACGTGGTCCTGGTGGCGACGTTCAAGTCCCTGGTCCAGCCGCTGATCCTGCTGGTCTCGATCCCCTTCGCGGCCACGGGCGCGGTGCTCGCGCTGCTCGTCTCCGCGGTGCCCCTGGGCCTGGCCTCCCTCGTGGGCGTGCTCATGCTGGTGGGGATCGTGGTGACCAACGCGGTCGTGCTGATCGACCTCATCAACCAGTACCGGGGGCGGGAGCACGGCATGGCGCTGGAGGACGCCATCGAGCGCGGCGCGACCCGCCGCCTGCGGCCCATCGTGATGACCGCACTGGCCACCATCCTGGCGATGACGCCCATGGCGCTCGGGGTCACGGGGCAGGGCAGCTTCATCTCCCAGCCCCTGGCCGTGGTGGTCATCGGCGGGCTCATCTCCTCGACCCTGCTGACCCTGGTGCTGGTCCCGGTGCTCTACCGGCTCGTGGAGGCCCGCAGGGAGGAGCGCCACCGCCGCCGGGAGGAGCGGATCGCGGCGCTGGCCGACGCGTGACACCTGCGCTCTTTCGTGGACATTTGCGTTAGGGAATGCTGGTGTCCACACAGAGCCTGCGCGGTCGGCCGAGAAGGCACCGGCCACATCCGGCCTGGTCAGGGCGGGGTGCGAGGGTGCTGCCCGGGTGGGCCCCACCCGGCCCCGGTGGGGGGACCCCCGAAAGGGGGACACTCGCGCCCGGTCCGGCCATGTAACCCGGTCGTAGCATTAACGTGTGCCCCGCAGAGAAACAGACCGTGTGCAGAACAGCGCCGATGCCTGGGAGGCCCTCTTCAGGGCCCAGGTGACGGTCATGCGGCGCCTCCAGCGCCAACCCGAGTTCGCGGAGCTCTCGGCCCGCGAGTACGACGTCCTGTTCAACCTGTCGCGCTCCGACGAGTCGGGGATGCGGCTCAACGAGCTCAACGAGTACGTGCTGCTCACCCAGTCCAGCCTCAGCCGGATGCTCGAACGCCTGGAGCTCAAGGGGCTGGTGCACCGCTGGCAGGACCCCCAGGACCTGCGGGGCCTGCGGATCCGGCTGACCGATGCGGGCCGGGCCATGCAGGCGCAGATCGCCGAGCAGTTCCGGGTGCACGTGCACGAGCTGATGTCCGCCGGGCTCGACCCGGAGGAGCTGCGCATCCTCACCCGGCTGGCGGACCGCCTGCGGGAGGCCGTCAACTCCCTCTGACCGGCCCGTCCGCTCAGCCGGGCAGGGGGAGGACGACCCGCGCCCCGGGATCCTCGGACGTGCCGGCGGTGGACTCCGCCGCGATCCGCATCTCCCCCAGCGTGATCCGCCCCTGCAGGGTGGTCAGGAACGCCGTCTCCGAGGCGTCGGCGCCGGTGGCGATCCGCACGAACTCCGGCCGGGGGGCCAGTCCCGTGGCGTCGAGGATGTACCATCCGCCGTCGTGCCACGCCTCGACCACGGCGTGGAAGTCCATGGGGGACAGCCCGGGGGCGTAGACGGACACCAGCCGCGCCGGCACGCCCAGGGACCGCAGCAGGGTGACGAGCAGGTGGGCGTAGTCGCGGCAGACGCCCTGGCGGGTCAGGTACGTGTGCACGGCGGTGTCCGTGGCCGTCGACGAGCCCGCCACGTAGTCCAGATTCTCGTGCACCCAGTCCCGCACCCGCTGCAGGGTCGCGTACCCACCGCCGCGGGCTCCCGGGAACAGGGAGTCGGCGGTGCCGGTCATCTCGTCGGAGGGGCAGAAGCGGCTCGGGCGGGTGTAGCGGACCAGGTCCACGGACGCCGCCGCCGGCGGCGGGCCCCCCGCGCCGTCCAGGACCAGCTCGTAGGAGACGGTGCACTGCGTCCCGCCCGGCACGCGGGCCAGGTGCAGCCGGGTGCCGTGCAGGTCCTCGGCCGGCTCCAGCGGCAGCGGCTCGCCGTCCACGCGCAGGCGCAGCCGCTCCCCGGGGTGCGGACCGCCGCCCAGACGGGCGGCGGCGAGCGAGAACACCGCCAGGTGGTCGGTCTCGGACGCGAAGTCGACCTCCGCGGAGACGGTGCGCCGGGTGGTGGGCACGAGGGGCCTCCTGATCAGGTGGGATGTCGGCCGGGCCCGCGGCCCGCCAGGACCATTGTCGCCCACCCGTTCGATCATCAGTACACTGATGCAGGAGACCTCCCCCACACGCCCCCGCCGCCGGCCCGAGCCCAGGCACCGGATCCGGCGGCCACGACCGAAGGACGTGCACGATGGCACAGGACACGACCCAGGACAGCCGGTCCAAGGAGCAGACCGCCCCGGACCCCGAGGACAATCGCAAGCCGGACAGCCCCACCGAGCTCAGCAAGCCCGCGTGGGGCTACATCTTCAAGCGCTCGCTCTCCGAGTTCTCCAAGGACGACTGCACCGACCTCGCCGCGTCGCTGACGTACTTCGCGGTGCTCTCCCTCTTCCCCGCGCTCCTGGCCATCGTCTCCCTGCTCGGCGTGTTCGGGCAGGGAGAGGCCACCACCCAGGCCATCACGAACTTCCTCAGCGACTACGCACCCGACGCGCTCGTCGAGCTGCTCCGCGAGCCCATCAACAACCTCACCACCAGCACCGGCGCCGGGCTCGCCCTGTTCACCGGTCTGCTCGGCGCCCTGTGGACCGCCTCCGGCTACACCGGGGCGTTCGGCCGGGCCATGAACCGGATCTACGAGGTCGAGGAGGGCCGGCCGATCTGGAAGCTCCGGCCGATGAACATCCTCGTGACCCTCGTCCTGGTGCTCGTCGTGGTGCTGATCATGCTCATGCTGCTGCTCTCCGGTGGCATCGCCCAGTGGGTGGGCGACCTCATCGGCCTCGGCACGACCGCGGTGACCGTCTGGAACATCGCCAAGTGGCCGGTCGTCGTCGCCCTGGCGATCGTGCTCATCGCGATCCTCTACTACTTCACCCCCAACGTGGAGCAGCCGAAGTTCCGCTGGATCAGCATGGGCTCGATCGTCGCCCTGATCGTGGCGGCCCTGGCCGCGGCCGCGTTCACCTGGTACGTGGTCAACTTCGCGTCCTACAACGCCACCTACGGGATCATCGGCTCCGTCATCATCCTCCTGCTCGGCCTGTGGATCATCAACAACGTGCTGCTGCTGGGCGCGGAGATCGACGCCGAGGTGGAGCGCGGCCGCGAGCTCCAGGGCGGGATCAAGGCCGAGGAGACCATCCAGCTCCCGCCGCGGGACACCCGCCAGATCGACAAGCAGGAGAAGAAGGAGGAGAAGCTCATCGACCGCGGCCGCAAGCTGCGCCTGGAGCACGAGCACCTCGACTACTCCTCCGACGACTCCTCCGGGAACTCCGCGGACTCCGGGACCTCCCGGCAGGGCAGCAGCTCGGCCTCCTGATCCCGAGCACCGCACCGCACAGCTCGGAGAGTTCGGCGGGCACCGCAGCGGCGGCACCATGGCCCAGCGCCACGGGGTCGCCGCTGCGGCGTTCCCGGGACCGCCCCGCGCCCCCGGTGCGCCCGGGACGTCCTTCCCTAGACTGGGGAGCAGGGTTCCGGACCGGAACCGCCACGTCGTCCGCAGAAAGGACCATTCCCCATGCACGAGGTCAGAGGAGTCGTCGTCAAGGCGAAGAACGAGCCGGCCACCCTGGAGACCATCCTGGTCCCGGACCCGGGACCGGGCGAGGCCCTGGTGGACGTGCTCACCTGCGGGGTGTGCCAGACCGACCTGCACTACAAGGTCGGTGCGGTGGGCGAGGACTTCCCCTACCTGCTGGGCCACGAGTCCTCGGGCATCGTCTCGGCGGTCGGTGAGGGGGTGACGGAGGTCGCCGTGGGCGATCACGTGATCCTGAACTGGCGGGCGGTGTGCGGGCAGTGCCGGGCCTGCCGGCGGGGCGAGCCCTGGTACTGCTTCGCCACCCACAACGCCACCCAGAAGATGACCCTGGAGGACGGCACCGAGCTGACCCCGGCCCTGGGCATCGGCTCCTTCGCGGAGAAGACCCTGGTGGCCGCCGGGCAGTGCACCAAGATCGAGGGCGAGCTCCAGGACCACCAGTACGCCGCGGTGGGGCTGCTGGGCTGCGGGGTGATGGCCGGGATCGGGGCGGTGCTCAACACCGGGGCCGTGAAGCGCGGGGAGTCCGTGGCGGTGATCGGCTGCGGCGGAGTCGGGGCGGCGGCGATCGCCGGGGCCGCCCTGGCCGGGGCGAGCACGATCATCGCGGTGGACCTCGACGACGAGAAGCTGGCCACGGCGAAGAAGTTCGGGGCCACCCACACCGTGAACTCCACGGAGCAGGACCCGGTGGCGGCGATCCGGGAGCTCACCGGCGGGCACGGCGCGGACCTGGTGATCGACGCGGTGGGCATCGGCCCGACCTTCAAGCAGGCCTTCGAGGCCCGTGACCTGGCCGGGCGGATGGTGCTGGTCGGGGTCCCGGCCCCGGGCACCACCTGGGAGATCCCGCTGGACGAGGTGTTCGGGCGCGGCGGGTCGATCAAGTCCGCCTGGTACGGCGACACGCTGCCCTCCAGGGACTTCCCGATGCTGGTGGACCAGTACCGGCTGGGCCGGCTGGACCTCGACGGGTTCGTGAGCGAGCGGATCGGTCTGGGCGACGTCGAGGAGGCCTTCGCGAAGATGAAGGCCGGCACCGTCCTGCGCTCCGTCGTCGAGATCGCCCCGGCCCCGGAGGCCACCCGATGAGCGCCCCCGGCCCCACTCCCGGCTCCCCGTCCGGAGCGTCCGCGCCCGATCCGGCCGCCCCGGCCGTCGACGGCGACGCCCTGCCCGACACCGGGCGTGAGCACCCCGACGACTCCGGGGCCGTGCCCGCACGTCCCGCCGCCGGTCAGGTGCGGGTGGAGCGGCTGGTGACCGCCGGCACGTTCTCCCTGGACGGCGGCACCTGGGACGTGGAGAACAACGTGTGGCTCGTCGGCGACGACGACGCGTGCGTGGTGATCGACCCCGCCCACGACCCGCAGAAGGTCGTGGAGGCCGTGGCCGGTCGACAGGTCGTGGCGATCCTGCTCACGCACGCCCACGACGACCACATCCGGTCCGTGAAGGAGGTCGCCGGGCAGGTGGGGGCGCAGATACACCTGCACCCGGACGACACCGTGCTGTGGGAGCAGGTCTACCCGCACACGCCCTTCGACGCCGAGCTCGCCGACGGCCAGGAGTTCGCCGTCGGCGGCGTGCGCCTCACGGTGCTGCACACCCCCGGGCACTCCCCCGGCTCGGTGTGCTTCTCCGCCCCCGAGCTGGGGGAGCACGGCGTCGTGTTCTCCGGGGACACCCTGTTCCAGGGCGGGCCCGGGGCCACCGGCCGCTCCTACAGCGACTTCGGCACGATCATCGGGTCGATCCGCGAGAGGCTGCTGACCCTGCCCGAGGGCACCGAGGTGCTCACCGGGCACGGGGATCCCACCACGATCGGGGCCGAGGCCCCGCACCTGCAGGAGTGGATCGACCGCGGCCACTGAGCCGCCCGTCCCGCCGGGCCCGGTACCGGGCCCGGCGGGACTCAGGCGTCGTCGAGGAGGGTGCGCCGCCACCGGTGGACGAAGCCGAGGGCGCCGGCCAGGAGCAGGGCCGCGGAGCCGACGGGCACCAGGGCCGCGGTGCGGTAGCCCCACGTCTCCCCGAACCACCCGGAGAGCACGAGACCCACGGTCATCCCCACGCTCATCGCCGCGGTCATCACCGTGGTGAGGGCGGTGACCCGCGAGCTCGGCGCCACGAGCCGCGCGAGCTCGTAGACGGCCACCAGGCAGGGACCGGTGGTCAGCCCGGCCACCGCCAGGGCGAGCACCATCCCCACGGAGTCGTCCGGGACCGTCAGCAGCATCGAGGCCAGCACCGCCCCCGAGGCCGCCCCCACCCAGCGGTTCCACAGCCGCAGCTCCTCCGTGCGGGCGGAGGCGAACACCGCCGCGACCGCCGAGGTCAGCCCCGTGACCGCGTAGAGCCAGGCCACCGAGACCACCGCGTCCACGGAAATGGCGAAGACGACCACGGAGCCGAGGATCGACCCCAGCAGGGCACCCAGCGTCCCCATGCCCACCACCGGGAGCAGGCGCAGCTGCGCGGTCCGGCGCCGCCGGAGCCGGGCCGCCCGGGTGAGCCCCGCGGCGGCGGGGGCGCGGAAGCGCAGGAGCCGGCGCGGCAGCCGCGCCGAGCAGTGCAGGAGGAACACGGTGGTGCCGGCCAGGGTGAGGGCCGCCGAGAGCGCCAGCACGGCGGCCGGCCCGAGCGTCACGGCCACGAGCCCGGTGACCACGGCGGCCAGGACCGTCGCCAGGGAGTCCATCACGCTCTCGTGGCGCAGCGCCGTGTCGAAGAGGTCCTGCCGGTCGTCCCGGCCGAGCAGCGACCACCAGCGCAGCCGGCACACCACGCCCATCTGCGGCAGGACCAGTCCGGCGAGCAGGCACGGCAGGACCAGCCGGACAGGGTCGGGCTCGGCGGCGGCGGAGGCCCCCGGCAGCAGACGGACCAGCCACCAGACCGCCACCGGATTCGCCAGCGTCAGCAGGACGAGGCCGAGCTGGCGGCCCCGCCAGGAGGCGGCCGCCCCCATGGCCAGCCCGCACACGGCGGAGCCGAGGGTCACGGCCCCGGCGCACAGCGTGCCGAGGGCCGGGGACCCGGAGATCAGGGCCACCGTGGTGAGCACGCCCAGCGGCACCATGGTCTGGGGCAGGCGCACCAGCAGGGTCAGCACCGGGTAGAGGGCGCCGCTGACGGCGGCGAGCTCGCGGGAGTCGGCCAGCGGCGAACGGCTGGCCATGCTGATCCCGCCGAGCGGTTCGGGGGCGCGCGTGCTGCTCACGAGGGTGGTCCGGTTCCTTCCGGTGGGGGCCGGGGCACGCACCAGCCTAGCCACGGCGTCGGTCGATGACGGAAAGCGTCGGCCCCGCGCAGCGCGGGCCGCTCCTGCGCGGACCGGGGAGGTCGGGAGCGTCCCGCGCCGGGGCGGTCGAGCCCCGCCGCCGCTCAGGCCGACGGGTCCCGCTCTGCTCCACGACGGGTGGGATCCGCGGCGGGACCCTGGGCAGTGCTGTCCTGGGCAGTGCTGTCCTGGACGGCGCCGTGCTCGAGGGCGCTGTCCTGGTGGGCCGCGTCCGGCGCCGTGCCGGGCCGCGGGCGCCGGAGGCCGGCCGCGCGGTGGGCGAGCCCGGCCACGAGGCCGCCCAGCAGGGGTGCCAGCCAGAAGAGCCACAGCTGCCCGAGGTGGGACGAGCCCGCGACCACGGCGGCGCCGGTGGAGCGGGCGGGGTTCAGCGAGCCGCCGTCGAACGGCGCGGTGACCGTGAGCAGGAAGGCCAGCGCAGCGGCCATCGCGATCGGGGCGAGCACGGCGTTGGCCCGGGGCGCGGTCGAGCCGAGCACCACGAGGGCGAGCAGGGCGGTGGCCACGAACTCGACCAGCAGGACCGTGGTCCACCCCGCCTGGGAGGCGGAGTTCGCCCCAAAGCCGTTGGAGACGCCAGCGATCACCTGGGCGGTGGTGGAGGTGTCCAGCAGGGTCGTCAGCACCGCCCACAGCAGGCCCGCGGCGCTCAGCGCGCCGAGCACCTGGGCCAGCACGTAGCCGATCGCGGACCCGGGAGCGGTCCGGCCCGCGACCACGGCGGCCAGCGTCACGGCCGGGTTGAAGTGGCCGCCGGAGACGTGCCCGAAGGCCACGACCGCGGCGAGCAGGCCGAGACCGAAGCCCAGCGCGGAGTCGATGACCTCCGTGGCGAACATGCCCGTGCCCAGCCCGGCGAAGACGAGCAGCGCCGTGCCCGCGAACTCCGCGGCCCACCGCGCCGGGGCGGAGGGGTCCTGCCCGGCGGCCGGCGCCGGGTCCTTGCGCGCGGCCGCGGGCACCGGGGCGGCGAGGCCGGTGGGCTCGGGGTCGCGCCGGCCGGCGAGGGCGGTGGTGTCGGCGCGGTGCTCAGGCCGGGCCGCGGCGACGGCGCCTGCGCGGGTGCTGCCGGCGGCGGGTTCCTCGGCGCCGGGGCGCACGGCGGTCGTGCGGACGTTCTCGGTCATCGGGTTCTCCTGGGGGTCGGGTCGACACGGACGGGGGTGCCGTGGCGGTCGGGGCGGCGGACGCCCGTGCCATGCAACCACAGCCCACCTGAAAGGGCGGTGAGACACCGCGGTGCAGCACCGGCCTGCACGGCTGGACGGTGCTGCTGGACGGTGCTGCTGGACGGCGCTGCCGGACGGCACGGCCCGACTACACTGACCGCATGCCTGGACCCCTCCTCCGCCCCGATGCCGGCCACGACCCCGCCCGGCCCGAGTACGCCGACTCCGTGCGCGCCGCCCTGCTGGGCGGGGCACTGGGGGACGCGATCGGCTACCGGGCCGGTGCGGACGCCCCGTCCGCCGAGCACCCGGACCCCGACGGCGGTGCCGGGCGGCTGCTGGTCTCCGACGACACGCAGCTGACCCTCTACACGTTGGACGCCCTCCTGGAGGTCGTGGAGTGGGCCAACGACGGCCAGCCCGCCGACGAGACCGCCTGCCTGTGGCTCGCCTACCTGCGCTGGCTGCGCACCCAGGGGGTGCCCCACCCCTCCGAGGCACCACGGCCCCTGCCCCGCCGGCTCGACGAGCACGAGGTCCTGCACGCTGTCCGGGACCCGGCCGGCACGGTGCTGGAGGCCCTGCGGAGCGGACGGATGGGCGAGGTCGAGCGGCCGCTGCTGCCGGACGCCGAGGACGCCGCGGCCGTGCTGCGCTCCGCCCCCTTCGGCCTGCTGCCCCACGTGGGATGGCGCACCCTCGCGCCGCTGGCGATCAACGGCGCGGCGCTGACGCACGGGCACCCCGAGGCGCAGAGCGCCGCGGCGGTCTACGGCTTCACCGTGCACGCCGCCGTCCGGGCCCGCCGGGAGGGGACGGCACGGCCGGTCGCCGCCGCCGTCGCCGCGGCCCGCGAGACCGCCGCGCACCTCACCCGCCCGGTCGACGAGACCCTCGCCCGGCTCGACGACGCCGTGCGCGCCGCCGGTGGGCCGACCCCGGCCCCCGGGGCGCTGCCCGACGGGCGCCCGGCGGACCTCGGCGCGGAACCGACGGCGCCCGTGGTCCTGGCGGCCGGACTCCGGGCGGCACTGCGCGCCGAGGCCGAGGACCCGGCGGCCGCGGACCCGCAGGCGGTGTTCCGCCGCGCGGTGGGCCTGGGCACCGCCTCCGGCGTCGCCCCGGAGGCCGCCGCGTCGATCGCCGGCGCCGTCACGGGCGCGGCGCTCGGCACGGCCGCCCTCCCCCCGGAGTGGCTGGCCCAGCTGGACGCCCGGGATGCGGTGGCCGACTCCGCCGAGCGCTGGCTCAGGGAAGTCGGGGCGCCAGGCGCCTGACGCTCAGGCCGCAGCCGGCGAGCAGCGCCCCGACCGTGCCCGCCCCGGAGCGCCGGACGAGGTCCACCACGATCCCGGCGCAGGCCCGGGCGTCCTCGAGGGCGTCGTGGTGTCGCTCCAGGGGGACGCCGGCGGCCTCCGCGGCCCGCGGCAGCGCGTAGGACGGCAGGTCGTAGCCGCGCCGGGCCAGCGCCAGGCTGCACGCGTACGCCAGCGGGGCGTGCCGGGTGCCCGTCTCCGCGCAGGCGGCGCGGATCACTCCCATGTCGAAGGCCGCGTTGTGCGCCACGACCAGCTCGTCGGCGTCGTCGGCGAGGATCCAGTCCTCGATCCGGGGCCACAGCTCGTCGAAGAGCGGGTGGCCGGCGACGGTGCGCTCGGTGATCCCGTGGATGCGGACGTTGCCGGGGTCGAAGGCGGCGCGGGTGCGCGGGGGCCGCATGTACGCGGAGCGCTCCTCCACCACCACCCCGGCGCGGACCCGGACCAGTCCCACCGCGCACGGCGAGCCGATGAAGCGGTTGGCGGTCTCGAAGTCGATCGCGGTGAAGTCGAGGGAGGACGGGGCTGCCGAGGGCCCGGCGCCGGTCGTCCCGGGCGCCGGCCCGGGAGCCGCGGCGGGAGACGGTGCGTCGGTGGCGGGGGAAGCGGGAAAAGGCACCGGAACAGCCTACTGCCCCGGCTCAGGCGTGGGCGCCGCGCAGGTGGGTCTCGATCCACTCGTCCGCCCGGGCGATGGCCTGGTTGATCTGGGCGGTGTCGAGGTCGTGGTGCATGGCGTACGCGACCGCCTGCAGCGGGAAGGTGCGCGCGTGCAGCCGGGCCCGTTCGTAGACCGGCTCGGACACGGCGGCCCGCAGGACGTCCCAGCCGTACCACAGTCCGAGGGAGGCGGCGTCGTGCGCGGGGTCGTAGAGGCAGGCGTGGTCCCAGTCGATGATGCCGGTGAGCTCCTCCCCGTCCCAGAGCATGTTGTGCCCCATCAGGTCCCCGTGCACCAGGGAGGGGGTGACGGTGGGCAGCGCCGCCAGCTCGGCCACGGCCCCCCGGGCCGCCGCCTGGTTGCGGGGCAGCAGCCGCGGGATGACCTCGTCGAGCAGCACGTGCCGGCGGCGGTGGCCGCCCCAGTGCTGGCCGGGCCGGTCCAGGTAGGCGGCGAAGCCGGAGGCGTCGACCTCCGCGAGCTCGGTCAGGACCCGGTGCAGCACGGCCGGGTCGCCGTACCCGGGCGGGTGCGGCACCCCGGGGAGCCAGATCAGCCCCACCCCGGTGTAGCCGTGCGCGACCACCACGCCCGTCAGCGGCCGCGGGATCGGGAAGGAGAAGCGGGGCAGCCGGCGCAGGACCTCCGTGCGCCGATCCACCTGCTCGCAGACGGTGGCGTTCTTGGCGATCCGCACGGAGATGATGTGCCCCACGTTCACCACCACGTGCGCGGAGCCGCCGGCGTGGACCTCCCACTCGCTGCGCGCCATGCGGATCCCCGCCTCGGCCAGGACGGCCTCGACGGCGCCGGCGAAGGGGAGGTGCTGGAGCGACGACCAGGGCATGGGCTGTCTTCTCGGTCCGGGTGGGGTCAGTCGGGGACGGCGCCCGTGTCGGCGCCGAGCGCGGCCAGGAGGTGCGGGAGCAGGGCGGTCATGGCCCGGCCCCGGTGGCTGACGGCGTTCTTCTCCGCGCGGGTGAGCTGGGCGACGGACCGGTCGGAGCCCTCCGGCAGCAGGACGGGGTCGTAGCCGAAGCCGCCCTCCCCCACGGGTTCCCGCAGCAGCGTGCCGCGCAGCGTCCCGGTCTCCACGTGCTCCCTGCCGTCGGGGGTCGCGAGGGCCGCGGCGCACACGAACTCGGCGCCGCGGTGGGTGTCGGGGATGTCGGCGAGCTGGTCGAGCAGCAGCCGCAGGTTGGCGGCGTCGTCGCCGTGCCGGCCGGACCACCGCGCCGAGAAGATCCCGGGGGCCCCGTGGAGCACGTCCACGGCCAGCCCGGAGTCGTCGGCCACGGCGATCAGCCCCGTGGCGGCGGCCGCGGAGCGGGCCTTGAGCAGGGCGTTGGCCGCGAAGCTCGTGCCGTCCTCGACGACGTCGGGGGCGCCCGCGGCGGCGGCGTCCACCACGAGCCGCTGCACGTCCGCCCCGGGCAGCGCGGCCGCGATCATCTCCCGCAGCTCGGTCAGCTTCCCGGCGTTGTGGGTGGCCAGCACCACACGGGCGCCGTCGTGCTCAGGCACCGTCGCCCTCCCGCAGCGTCTCCACCTGGATCTGGGTCAGCTGGGCGCAGCCGGCGAGCGCCAGGTCCAGCAGGGCGTCGAGCTCGGCGCGGTCGAACGGGGCGCCCTCGGCGGTGCCCTGGACCTCCACGAAGTCCCCGGAGCCGGTGACGACCACGTTCATGTCGGTCTCGGCCCGCACGTCCTCCACGTAGGGGAGGTCGAGCATGGGCACCCCGTCGATGATCCCGACGGACACGGCGGCGACGGTGTCGGTCAGCGGCTGGGCGCGCCGGGCGATCAGCCCTTCGGCGCGCGCCCAGTTCACCGCCTCGGCCAGCGCCACGTAGGCGCCGGTGATGGCGGCGGTGCGGGTCCCGCCGTCGGCCTGGAGGACGTCGCAGTCGAGGACCACGGTGTTCTCCCCCAGTGCGGAGAGGTCGATGACGGAGCGCAGGGACCGGCCGATGAGCCGGGAGATCTCGTGGGTGCGCCCGCCGATCTTGCCCTTGACGGACTCCCGGGCGGAGCGGGTGGAGGTGGCGCGCGGGAGCATGGCGTACTCGGCGGTCACCCAGCCGCGCCCCTCCCCCTTCAGCCAGCGCGGAACGCCCTCCGTCACGGAGGCGGTGCACAGCACCCGGGTGCTGCCGAACTCGATGAGCGCGGAGCCCTCCGCCTGCTGGGACCAGCCGCGGGTGATGGTGATGGGTCGCAGCTCGTCGGGTGAGCGGCCGTCCGCCCGGGTCGCCCCCGGGATCGAGGAGGCCTGCGCGGTCGTGTCGACGGGGGTTTCCATGAGACCCACCTTACTCCCCGGTCCGGGCCGGGACGCCGCGTCCGCGGCGCCGGGGGTCACGGTCCGACGGCGGCGGCGGGGCGGCCGCTGCTGTGCCGGACGATGCGGTAGGTGTAGGCCGGCTCGGCCAGGCCGATGGGGCCCTCGAAGACCTCCTCGGCCTCCTCCACGGCCCGCGTCGGCGAGTTCCAGACCGGCAGGTGGGTCAGCAGCAGCTTGCGCGCCCCGGCGTCCCGGGCCGCCTCGCCGGCGCGCCGGCCGGTGAGGTGGATGCCGCGCAGGGCGTCGTCGCGGCCCTCGTGGTAGGCGGCCTCGCAGAGGAACACATCGGCGTCGTGCGCGGCGCGCACCAGCCCCTCGCAGGCGTCGGTGTCCCCGGAGTAGGTCAGCGTGCTGGGCCCCATCACCCCGTCGTAGTCCAGGCGCAGGGCGTAGGGCTCGGAAATGGGGTGCTCCACCAGATAGGGCGTGATCGTGAACGGTCCGATCCGCACGGGCTGCTCGGGCACCCAGGAGTGGAACTCGAACTCCCCGTGCATTCCCGGGTCGAGCGGCAGCCCGTGGGTGCTGCTGAGGTAGTCGTGGATCCCCGTGGGCCCCCACAGCGGGATCCGGGGCCCGCCCCAGCCCCGGGGGTCCCACTTGACGGCCACGTGCAGCCCGGCGAGATCGATGCAGTGGTCCGGGTGCAGGTGGCTGACCAGCACGGCGTCGATGTCGTGCAGGTCCAGGTGCCGCTGGAGCACGCCCAGGGCGCCGTTGCCCATGTCCAGCAGGATCCGCCAGACCCGGCCCGCGGCGTCCTCGCCGCTGACCAGGTAGCAGGAGGCCGGGGAGTCCGGACCGGCGAAGGATCCGGTGCATCCGATGATGGTGAGTTTCATGGGCGAGGGCCTTCCAGGGGAACCGGTGGGACGGCGGCCGCACCGGCCGCGGGGCTTCAGGCGCCGGACGGGCCGGCGCCCCCGATCATCTCCGGGGTGATCCGGGCGAGCGAGCCCGTGGGGAACTGCTCCGCCACGGAGCTGGTGTGCCGCACGCGCGCCACCTCCGGGCCGAGGAAGCGCCGGGCGAGGACCTCGAAGGACGCCGCGTCCCCCGTGGCGAGGAACTCGTGCCTGGCCGACCCGCCCGGCGCCCCCGGCTCGCGCTCGAGCCCGTGGCTGACGAGCGCACGGTAGACGTCCTGGGCGGTCTCCTCCGCGCTGGAGACCAGGGTGACGGTGTCGCCCATGACGTAGGAGATCACCCCGGTGAGCAGCGGGTAGTGGGTGCAGCCCAGGACGACCGTGTCCACGCCCGCGTCCTTGAGCGGGCCGAGATAGCCCTGCGCCGTCGCGAGGAGCCCGGGGCCGGTGGTGACCCCCGCCTCCACGTAGTCGACGAACGCCGGGCAGGCCACCGAGTCGATCCGCAGGTGCGGGGCGGCGGCGAAGGTGTCGTCGTAGGCGCGCGAGCCCACCGTGGCCTCGGTGCCGATCACGCCGATCCGGCCGTTGCGGGTCGAGGCCACCGCGCGGCGCACCGCCGGCTGGATCACCTCGACCACCGGGATGCCGTAGACCCGGGTGTAGCGCTCTCGGGCGTCGCGCAGCACCGCGGCCGAGGCCGTGTTGCAGGCGATCACGAGCAGCTTGACCCCGGAGTCGACGAGCTCGTCCATGATCCGCAGGGCGTGCGCCCGCACCTCCGCGATCGGCAGCGGCCCGTAGGGCCCGTGCGCGGTGTCGCCCACGTAGACGATCTCCTCGTGCGGGAGCTGGTCGATGATGGCGCGGGCCACGGTGAGCCCGCCCACCCCCGAGTCGAACACGCCGATGGGTGAGCCGGGATTGGGGCCGCGCGCGGCGCGGCCGCCGGGCCCGAAGACGTCGTCATCCTGCATATCGTCAAGAGCGTAGTCCGCGGCGTGCCGCCGCCCCAAACCCCACGGCGGCCGCCGCGGTGTGATCACGGCCACGGGCGTTCCCCATATGGGGTCCCCGCACGCTCCGCCGCACGTCGGCCCCGGGTCAGCCCTCGATCAGCTCCGGGTCAGTGACGGGGCAGGTCGTGCAGCAGCGCCTCCATCAGGGTCTCCTGCAACCACGAGACGAAGTTGTACAGCAGCGACATGTACGCCTCGACGTCCTCGATCGCGGACCAGTCGTCGTAGCGGCCGACCCGTTCGGCGTCCTCCTGGCTGCGGATCTCCAGCCGGTCGGCCAGCACCAGCCGGACGTCGTTGAGCGCCTGCCCGAAGGCCTGGGCCTGCTCGGGGTCCAGGCGCACGGGCTGGGCTTCCAGGGCCAGGGCGGCCTGCTTGAGCGCACCCATCTTGGTCTCCCGCAGCGCCCGCTCCGTGTACCGGCGGAACTCCGCGGCCCGCTCCGGGTCGGGGCTGGCGTCGGGCAGCAGCCGCCGCAGGGCGGAGTCCTCCGGGGCGGAGGCGTCCGCGGACACCCCGAGCATGCGCTCCAGCGGGTCCTGCGCGGCCGGCTCCTCGGGCGCCAGGGTCTGTGCCACGTCCGCGAAGAGCTTCTGCAGCAGATCCTTCTCCGCGTCCTCGAACCGGGCGGTGATGCCCTTGCGGGTCGACCGGAATCCCTGTGCCACTCAGCGTCCCCCTGCCTGCTCGAAGGTGGCCCACAGCCCGAAGCCGTGCATGGCCGCCGTGTGCGTCTCGGCCTCCTCCAGGGAGCCGCTGGCCACGACGGAGCGCCCGTGGTGGTGGACCTCCAGCATCAGGGCCCGGGCCTTGCCCTCCGGGTAGCCGAAGTAGGAGCGGAAGACGTACGTCACGTAGCTCATGAGGTTGACCGGGTCGTCCCAGACGACCACGTTCCAGGGGCGCTCGGTCGCCGAGGCCACCGACGTCTCCCCGGTGGTCCGGGTGCCGGTCTCCGGGGAAACGGTGGCCGCGGCGCGGACGGCGGCGGGGAGGGTGCAGTGCATGGTCCGTCCATCGTAGCGAGTCCCGGGGGCCGGGCGCACCGGCGGCGTCGCTAGAGTGGTGCCCGTGAACCAGCGCAGCCACCCGTGGACCCCGCCGCCCACGTCCCTGATGACCGACCACTACGAGCTGACCATGCTGCAGGCGGCCCTGCACTCGGGCACCGCGCACCGGCGCAGCGTGTTCGAGGTGTTCGCCCGGCGCCTGCCGGCCGGGCGCCGCTACGGCGTGGTGGCCGGCACCGGCCGCCTGCTGGAGGGCCTGGAGAGCTTCTGCTTCGACGACGAGCAGCTGAGCTTCCTCGCCGCCACCGGGGTGGTGAACCGCTCCACCCTGGACTACCTGGCCGGGTTCCGGTTCACGGGCTCGATCTCCGGCTACGCCGAGGGCGAGGCCTACTTCCCCTCCTCGCCGCTGCTCGTGGTGGAGGCGACGTTCGCGGAGGCGTGCGTCCTGGAGACCTACTTCCTGTCGGTGCTCAACTACGACAGCGCCGTGGCCTCGGCCGCCTCCCGCATGGTCGGTGCGGCGGCGGGCCGCCCGTGCATCGAGATGGGCTCGCGCCGGGCCCATGAGGAGGCCGCCGTCGCGGCGGCGCGCGCGGCGGTGATCGGCGGCTTCGACTCGACGTCCAACCTCGAGGCCGGCCACCGCTACGGGCTCCGGACCGTGGGCACGGCCGCCCACTCCTTCACCCTCCTGCACGACAGCGAGGAGGACGCCTTCCGCGCCCAGCTGGAGTCGATGGGCCGCGGCACCACGCTGCTCGTGGACACCTACGACGTGGAGGCGGCCGTGCGCAGGGCCGTGCAGCTCGCCGGACCCGAGCTGGGCGGGGTGCGCCTGGACTCCGGTGACCTCGTCACCCAGGCCTCGTGGGTGCGCGGCCTGCTCGACGAGCTCGGCAACCCGGACACCCGGATCACCGTCACCTCCGACCTCGACGAGTACGCGATCGCCGCCCTCAACGCCGCGCCGGTCGACGCGTTCGGCGTGGGCACCCGCGTGGTCACCGGCTCCGGCGCCCCGACCTCCTCCATGGTCTACAAGCTCGTGGCCCGGGAGGACTCCGCCGGGACGCTGCAGCCCGTGGCCAAGGCCGCCGTGGGCAAGGCCTCCCTCGGCGGGCGGAAGTACGCGCTGCGCCGCCGCGACCAGCGGGGCACCGCCACGCACGAGATGGTCGGCATCGGCCGGTCCCCGCTCGACGACGGCGACGACCGGACCCTGCTCGAGGAGTTCGTCCGCGACGGGCAGCTGCTCGACGGCTGGACCGGGCCGTCCGGCGTGGAGCGGGCGCAGGCGAGGCACACCGCCTCGATGGCCGAGCTCCCCCGCTCCGCCCGGCGGCTGAGCGAGGGCGACCCCGTGATCCCCACCGTCGTCGAACCGGAGGCCGTCGCCTGAGCCCCCGGGCCCGCTCGGCCCGACCCCATCCCCACCGACCCGCACCGACCCGGCCCGGCCCATTCCACCGGAGCCGGCCGACTAGAGGAGGAGCACCATGAGGACCGCACTGATCGTCGTCGACGTGCAGAACGACTTCTGCGAGGGCGGGGCCCTCCCCGTGACCGGCGGCGCCGAGGTCGCCGCCGCCGTGTCGGAGCACCTCGAGAACCACCACGGGGAGTACGCCGCCGTGGCCGCGACCCAGGACTGGCACATAGACCCCGGGGCGCACTTCTCCGACGAGCCCGACTACGTGCACTCCTGGCCCGTGCACTGCGTGGCCGATTCGGCCGGCGCGCACTCGCACCCGGACCTGGACACCGACTGGATCCAGGCGTGGTTCCGCAAGGGCGAGCACGACGCCGCCTACTCCGGCTTCGAGGGCCTGCTCGCCCCGGACGCGGACGTGCCCATGGGCGACGACGAGGACGTGGACGACGAGCCCGACGTCAGCCTGGACGACTGGTTGCGCGAGCACGAGATCGAGGCCGTGGACATCGTGGGCCTGGCCGCCGACCACTGCGTGCGGGCCACCGCTCTGGACGCCGTCGAGGCCGGCTACGACACCCGGGTCCTGGTCGGGCTCACCGCCGGTGTGGCCGAGGAGTCCACCGCCCGTGCCCTGCAGGAGATGGCCGACGCGGGCGTCGAGCTCGTCCACTCCTGACCCACCCCCTGTCTCCTGCGCTCTCCTCCGCTCACCTCCGCGAGGTTGCGGCTG
The DNA here is from genome assembly GCF_029524215.1 of Kocuria oceani. Lineage (NCBI taxonomy): Bacteria > Bacillati > Actinomycetota > Actinomycetes > Micrococcales > Micrococcaceae > Kocuria > Kocuria oceani. Next base: position 251,679 of record NZ_JARAMH010000002.1, on the reverse strand, counting down.
TCGGCGGCCGGCGGCGCCGCGGTGGCCGACAGCCGCGGCCCCGCGGGGAGGAGCGCGGGGTCACTTGCGGCCGATGAACCAGTCCTGGAGCTTCTTCACGCGGGCCTGCAGCTGCTCCTCGTTGGCCTGCGCCACCGGCGGGCCGCCGCAGACGCGGCGCAGCTCGTTGTGCACCATGCCGTGCGGGGTGCCCGTGCGCGACGCCCAGGCCGAGACGTTCTTGGACAGGGTCGAACGCAGCTCCTTGAGCCGCCGGTGGTCGGGCACGGCCGGCGCCTCCGGGGCCCGGGCCGTGCCCGAGCGACGACGGGCGTGCTGCGACTGCCGCTCCCGCAGCAGCGCCGAGACCTGGTCCGCCTCGAGCAGCCCGGGAATGCCCAGGAAGTCGGCCTCCTCCTCGGAGCCCACGGCCACGCCGCCGCCGAACGCGCCGCCGTCGAAGAGCACGCCGTGGAAGGACGCGTCGGAGCCGATGGCCTCGAAGCGGCCCTGCGCGAGGGTCGAGGACGCCTTCTCCTCGCGGTTGGCCTCCTCGAGCAGGTCGTCGTCCCAGCCCTCCTCCATCGGGTCGGCGGGCAGGCCGGTCTCCGCGGCCGCCGGCTTGTCGAGGGCATGGTCCCGCTCGGCCTCCATCTCGTTGGCCAGCTGCATCAGCGCGGGCACGGACGGCAGGAACACGGACGCGGTCTCCCCGCGCTTGCGGGCGCGCACGAAGCGGCCGACGGCCTGGGCGAAGAACAGCGGGGTGGAGGTGGACGTCGCGTAGACGCCCACGGCCAGACGCGGGACGTCCACGCCCTCCGAGACCATGCGCACGGCGACCATCCAGCGGCTGTCGCCGGCGGAGAACTCGTCGATCCGGTCCGAGGCGCCCTTGTCGTCGGAGAGCACCACGGCGGGGTTCTCCCCGGTGATCCGGCGCAGCTGGGCGGCGTAGGCCTTGGCGTCCTGGTGGTCGGTCGCGATGACCAGCGCCCCGGCGTCGGGCACGGTGCGCCGCACCTCGGTGAGCCGCTGGTCGGCGGCCTGCAGCACCGAGGGGATCCACTGCCCCTGGGGGTCCAGGGCGGTGCGCCAGGCCTGCGAGGTGATGTCCTTGGTGAAGCCCTCGCCGAGCTCCGCGGCCATCTCCTCGCCCGCGCTCGTGCGCCAGCGCATCTGCCCCGAGTAGGCCAGGAAGATCACCGGGCGCACCACGTGGTCCTTCAGGGCGTCCCCGTAGCCGTAGGTGTAGTCGGCGCTGGAGCGGCGGATGCCGTCCCCGTCCTCCACGTAGCGCACGAAGGGGATCGGGGCGGTGTCCGAGCGGAACGGGGTGCCGGTCAGCGCGAGCCGGCGCACGGCCGGGTCGAAGGCCTCCTGCAGTCCGTCGCCCCAGGTCAGCGCGTCCCCGGCGTGGTGGATCTCGTCCATGATCACCAGGGTGCGGCCGGCCTCGGTGCGGGCGCGGTGGAGCAGCGGCTTCATGGCCACCTGCGAGTACGTCACCGCGGCGCCGAGGTAGTCCCGGCCGTGGGAGCCGTCCGAGTTCTTGAAGTTCGGGTCGATCGCCAGCCCCACCCGGGCGGCGGCGTCCGCCCACTGGCGCTTGAGGTGGTCGGTGGGGGTCACCACCGTGATGCGGTTGACGGTGCCGCGGTCGAAGAGCTCCTTGGCCACCCGCAGCGCGAAGGTCGTCTTGCCGGCCCCGGGGGTCGCCACCGCCATGAAGTCCTGGGGCTGGGCCTCGAAGTAGCGCTGCAGCGCCTCCGCCTGCCAGGCACGCAGCTTGGGGGCCGTCCCCCACGCGGCGCGGTCCGGATAGGCCGGGGGGAGGTCGGCGGCGGCGGCGCCGAACAAGGACAGCTGGTCGTCCTGGGACACGGTGGCGATGTCCTTTCGCTCGTGGTGCCGCGGCCCGGCACGGGCCGCGGCGGGTGGGAGGGCGCGGCGGCGGGCCACGCAAAAGCGCCCGCCGGCGGCGGGCGCTTCGTCGGAAGGGCCGTGCTCAGCCCTGGTCGTCGCCGCTGTCGTTGCTCGGGCGCAGGCCCTCGTAGATCTCCTTGCAGGTGGGGCACACGGGGAACCGCTGCGGGTCCCGCCCCGGCACCCAGACCTTGCCGCACAGCGCGATCACGGGCTCGCCGGAGAGGGCGGACTCCATGATCTTCTCCTTGCGCACGTAGTGCGCGAAGCGCTCGTGGTCGCCGGGCTCCTGGACCTCCCGGGTCTCCTCGCGCTCGATGGTCGTGGTGCCGCCCGCCGGCTGCGCCGGGTCGGTGCCGTAGGGGCTGTCGTCCAGCCCGCTGGTCGGGGTGCCGGGAGTGGAGGCTGGGAAGGAGTGCATGGGCGTCAGTTTACCCCGTCGCCGTCGCCGGGCGTGCGACCCGGCGCCGGCTCAGCGGAACCGGGCGACCTCCTGGAGCAGCTCCGGGGCCCGCCGGTCGTACCAGCGCCCGCCCACGACCACGCCGAGCCCGCACAGCAGCGGGCCCAGCACCAGCCCGGCGGCCAGCGCCGCCCAGCCCCACCCGGCGCTCCCGCCGGCCGCGTGCACGAGCAGCGGCACGGCCGCGGGCAGCGTGAGGAGCAGCATGAGCGCCAGGGCCACGAACTGCACGAGCACGTTGAGCACCGTGAACCCCTCCGGCGTCTTCAGCGGGGAGGCGCCCGGCGGGGCCACCGGATAGGTGTAGCGGGCCGACATCACCGAGGCCAGGCCGCACCCGCCGAGCAGCGCCAGCACCGTGGTGCCCAGCAGCCCCGGCAGCAGGTGCCAGCGGCCCTCCACCGCGAGGGGCAGCAGCAGCCCGAGGGCCGCGAGCGGCGCCGCGACCACCAGCAGGGCGAGCACCCGCCCCGCGCGGTCGTGCACGCCCCGCAGCCCCGCCAGCAGGTGCAGGTGGACGGCGGTGTTGTCCGAGGAGACGTCGGCGGAGATCGTGTAGGCCATCAGCGCGGCCACCATGGGGCCCAGGGCGTGGAACAGGACGTTGGGCCCGCCGGGGTCCCGGGTCAGCCACAGCAGCACGGCGATCGCGGGAATCACGAGCAGGCCCGCCGAGTAGCGCGGGTCCCGGATCCAGTAGATCAGGCAGCGGGCCGCCACGGCGGCCCAGGGGCGGGGCGGCAGCCGGTCGAGGAGCCCCGCGCCGTCGCTCCCGCCGGTCGCCGCCGCCCGCTCCCCGGCGGTGCTGGTGAGGGCACGCTGCTGGGCGACCCGCCAGAGCAGCACGAGGGCGAGCACGGTCAGCACGGTCACCGCCAGCCGCGCGGCGGCCGCGGCCCACCGGCCGGCGGCCACGTCGGCGGGCAGGGCCCAGACGGCCCCCGGCGGCGTCCAGGCCAGGGCCGCGGCGTACTCCGGGAGCCGCTCCCACACGAGCTCCAGCCCGCTGAGCACCCCGGCGAACAGCGGGCCGAGGAAGACCAGGCCCACGAGCGCGACCACCGACAGCAGCTCGGTCAGCCGGCGCCGGCGGCTCAGCCCGATCGCGAGCGCCGTGACGCAGCGGGAGCCGGTGAACAGCAGCGCCAGGGCCAGGGGCAGGCAGACGAGGGCGGTGAGCACGGCCGCGGCCGAGGACCGCCAGGCGAGCACGGTCCCGGCCAGCGCGAGCGCCGTCAGGGCCCCGGGGACCCCGACGAGCGCGCCGAGGGCCTGGCCCCACTGGACCTGGCCGACCGTGAGCGGGAACAGGGCCAGCCGGGCCGGGTCCAGGGTCGCGTCGGCGCGGGAGGCGAGGACGGGCACCAGCCACCAGGCCAGGGTCGCCGCGGACCCGGCCAGGACCAGCACGGTCCGCACCAGGGAGAGCTCCTCGCGGCCGAGCAGGAACAGTCCCACGAGCGAGGTGACCAGCAGGAACAGGAAGTAGGCCGCGCCCACGACGGTGCCCACGAGCACCCAGGTGCTGCGGCTGAGGGTGTTGAGCAGGATCCTCGCCTTGAGCCCCACGAGGTGCCGGACCGGCAGCGCCGCACCGGCGCGGCCGGGCACGGGTCCGTGCGGGGCGGGCGCGAGGCCGGGGCTCACTCCGGGCGCAGCCACGAGAGCTCCTCCCCCGTCTCCCGGCGGCCGCCGACGAGCTCCACGAACCGGTCCTCCAGGGATGCTCCCGCCCGCACCTCGTCGACCGTGCCGGCGGCGAGCACCCGGCCGCGGTCCATGACCGCCACGTGGTCGCACATCCGCTGCACCAGGTCCATGACGTGGCTGGAGACCACCACGGTGCCGCCGGCGGCCACGAAGCCGTGCAGGATCTGGCGGATGTTGGCCGCCGAGACGGGGTCCACCGACTCGAACGGCTCGTCGAGCACGAGCAGGCTCGGGGCGTGGACGAGGGCGCCCGCCAGGGCGATCTTCTTGGTCATGCCCGCGGAGTAGTCCTGCACCTGGGTGCCGGCGTCGCCGAGCAGGTCCATGGCCCGCAGGAGGTCCTCGGCGCGCTCGGCCACGACCTCGCGGTCCATCCCGCGCAGCAGGCCCGAGTAGGTGACCAGCTGCCGGCCCGTGAGCCGGTCGAACAGGTGCACTCCGTCGGGCAGCACGCCCATCAGCTGCTTCGCCCGGCGGGGCTCGGCCCAGACGTCCACCCCGGCGACCCGGACCGTCCCCGCCGTGGGGCGCAGCAGGCCGGTGGCCATGGACAGCATGGTGGTCTTGCCGGCGCCGTTGCGGCCCACGAGTCCGAAGAAGGACCCGCGCGGCACGTCGAGGTCGACCCGGTCCACGGCGACCTTGGCGTCCGGGGCCCCGGGCCGGCCGAAGACCCGGACCAGCCCGCGCACGCTCAGCGCGGGCTGCCCGCCGGGCGGCGGGGCGGATCGGTCCGGTGCCGCGGACGGGACCGGGGCGGGGGGCGGGGGCGGCTGGTGGCTCATGCCACCAGCGTAGGCAGGCGGGGTCCGGGGCGCCTCCGGCGCACGACGGATCCCGCCGGCCGGGTCCGGGTCCGGGCTCCCCCGGGCGGCGGAGCCGGGACCCGCCGCCCCGCCGCGGATCCCGGCCGCGCGGTCAGGCAGCGAAGGCCGGCCTCAGCACCGGGCGGCGGAGATCGGCCTCAGAAGAGGGCGCGCATCAAGGCGCCCCGGGCCGTGACCACCCGGGGGTCCTCGGCGCCCACCACGTCGAAGAGCTCCAGCAGGCGCCGGCGCACGGTGTCGCGGTCCTCCCCCGCGGTGCGGCGCACGAGGTCCAGCAGCCGCCGGAAGGCGTCCTCGACGTGCCCGCCCGAGACGTCGAGGTCGGCGACCGCCAGCTGCGCCGCGACGTCGTCCGGGGCGGCGGCGGCCTCGGCGCGCACCGTGGCGGCGTCCAGCGGCAGCACCCGCTGCAGGAGGTGGACCTGGGCCAGGGCGAGCTTGGCGTCCCGGTCGCCCGGGTTCTCGGCGATGGCCCTGCGGTAGGCGGCCTCGGCGGCGTCGAGGTCCCCCGCCTCGAGGGCGTCCGCCGCCTCCTGGTGCAGCGGGGGCAGCGGCTCGGGCTCGTCGTCGGCGCGCACGGGCTCCACGGTGCCCGAGATCCCGTTCTGCTCGGCCAGGCCCAGGAGCTCGTCCAGGAGCTGGGCCGCCTGCTCCGCCGGGACGGTCGAGTTGAACAGCGGCACGGGGCGTCCGCCCAGCAGGGCCACGACGGTCGGCACGGACTGCGCCTGGAACATCTGGGCGATCTCCGGGGACGCCTCGGCGTCCACGGAGGCCAGCAGCATCCGGCCGCGGTAGCGGTCGACGACCTGCTCGAGGGTGTCGGCGAAGGCCACCGACTGCTGGCTGAAGCGCGCCCACAGGGCGAAGACGACCGGGACCTGCGTGGAGAGCTCGGCGACCTCCTGGAAGTCCGCCGTGCCCACCTCCCGGCGGTAGCCCCCGGCGGCGGCCTCCCCGGCCTGACCCCGGGGCGCGGCGGCCGGGGCGGGCACGGCGCCCAGGTCCACGGCCCCCCGCACGGAGGCCGGCAGGGTGGGCTCGGGCTGCGGGGCGGGCTCTGCGGCGCTGCGCGGCTGCTGGTGCGGGAACTCGTTCACAAGCGTCTCCTGGGGATCTCGGGGATGGACCCGGCCGGGCCGGAGGCGGCCGGGCGGGTCCGGGGCGGCGGCGCGGCGGGCGCCGCGGGTCTACCGTCGATTATCGACGGCGGACGGCGGCTCGGCCACCGGACCGGGCCGGTGTACGCTTCCGGCGTGACCGCGGCCCGGCCGGACGACGGCGCAGAAGGGCCCGCGGCGCCGCCGACCGCACTGGAGCAGCCATGACGTCACCCGAGCCCGGGCCCGCGCGGGAGCCCGGGCCCGCGCGGGAGCCCGGGCCGGCCCGCCCGGAACCGGCCGGCCCCGAGCCGGCCCGCGCGCGCCGCACCCACGCCGTCGACCGCTTCCTGCGCCCCCTGCCCGGGGCGCGGCCGCGCCGCCGCTTCGAGGTGCCGCCCGAGCTCGGGGAGCGCCCGGCGCGTCCGCCGCAGCAACCGGGGCTGGTCCGGCCCGTGCAGACCGGGTTCCTGCTGGCCGTGGGGGTGGGCCTGGCGCTGCTCGGTTGGTGGGTGCTGGCGAACGTCGGGCCGCTGGTCGGCTGGGTCGTGACGGCCACGTTCCTCGCCCTCGGCCTCGAGCCCCTCGTGCGGTGGCTGGAGGCGCGGTCCGTGCCGCGCCCGGGGGCGGTGGCGCTGGTGGTGCTGGGCCTGGCGGGGGCGCTGGCCGCCGTGATCACCCTGGTGGTCCCCCGGATCGTGGCCGAGGCCGCCCAGCTGGCCGAACGGGTGCCCCCGCTCGTGGACGACCTCCTCGCCTCGCGAGGCTTCGCGGAGCTGGACGCCCGGTTCGGGGTCCACGACTCCACCGAGCAGTGGCTGCAGGGCCTGAGCGGGCGGGTCGGGTCCGACAGCGACCTGCTGGGCGGGCTCTTCGGCGGGGTCGTGGGCCTGGGCTCGGTGGTGCTCAGCGCCGTGGCGGGGACGCTGATCGTGCTCGCCCTGACCCTGTACTTCCTGGCCTCCCTGCCGGTGATGACGCAGTGGGCCTACCGGCTCGCCCCGGCCTCCCGCCGCGCCCGGGTCCAGGAGCTGGGCGACCGGATGCTGCGCGGGGTCGGCAACTACGTGGTGGGCCAGGCGTGCGTGGCCCTGCTCAACGCCGCGGTGGCGCTGGCCCTCATGCTGATCACCGGGGTGCCGTTCGCGGCGCTGCTCTCGCTGGTCGTGGCGCTGCTCGCCTTCGTGCCGCTGGTGGGCGGGGTGCTGGCCGGGATCCTCGTCTCGCTCGTGGCCGTGACCGCGGGCTGGGAGACGGCCGTGCCCTACGCGATCGGCTACTTCACCTACCTGCAGGTCGAGGCCTACTTCGTCTCGCCGCGGATCATGCGCCGGGCCGTGGCCGTGCCGGGCGCCATCGCGGTCATCGCCGTGGCCGCCGGCGGGGCGCTGTGGGGGGTGCTCGGAGCACTCATCGCCATCCCCACGGCCGCGGCGGCCCTCATCCTCGTGCGGGAGGTGTTCGTCCCGCGCCAGGACGACCGCTGAGACCCCGGGCGCTGCTCAGCGGCGGGTGCGCCAGCACCGCTCGTGCCAGTGCCGGCGGTCCTCGAAGGCGCTCCGTGCGCCCAGGAGGGAGTCCTGCTGCCAGACCACGAGGTGGGCGATCCCCGGGGGGATCGACCGGCCGCACCCGGGGCAGACGTAGGTCTTCACCGCGTTGGCCGGACGGACGTGGCGCACCATCCAGTCGCCGTCGGGGGCCCGCTCCACCGTGGGCGCCGGCTCCAGGACCCGCTCCACCGACCAGGGCTCCCGCGCCGCGGCGCGCTGCCACTTGCTGGCGCGGGCACCGGCGGCCGGGCCGCCGGCCCGGCGGCCTCGCGAAGAGTGGTTGGAGCGGGGCACGGCGACATCCTCTCACACGGGTCTCGGCGCGGGGCGTCCCCGGGGTTGGTTAGGCTGGTCCCCGTGCGTCTCGTCATTGCCGATTGCTCCGTCGACTACGAAGGGCGTCTGCGCGCCCACCTGCCCGCCGCCCGCCGTCTGCTCCTAGTGAAGGCCGACGGCTCCGTGCTCGTGCACTCGGACGGGGGCAGCTACAAGCCCCTGAACTGGATGAGCCCGCCGGCCCGGCTGCACGTGGGCGAGCCGGAGGCCGAGCTCGCCGCCGAAGGCGTGGTGCAGACGTGGACGGTGCAGGCGGCCAAGAGCGACGACCGCCTGGTCATCCAGCTCTTCGAGATCCACGAGGACGTCTCGCACGAACTGGGCCTGGACCCCGGCCTGGTGAAGGACGGGGTCGAGGCCGACCTGCAGCGCCTGCTCGCCGAGCAGATCCACCTGCTGGGGGCCGGGCACACGCTCGTGCGGCGGGAGTACCCGACCGCGATCGGGCCGGTGGACATCCTCGCCCGCGACGCGGCAGGGGCGACCGTGGCGGTGGAGCTCAAGCGCCGCGGGGACATCGACGGCGTGGAGCAGCTCACCCGCTACCTGGAGCTGCTCAACCGCGACCCCCTGCTGGCGCCCGTGCGCGGGGTGTACGCCGCGCAGCTGATCAGGCCCCAGGCCAGGGTGCTCGCCGAGGACCGCGGCATCGCCTGCCTCACCCTCGACTACGACGGCATGCGCGGGGTGGACGACAGCGACGCGCGGCTGTTCTGAGCCCGGCGGCGCGTCACGCGCTCAGCGAACACCCCGACGGCGCGGATGATCAGCAGGCGAACAACGTTGACCGCCCCCGGGGGATGTGTGAAGCTGAACATGTTCTTCGTTCCATGTTTTGCATGCTCGCAGAACGGGTAAGCGAGCGTGATGTTCGACCCGGATCCCGACCTCCGGCCCCGCGGGGCCGGCCCGACGGTCCTCGGCTCATCTCGTCCTACCGCCCTCCCGTGCACGACCTGTGCACACGTTTCGCACCATCTCGCAAGGAGAGATTTCATGGCCCAGGGCACCGTCAAGTGGTTCAACGCCGAGAAGGGCTTCGGCTTCATCACCCCCGACGACTCCGACTCGGACGTCTTCGTCCACTACTCCGAGATCCAGTCGGGCGGCTTCCGCACCCTCGAGGAGAACCAGCGCGTCGAGTTCGAGATCGGCCAGGGCCAGAAGGGCCCGCAGGCCACCGGCGTCACGCTCATCTGATCCGCGTTCCGCGCACCGGCTGAGCAGGAGCCCCGCACCCGTCCCGGGTGCGGGGCTCCTCCGTTCCCGGGCGGCGGCTCAGTACGCGGCGCCGGCCAGGTGGCGCTCGACGGCGGCCCCGGCCGCCGCCAACTGCTCCACGAAGTGCTCGTAGCCGCGGTCGACGTGCTCCACTCCGTGCACGTCGGTGGTGCCCACCGCGGCCATGCCGGCGATCACCAGGGCCGCGCCCGCCCGGATGTCCTTCGCCTCCACGGGCGCCCCGGAGAGCACGGGCATCCCGGCGACGAGGGCGTGGTGGCCGTCGAGCCGCACGCTGGCCCCCAGGCGCTCCAGCTCCGCGGTGAAGCCCCAGCGGGCCTCGAAGACGTTCTCGGTGACCATCCCCGAGCCCTCGGCGACCGCGTTGAGGGCGACCACGAACGGCTGGAGGTCGGTGGGGAACCCCGGGTACGGCAGGGTGGAGACGTTGATCGCCCGGGGCCGCTGCGGCCCGGCCACCACCAGGCAGCCGTCGTGCGTGTCCACGCGGCACCCGGCCGCGCGCAGCTTGTCGAGCACCACGGCGAGGTGGCCCGGCTCCGCGCCCTCGATCCGCACGGTCCCCCCGGTCACGGCGGCGGCGAAGGCCCACGTGCCGGCGACGATGCGGTCCGGCACCGTCCGGTGCTCCACCGGGCGCAGGGACGTGACGCCGACGACCGTCACGGTGCTGGTGCCCAGGCCCTCGATCCGGGCGCCCATGCCCTGCAGCATCCGCCCGATGTCCACGATCTCGGGCTCCCGGGCCGCGTTGTCGATCACGGTGGTGCCCTCGGCCAGCGTCGCGGCCATCATGAGGTTCTCGGTGGCCCCCACCGAGGGGTAGTCGAGCCGGAAGTGCGTCCCCCGCAGGGTCTGCGGGACGGAGGCCACCAGGTAGCCGCGCTCGATCTGCAGCACCGCGCCCATCGCCTCGAGCCCCGCCCGGTGCATGTCCAGGCCGCGGGCCCCGATGGCGTCCCCGCCCGGCAGCGCCACCTCGGCGACCCGGCAGCGGGCGACCAGCGGGCCCAGCACGGAGATCGACGCGCGCATGGCCCGGACCAGGTCGTAGTCCGCCTGGTGGTGCAGCACGGCCGGGACGTCGATCCGCACGGTCTTCTCGACCCGGTCGTAGGCCACCGCGCAGCCCAGGCGGCGCAGCAGCTCCGCCATGATGGTCACGTCCTGGATCTCCGGCACGTTGCTGATCGTGGACTCGCCCTCGGCGAGCAGCGCCGCGGCCATGAGCTTCAGGACGCTGTTCTTCGCCCCGGAGACGCGCAGCGTGCCCCCGACCGCGGTCGGTCCGTGCACGACGATCTTCTCTTCCATCCACTCTCCTGGGCGGTCTCGGCCGGGTGCCCGCCGGGCCCCGGGTACGGCCGCGGCCTCCGCACCGGTGGTGCGGAGGCCGCGACTGTGCGTGCAGAGCGGGGCGGAGGCCCCGCGACCGGGCGGATCAGGCGGCGGCGCTGGTGAGCTCCACGTTGTCCGCCACGATCGTGACCCGGTCGTTGTCGACGAACACGAACCCGGAGTCGATGGTGCCCTCGACACGGGCGCCGTCCACCGGGTCGAGCGCGAAGTCACCGGGCCGGAGCAGCCCGGCCACGGCCTCGTGCCCGGGCAGGATGCCGATGTCGCCCTCGGAGGTGCGCACGCGCACCATCCGGGCCGTGCCGGTCCACTCCGAGCGCTCGAGGGAGACGATTTCGACGATCATCTCGGCCATGGCTACTTGCCGCCGGTCCGGGTCTTGATCTCGTCCCACCGCTGCATGACGTCGTCCAGGCCGCCGACGTTGTAGAACGCCTGCTCCGGGACGTGGTCGAACTCGCCCTCGGTGATCTTCCCGAACGCCTCGATGGTCTCCGCCAGCGGCACGGTGGAGCCCTCCACGCCGGTGAACTGCTTGGCGGTGTAGGTGTTCTGGGAGAGGAACTGCTCGATCCGGCGGGCGCGCGCGACGACCACCTTCTGCTCCTCGGAGAGCTCCTCGACGCCGAGGATCGCGATGATGTCCTGCAGCTCCTTGTTCTCCTGCAGGATCGCCCGGACGCGGATCGCGACGTCGTAGTGCTCCTGGCCCACGATCTGCGGGTCGAGGATGCGCGAGGTCGAGGCCAGCGGGTCGATCGCCGGGTACAGGCCGCGGGAGGCGATGTCGCGGGAGAGCTCCGTGGTGGCGTCCAGGTGGGCGAACGTCGTGGCCGGGGCCGGGTCGGTGTAGTCGTCGGCCGGCACGTAGATCGCCTGCATCGAGGTGATCGAGTGGCCGCGGGTGGAGGTGATGCGCTCCTGGAGCACGCCCATCTCGTCCGCCAGCGTGGGCTGGTAGCCCACGGCGGAGGGGATGCGGCCCAGCAGGGTGGACACCTCGGAGCCCGCCTGGGTGAAGCGGAAGATGTTGTCCACGAACAGCAGCACGTCCTGGTTCTGCACGTCGCGGAAGTACTCCGCCATGGTCAGGCCGGTCAGGGCCACGCGCAGACGCGTTCCCGGCGGCTCGTCCATCTGGCCGAACACGAGGGCGGTGTCCTTGAGGACCCCCGCCTCCTCCATCTCGACCCAGAGGTCGTTGCCCTCACGGGTGCGCTCGCCCACGCCGGCGAAGACCGAGGTGCCGCCGAAGTTGCGGGCCACGCGGGTGATCATCTCCTGGATGAGCACGGTCTTGCCCACGCCGGCGCCGCCGAACAGGCCGATCTTCCCGCCCTTGATGTAGGGGGTGAGGAGGTCGATCGACTTGATGCCGGTCTCCATCATCTCCGTGGAGCCCTCGAGCTCCGCGAAGGACGGGGCCTTGCGGTGGATCGGCCAGCGCTCGGTGATCTCCAGGGAGGAGGTCTCGACGTCGAGGGCGTCGCCCAGCACGTTGAAGATGTGGCCCTTGACCACGTCGCCCACGGGCACGGAGATCGGCCCGCCGGAGTCCTTGACCTCGGTGCCGCGCACCAGGCCGTCGGTCTGCTGCAGGGAGATCGCCCGGATCATGTTCTCGCCCAGGTGCTGGGCCGTCTCGAACGTGATCGTGCGCGTCTCGCCGTTGAGCTCGTACTGGGCGGTCAGCGCGTTGTAGATCTCCGGAACGGCGTGCTCCGGGAACTCGACGTCGACGACCGGCCCGATGACCCGGGCGATGCGGCCCGTGGCACCGCCCGAGACCGGCTGCCCGGCCTGTTCGCTGATGGTGGCAGTCATTTCTCTCACTTCACTTGTTCGTGGTGGTCAGTTGCTGGATCGCCGGGCGGCCCGTCACAGGGCTTCGGCGCCGCTCACGATCTCGGTGAGCTCGGTGGTGATCTCGGCCTGGCGGGCGTTGTTCATCAGGCGCGTGTACTTCTTGATCAGCTCGTCGGCGTTGTCGCCGGCGGCCTTCATCGCCTTCTGCCGGGCCGCGAGCTCGCTCGTGGCCGCGTGCGAGAGACTGGCGTACAGGCGGGCGTCGATGTAGCGCGGCAGCACCGCGTCGAGGAACTCCTCGGGGTTCGGCTCGAACTCGAAGGTGCTGTCCGGCTCCTCCAGCTCGTCGAACTCCTGGGCGACCTCGTCGGTCAGGGCGTTGGCGTCCACGACCTCCAGCGGCAGCAGGCGGAGCACCCGGGGCTCCTGGGTGACCATCGACTGGAACGACGTGTAGACCAGGTGGATCTCGTCCACCCCGCCGTCCTCGTACGGGGTCTCCAGGTCCTCGACCAGCACCTCGCGCAGCTCCCGCGCCCGCTCCGGGCGGGCGTTGTCGGTGTCGCCCGTCCAGTTGCGCTCGTACGGGCGGCTGCGGAAGTCGAAGTAGGCCTGGGCCTTGCGGCCGATCAGGTAGACCTTGGTCTCCTTGCCCTCCCCGTGCAGCAGCTCCAGCAGGCCCTCGGCCTCCTTGAGCACGTTGGACGAGTAGGAGCCGGCCAGGCCGCGGTCCGAGGTCATGATCACCACGGCGGCCCGGCGCACCTCGTCGGGCCGTGTGGTGAGGACATGGGAGACGTTGTGCTGGGTGGCGACCTGTGAGACCGCCCGGGTCAGCGCGTTCGCGTACGGACGCGCCGCGAGCAGACCCTGTCGGGACTTGTTGATGCGCGAGGTCGCGATCATCTCCATGGCCTTGAAGATCTTCTTCATGGACTTGGTCGACGCGATCTTGTTCCGGTAGACCCGAATCTGCGCTCCCATGTGACTTCCTTTCGTCACCGTGTCCGGTGCGCCGCCGCGGCGGCGCACCGGACCGACCGGTTACTTCCTGACGATCCGTTCCTGGTCGACCTTCGAGGCGTCGATGGCTTCGTGCTCCTCGTGCCCCGGCTCGATGCCGTGCTTGGTGCCCCGGAAGTCGCGCTTGACCTCGGCCACGGCGGTCTCGAGGGCGGCGACCGCGTCGTCCTCGAGCTTGCCGGTCCCCACGATGGAGTCCATGACGTTGGTGGTGCGGCGGACGTGGTCCAGCAGCGCCTGCTCGAAGTCCAGCACGTCGGCGACCTCGACCTCGTCGAGGTGGCCGTTGGTGCCGGCCCAGATCGACACGACCTGGTCCTCGACCGGGTACGGGGTGTACTGCTTCTGCTTCAGCAGCTCCATCAGGCGCGCGCCGCGGGTCAGCTGCTGGCGCGAGGCCGGGTCGAGGTCCGAGGCGAACATCGCGAAGGCCTGCATCGACCGGTAGGAGGCCAGCTCCAGCTTCAGCGTGCCGGAGACCTTCTTCATCGCCTTCACCTGCGCGGCGCCGCCGACGCGGGACACCGAGATGCCCACGTCCACGGCCGGGCGCTGGTTGGCGTTGAACAGGTCCGACTGCAGGAAGATCTGGCCGTCGGTGATCGAGATGACGTTGGTCGGGATGAAGGCCGAGACGTCGTTGGCCTTCGTCTCGATCATCGGCAGACCGGTCATCGACCCGGCGCCCAGCTCGTCGGAGAGCTTGGCGCAGCGCTCGAGCAGGCGGGAGTGCAGGTAGAAGACGTCGCCGGGGTAGGCCTCGCGTCCCGGCGGGCGGCGCAGCAGCAGCGACACGGCACGGTAGGCCTCGGCCTGCTTGGACAGGTCGTCGAAGACGATCAGCACGTGCTTGCCGCCGTACATCCAGTGCTGGCCGATGGCCGAGCCGGCGTAGGGGGCCAGGTACTTGATGCCCGCGGCCTCGGAGGCCGGAGCGGCGACGATCGTGGTGTACTCGAGCGCCCCGTTGTCCTCCAGGGTCTGGCGCACGCCGGCGATGGTCGAGGCCTTCTGCCCGACCGCCACGTAGATGCAGCGCACCTGCTTGTTGACGTCCCCGGACTCCCAGTTGGCGCGCTGGTTGAGGATGGCGTCGACGGCGATCGCCGTCTTGCCGGTCTGGCGGTCGCCGATGAGCAGCTGGCGCTGACCGCGGCCGATCGGGATCATGGCGTCGATGGCCTTGATGCCCGTCTGCAGCGGCTCGTGCACCGACTTGCGCATGGTCACACCGGGGGCCTGCAGCTCCAGGGCGCGGCGGCCCTCGGCCTCGATCGGGCCGAGGTCGTCGATGGGCATGCCCAGCGGGTCGACCACGCGGCCGAGGTAGGCGTCGCCCACGGGCACGGAGAGGACCTCCCCGGTGCGCTGGACCTCCTGGCCCTCCTCGATGCCGCGGAAGTCGCCGAGGATCACGACGCCGATGTCGCGGGTGTCGAGGTTCTGCGCGAGGCCCAGCACGCCGTTCTCGAAGCGCAGCAGCTCGTTGGCCATGACCGAGGGCAGGCCCTCGACGCGGGCGATGCCGTCGGAGGCGCTGCTGACGCGGCCGACCTCGGTTCGTTCTGCGGTGCCGGGCTCGTAGGACGCGGCGAATTCGCTCAGCGCGCTACGGACGTCGTCGGCATTGATGGTGACTTCGGACATGTCCTGTCCCTGCTCTCCTAGTTCGTGATCACTGCGTCGGCGGTGACCGTGAGTCCATTGTCGTGGCGGAACGCTGCGCCGGTCCACCGGCCGGTGCCGTCCGGCCGGCGGGGCGGTGCCCCCGCCACGGCGGCGCGCGAGCCTCGGCTCAGGCGCCGATCCGCTGGCGCAGCGCGTCGAGGCGGGCCGCGACGGAACCGTCGATGACCTCCTCGCCGACCTGCACCTTGAGCCCGCCGATCAGCGCCGGATCGACGTCGACCGTGAGCTTGAGGTCCTTGCCGTACAGCGTGTTGAGCTGGTGCTGCAGGCGGGCCAGCTGCTCGTCGGTCAGCGGGCGGGAGGTGCTCACGTGGGCGATCCAGCGCTGGCGGCGCGCCGCGACCTCTTCCGCGAAGCGCTCCACGAGACGGCCCACCAGGGCGCCGCGCGGCGAGAGCACGGCCTGCTCCAGGAGCAGCAGCGCCTCCTCCGAGGCGCCCGGGCTGAGCCGGCGGGTGAGCTGGGTCTTCGCCTCGACGTCCGCACGCGGATCGCTGAGCGCCCGCTGCAGCTCGTGCGAGCCGTCCAGGACGGTCTTGAAGGCGATGAGCTGGTCCACGACCTGCTCGAGGCCCTCGAGGCCGGCCCGGTTCTCCGCGGACGCCGCGGTGAGGACCACCCCGGCGTGCTCCAGGCCGTCGGCGAACTCGCGGTCGTCGCCCCAGCGCCGAGCGGTCATCCCGGCGACGATCTCCACGGCCTCCGGGGAGACCTTGCCGGTGAACAGCCGGCGGACCACCTGGGCCCGCTGCTCCCCCGAGTACGAGGGGTCCACCAGCGCCCGGCGCACGGGTCCGTTCTCGTCGAGGACGGCCAGCACGGCGAACAGCTCGCGCGCGAGCGCGGGGCTGGCGGAGCCGGCCCAGCGCTCGGCGTCGGCGGTGGCCTGCTGACGGTATTCGTTCGCTGCGTCTGTCATTACCGCGCTGCACCCGCGTTCCGCTGCTGCTCCGACTCGAGGTCGGCGAGGAAGCGGTCGACGACCCGGCCGGCGCGGGCGTCGTCGTCGAGGGTCTCCCCCACGATCTTCGACGCCAGCGTGGTGGCCAGCGCGCCCACCTCGTTGCGCAGCGAGACCACGGCGGCCGAGCGCTCCGCCTCGATGGTCCGGTGCGCGTTCTCGGTGATGCGCGCGGACTCGGCGTTGGCCCGGTCCTTGAAGTCCGCCAGGATCTTCTCGCCCTCCAGGCGGGCCTCCTCGCGGATCTTCTGCGCCTCCAGGCGCGCGCTCTCGAGCTGCTGGTTGTACTCGTCACGCGCGGCGGCGGCCTCGGCCTGCGCGGCCTTCGCCTTCGCGAGACCGCCCTCGATGGCCTCGGTGCGCTCCTGGTAGACCCGCTCGAAGGCCGGCACGACGAACTTGACGACCAGGAAGAGCAGGATCAGGAACCCGATGCCGGTGATCAGCATTTCCCAGACATTGGGGAAGAGGGGGTTCGCCCCTTCCTCGGCTGCCAGCAACAGTGTCATGTTCGCGATTCCTGTTCTCTAGGAAGGACTTGTACGGGGTACGCCACTCAGGCGATGAACGCGAGCACGAAGCCCAGAATCGCGAGCGCCTCGACCACGGCGAAGCCGAAGAACAGCATCGGCTGCAGCACGCGCTGCGACTCCGGCTGGCGGGCGACGGACTGCATGTACGCGGCGAAGATCAGACCCACGCCGATGCCACCGCCGATGGCAGCCAGACCGTAACCAATAGCGCTGAGCGAACCAGTCATGAGGGGTGTTTCCTTTCTAGGTGCCCGGGGGCCGGGCGTCGTAGCCGTGTCGGCTCTGAACAGTTGGAGGGTGGAGCTGGGGTGTCCGGCCGGGGCCGGACGGGGGCTCCGCCGGGGTCAGTGGCCCTCTTGCAGGGCGCCCTGGACGTAGACGGCGAAGAGGAGGGTGAAGATGTAGGCCTGGAGGACCTGGATGAGGATCTCCAGGAAGTAGATGAAGATGCCCAGCACGGTGGATCCGACGGAGACGATGCTCAGCAGCCCGCCCTGGGTCAGCAGGTACGCGGTCATCGAGGCCGCGACCATGAGCGCCAGGTGACCGGCGAACATCGTGGCGAACACACGCAGGGCGTGGGTGACCGGGCGGATGATCAGGTTCGAGAGGAACTCGATCGGGATCAGGAAGATGTACAGCGCCTTCGGGACGTCCGGCGGCATGGTCATCTTCCCCATGAACCCGCCGAGGCCGTGGCGCTTGATCCCCATGAACACCCAGGTGACGTAGGCGATACCGGCCAGCACGTAGGCGGAGCCCGCGTGGGAGAGCGTCGGCAGCTGCAGGATCGGGATCGAGCCGAAGAGGTTGTTCACGAGGATGAAGAAGAAGAACGTGAACAGCAGCGGGACGTAGGGGCGGAACTCCTTCTCGCCGATGATGTCCCGGCCGAGGTGGTTGCGGACGAAGCCGTAGCCGCTCTCCCCGAGGTACTGGGCCTTCGAGGGGACGAGCGCGCGGCGGCGGATGGCCCACATGAAGAAGCCGGCGATCAGGACGACCGACAGGAGGACCAGCAGCATCTGCTTGCCGAACTCGAAGGTGCCCAGCTCGAAGAACGGAGGCAGGTGCATCTCATCGACGGTCGGGGCGGTGAATCCTCCGGTGGCGGGAAGCCTGAGGGCGGCGTTCAATGCGGGTCCTTTCTGCAGTGCTCTGGCCGGTTGTCACGGTCGGGGCGCCGAGTCCGGGCCGGACTGGTGCGGGTTGGGAGGATCAGCTCCGTCGGAGGCCTGGCTGCGACGGAGCCCCTCCTGCATGTGGAGGTACACGACGTAGATCCCGGAGGCGGCACCGATGCACGCTCCCAGGACCACGATCCACCGGGTTCCCAGCACGCGATCCGCACCCCACCCTACCAAACTCCAGAACCCCATCCCGATCACCACGTAGAGGAGTGTCGTGAGGCCGCCGGACAGGCCGCCGCCCTCCACGAGCTCCCCCGCGGTGCGCAGTCCCCGACCCCGGGCGGGCCCGTCCCGGCCGTGTTCCTCCGCGCCTGCCGGGCCCTCCTCCGGGGCCGGTCCGGGCGGGTCCGCGGGGCCGCCGGTCGTGCCGTCGCGGTCATCCGTGCTCATGGCGCTCGGTCCTCCTGTCGTCGTGCGCCGGGTCCCCGGCGGACCGCGCGGACCCGTCGTGCCGGTTGCCGTGCGGGTCCGCGCCCGGGTCCCCGGGCACGCCCGGCTCGCGGCCCCCGTGGAGGTCCTGGTGCGGGTTCCCCTGCGGGTCCTGCCGCGGGTCCTCCTGCCGGGCGCGCAGCACCGGGCCGAGGGCCGCGCGGGTCCGCCGGGCGCTCGTGCGCCCGGCCAGGACCAGGGACACGGCCAGCGCCCCCAGCAGGCCTGCGGCGAGCCAGCCCGGGGACAGCCAGGGCGGGGCGGGCACGGTCAGCAGCACCCAGCCGAGCACGAACACCTTCAGCACGTAGCTCAGCGCCAGGGCGGGGGCCGCCACGGGGCCCGAGGCGCCCGCGGTCGCCCGGGCCACGAGCAGGGTGATCAGGTGGCTCGCGACGATCAGCCCGGCCCCGGCCAGGGCGCTGAGCGCGGGCCCGCTCACCGCGGGGCCCGGGTCCGGCGGCGCGCGCCGCGGCGGACGAGCAGCTCCGGCAGCACGAGGTAGAGCCCCAGCACGGCCAGGACGAACGCGCCCGCGAGCACCGTGGCCGTGGGCCCGGTGCGCAGGCCCAGGACCGAGACCACGCTGACGAGGACGGTGACGCCCGTGACGACGAGGGAGGAGCCCACGTGGGAGAGCCCGGCGTCGGTGAGCCGCTGGTACACGTGCGAGCGGTGCGGGCGGTACCAGTCCTCCCCCGCCCGGACGCGGCGGAGCAGGGTCACGGCGGTGTCGGCGACGTAGACGGCCAGCGGCGGCAGGAGGTACTCGACGTAGACGCCGGAGAGGAACGCGGCCACCGCGATGCCGGCCAGGGACCCGCCCAGCAGGTAGGAGCCGACGTCGCCGAGGAAGACGGTGCCGCGGCCCAGGTTCCACGGCAGGAAGCCGGCGAAGCCCCCGGCCACGGCCAGGCCGGCGGCGACCATCCAGGTCAGGTCGTTGGAGGCGCCGGCCCAGGCGTACAGCAGTCCGGCGGCCAGCCCGTGCAGCCCGGAGATCCCGTTGATCCCGTCCATGAAGTTGGCCATGTTGACGTAGGCGGCGATCGCCAGGGTGCCCACGGGCAGCCACCACACCGAGGTGCCGAGCACGCTCACGAGCACGCCGGTGGCGGCCAGCCCGACGCCCAGCTGCGCGGCCAGGCGCCCCCGCACGGACACCCCCCGGTAGTCCTCGACCCACCCGAGGGCCGCGCACAGCGCGGCGACCGCGAGCACGACCAGCGCCACCGACCGGTCGACCTCCACCGCCCCGGCCAGCAGGGCGCCGCCGTAGGCCAGGAGCACGGCCACGGCCACCGCCAGGCCCATGCCGCGCACCACGGTGCGCTGGTGGGAGGAGCGTTCGTTGGGCACGTCCAGCACGCCCCAGCGCGCGAGCAGCGGCTTGACCACCAGGGGCAGCAGCAGGCTCAGCACGAGGGCGGGGGCCCCGACCGTCAGGACGAGCTCGCCGAGCCGGCGCAGCTCCTCCGGGTCCGGTGCGGCTCCGGGGTCGGTGAGGTCCAGCCCGGCCGGACGCAGCACGGGCAGCGGCGCGGCGGCGCTCACGACGCCCTCCCGGAGGGGCTGCGCGGGCGCTGCACGGAGGTGGGCGGCGGCTGGGTGGAGGGCCGCACCACGGGGACCGTGCCGGTGTAGACCATCCCGCCGCGCACCTTCCAGGTGTGCCGGTCCAGCTGGGCCGGGTCCAGGCGGTCGGCGCGGGCGTGGGAGATCTTGGGGTGGAACGGCCGCTCGTCCGTCTCGCCGAGGCCGATCAGGTCCTCGTGCAGCTTCTCCCCCGGGCGCAGTCCGGTGATCTCGATCTCGACGTCCTCCCGTCCGCTCATCACGCGCAGCCGCTCGGCGATGTCCATGATCCGCACGGGCTCGCCCATGTCCAGGATCAGCACCTCCCCGCCCCGGGCGATCGCCCCGGCCTGGATGACGAGCTGGCAGGCCTCCGGGATGGTCATGAAGTACCGGGTGGCCTCGGGATCGGTCACCGTGATGGGGCCGCCCTGCCGGATCTGCTCGGTGAACAGGGGCAGCATCGAGCCGCGGGAGCCGAAGACGTTGCCGAAGCGCACGGACGCGTACCGGCGCCCGGTCCGGTCCGCCATCCAGGCGGTGAGCTTCTCCGCCACGCGCTTGGAGTGGCCCAGCGCCGTGGTGGGGTTGGCGGCCTTGTCCGTGGAGATGTTCACGAACACCTCGACCTCCACCTTCTCAGCAGCCTGCAGCACGTTGAGGGTGCCCAGGACGTTGGTCTTCCACGCCTCGTCCGGGTACTGCTCGAGCAGCGACACGTGCTTGAGGGCCGCCGCGTGGAAGACGACCTCCGGGCGCCGGTCGCGGAAGATCGCCCCGACGGACTCGGGGTCGCGGATGTCGGCGAGGACCGTGTCGCGGCCGTCGAGCAGGCCGCGACCGGTGATGGAGATCTGCGTGCCCTGCAGCGCCGACTCGTCGCGGTCCACCATGATCAGCTCCGCGGGCTCGAAGCCCACCAGCTGGCGGCACAGCTCCGAGCCGATGGAGCCGCCCGCGCCGGTGACCAGGACGCGCCGGCCCGTGACGTAGCCGGCGATCTCCTCGAGGTCGATGTCCACCGGGCGGCGGCCGATGAGGTCCTCCATGCTGATGTCCCGGAAGTCCACGGCCTTGTGCTTGGCGGTGAGCACCTCGCCCAGCGGGGGCATGGTCATGACCCGGATCCCGGTGCCGGCCACGGCGTCGGCCACGCGGTGCATGAGCCGGGGCTCGGGGCTGGACATCGCCACGATCAGCACGGAGGCCCGGGTGCGGGCCATCACGTCGCGGACGTCGTGCAGGGTGCCCAGCACCGGCACCGAGGAGATCCGCAGGTGCTTCTTCGCGGGGTCGTCGTCGAGCAGGGCCACGGGCAGGAAGTCGGAGTTCGGGTCCTGCATCATCCGGTGCACCAGGAACGTCCCGAGGTAGCCGGCACCGTAGATCACCACGTGCTGGGCGGCGGCGCCCGGCCGGGCCGAGGCCTCCTGGTACATCCGCTTCAGGTACCGGAAGGCGGCCATGAACAGGCACGCGAACGGGAAGGCGATCAGGGCGGTGGAGCGGGGGATGCCGATGCTCGTGCCCACCACCAGGAGCAGCACCTGGAGCACCGCCGTGACGATGAGCGTGACGACCACGAGCAGCTTGGCCTCGTCGAAGCTGCCGAAGGAGTAGCGCCCCTTGTACAGGGCGAAGGAGAAGCCCACGACGAGCTGGGCGGCCACCGCCACGGCGGACACGACGAGCAGCCCCGGCACGGTGATGAACTGCAGGGCCATCTCGTAGCGCAGCACCAGGGCCAGCACGAGCGCTACGATCCAGGCGGCGGAGTCCAGGAGCATCTGGATCCACAGCCACGCCACCGGCTTCTCCGGGGACCCCGGCGGGGCCGGGAGCGCGGACGCCCCGGCGCGGGGGGTGCGCTCGGGCTCACCACTCATCGAGTCGTTCCTTTCGTGGTCGGGGCCGCTCGCGGTCGGAGCCGGCGGGCGGGGCGCAGGGCCCGCGGTCACCGGCGGCCGGTCCCGGCCATGGCCCGGTAGGCGAGCTCCCGGAGCCGGGTGGGGACGAAGCGGTACCCCGCGCGGACCCCGACGTTCACGGCCCATTGTAGGAAGCCGACGTGCCCGGACCGCAGCAGGCGGGCCTGCAGGGCCAGGTCGGCCCGGAACATCCGCATGCCGCCGCGGCGCTCGTAGGCCCCCGCCGAGACGCGGTAGCCCACCAGCGGCTCGGCCACGTTGCGCAGGTCCGCCCCCGCCCGCAGCAGCCGGACCCACAGCCAGTAGTCCTCCGCCAGCGGCACGTCCTCGTAGCCGCCCACCGCCGTCACGGCGGAGCGGCGGAACACCACGGACGGGTGGCTGAGCGGGTTGCGCCGCCGGGAGACCGCCAGGATCCGGTCCTGCCCCACCGGGGCCCGCCGCAGCGCGAGCGGACGGGCCTCGTCCTCGCCGATCTCGTGCATCGAGGAGCCGACCACGTCGGCGCCCGCCTCGATCACCGGCAGCTGCACGGCGAAGCGGCGGGGGTAGGAGACGTCGTCGGCGTCCATCCGCGCCACGACGTCGTGCCGGCACTGGGCCAGGCCCGCGCTCAGGGCGGCGGTGAGCCCCTCGTTGCGCTCGAGGTCGACCCGCACCACGGGCACGGGCAGCTCCCGGGCGAGCCGGCCCAGCTCCGCCTCGAGGGGCGCGGGGACCGGGCCGTCGCGCACGACGACGAGCTCCGCCGGCGGACGCTGCTGCTCCACCGTGGTCGACTCCGCGGCCCGGCGCAGCCGTTCGGGCGTGTCGCCGCGGTACACGGGCATCAGGACGGAGAACTCGGGCACCGCCGCGGGGGCCGCCGTCACCGCGGCCCGCCGAAGCCCCGGCCGCGCATCCCGCCGACGTAGCGGCCGGCCCAGGACGCCAGGCCGCGCACGTCCCGGCGGCGCAGGTAGTACAGGGGGTAGCCGACGAGGTCGGCCGCGAGCTGCACCGGCCGCTTGTAGCGCCAGGTGGTCCAGCCGCGGTTGCGGAAGAAGTGCGCCCGCTTGAACGCGGTCTCCGGCACCACGACCTTGAGCCGGCCCGGGATCACCACGTGCTCCTCGGCCCAGCCCGGCGGGTGGGCCACCGCCGCCAGGGTGGTGGTGCCGAACGGCAGGCCGGAGCGGCGAAGCCGGATCAGGAAGTCCACCTCGTCCCCGCGCAGGAACAGCTTGAGGTCCGGCAGCCCCACCCGGAAGAACACGTCCTCGGCCACGAGCGCGCCGTTGAAGAAGGTGGCGTACCCGGGCAGGAAGCCCAGCGGCTCGAGGTCGGAGCGGGCGTGCGTGAGCCGCCCGTCCAGCCGGTAGGAGAACGCCAGGGCGGTGTGGTCCTGCGGGGCGACGATCAGCGGGGAGACCACGGCGAGCTCCCGCCGCGCGGCCTCCTCCAGGAGGATCTCCAGGCAGTCGGGCTGCTCCGGGTGGGCGTCGTCGTCCATGAGCCACACCCGGTCCGCGCCGGTGGCCAGCGCGGTGAGGATCGCGAGGGAGAACCCGCCGGCGCCGCCCAGGTTGGCCAGGGACCGCACGTGGTGCAGCTCGAACCGGCCGCCGACCGCCTCCTCGAGCGCGTCCCGGGGCACCGCCTCGCGGCCCGCGTCGACGAGGCACAGCGACGCGACCGGCACCGTCTGCGCCCGCAGCGCCGCCACCAGCGTCAGCACGTCCTCGTGCCGGTCCTGGGTCACGCAGGCCACCGCCACCGTGGGCGTGGGGTCGGACGGCATGCGGATCCTCCAGGTGCGGTAGCGGGCTCCGGCGCGGCAGGGTGCCGGGGTGGGCGCCGGATCGTGCCGAGTCTAGCAACCGGGCGCGGCCGGGGCCGGTCTGTACGATGAGCCCAGGGGCTCCGGCCCGGACGACGGCGACCGGCGCAGACCGGCGGGAAGGAAGCACCGTGACATCGACGACGTGGGCAGTCCTGGGAGCGACGGGGTTCGTGGGCTCCGCGACCGTGGCCCGGCTGCAGGCGGACGGCCAGACGGTGGTCCCGGTCTCCGCCCCCCGCCTGGCGTCCGGCGCGCACACCGTCCACCACCTGCTGGAGCAGGCCGGGCGCCTCGAATCGGTGATCGACTACCTCGCCGAGTCCTTCGCAGGGGCCCACGTGGTCGTCAACGCCGCCGGTCTCGCGGCGCCGGACCAGACGCACGAGGAATCGCTGCTGGGCGCCAACGCGCTGCTGCCGGTGCTCGTGGCCCTCGCCGCCCGCCGCACGAGCGTGCGGCGTGTCGTGCACCTCAGCAGCGCCGCCGTCCAGGGCGACATCGACGTCCTGGACGAGACCCCCACAGTGCGGCCCTTCTCCCCCTACTCCTTCTCCAAGGCGCTCGGTGAGAGCGCCCTGCTGAAGCTGCGCCGGGACTGGGCCGCCGAGCCGGGGGGCCCCGCCCTCACGGCGCTGCGCGCCACCTCGGTGCAGGGCTCGGGCCGGCGCACCACCGCGCGGCTGGCCCGCTTCGCGTCCTCGCGGCTGAGCTCCGTGGCCGGCGACGGCTCCGCGCCCACGCCGGTCAGCTCCGTGCACGCCCTGGCGGAGTTCGTCTCCCGCGCCGGGCGCCACCCCGGGGAGCTGCCCCCGGTCCTGCTGCAGCCCTGGGAGGGGGCGACCACCGCCTCGATCCTGCGGGACGCCGGCCGCCGGGAGCCGCTGCACCTCCCGGCGCTGCTGTGCCGGGCCGCGGTGGACATCGGCTTCGCCGTGTCCGGCCTGGCCGGCAACCGCTGGCACGGGCTCGTGCGCCGGCTGGAGGTCACCTGGTTCGGGCAGCGCCAGGTGCGCGGCTGGGCCGAGGAGCACGGCGAGCTGCCGGAGCCGCGGATCACCGAGGTGCTGCGCCAGGCCCACATGGCCGTCGGCCGGCGCTGAGCCGGCGCCGGGGACCGTCCGGTCCCCGGGTCCGCCGGCGGCCGCGCGGGGTGCGCTCCGGCGGCCCGCACGCGGGGATGCGGCGCTCCGGCGGCCCGCACGCGGGGATGCGGCGCTCCGCCGGCCCGCCGCGGACCCGCCTCAGGAGCCGTCCAGGCCCCGGGCCACGAGCCGGGCGGCCTCGTCGACGGACAGGGGCCGGGGCTGACCGGGCGCGGCCGGGTGCTGGGCCCGGGTGCGGTCCTGGTCCACCTCGGGGCGGGCCGCGGGCCCGGGCACGGAGCGGGCCACGAGCGAGGCCGCCAGGCCCTGCGCGGCGGCCGCCTGCGCCGGAGCGGGCGCGGCCGGACGGTCCGCCGGGGCGGGTGCCGGGGCCGGCTCCGGACCGGGGCCGGCCTCCGGGTCGATCTCGCTCACCGCGTGGGAGCCGGAGCCCTCGGGCCGGTCCGCGGCATCGGCGGGAGCCGCCGCGGGAGCGCCCTCGAGCTCCTCGTCCCCGTCCGCCGGCGTCACCGCGGGCACCACGGCGCGCAGCCGGGCCAGGCTCACGGCGCCGTGGCGCACGAGCAGCGGGGTCTCCCCGGTGCAGTCGACGATCGAGGACGACACGGGGTCGCCCTCCGGGGTGCCGGGCCGGTCGGCGGGCCGCGGGCCGTCGTCGAGGTAGACCTCCACGGCCTCGCCGAGCATCCCGACCGCGGCCCCGGCGCTCAGGGCGGCCGGGTGGCCGGTGCGGTTCGCCGAGGAGACGGCCAGCGGACCGCTCTCGATGAGCAGGGCCTGCGCCAGCTCGTCGTCGGGCACGCGCAGGGCCACGGTGCCGTGGGTCTCGCCGAGGTCCCAGCCCAGGGACGGGTGGGCGTGCAGGATCAGGGTCAGCCCGCCCGGCCAGAAGGCCGCGGCGAGCGCGCGGGCGTCGTCGGACACCTCGTCCGCGAGCCCGTCCAGCACCCCGGCGTGCGCGATGAGCACGGGCGGGGGCATCGCCCGTGAGCGGCCCTTCGCCGCGAGCAGGGTCGCGACGCCGCGGGCGGAGAAGGCGTCGGCGCCGATGCCGTAGACGGTGTCGGTGGGCAGCACCACGCAGGCGTCCGCGGCCAGCGCCCGGGCGGCGTGCTTGAGCCCGGCGGTGCGCTGGGCGATGCTGCTGCAGTCGTAGACGGTGTGGCTCACGGTGTCATTCTCCCATCTCGTCCGGGGCCGTTCCGTCCGGGGCCGGCGCGGCGGCCTCCGGGGTCCGTCCGGCGGTGGCACGGTCCCGTCCCGTGAGGTCCTGGTGGCCCACGACGTCCACCAGGCCTGCCTCCCGGAAGGCGCGGGCGACGGGCTCCGCCTGGACCTCGGCGTGCTCCATGACGAAGAACCCGCCCGGGCGCAGCAGCCGCAGGGCCGAGGCCAGGGCGGCCCGCGGCAGCTCGAGGCCGTCCTCGCCGCCGCCGTACAGGGCGAGCTCCGGGTCGTGCTCGCGCGCCTCCGGCTCCCTCGGGAGCGCATCGGCCGGGATGTACGGGGGGTTGGAGACCACCACGTCGCAGCGGCCCTCGAGCTCGGGGAAGGCGGTGCGCAGGTCGCCACGGACGAGCTCGGTGCGGGTGCCGCGCAGGTTCCGCGCGGCCCAGGCGTGGGCGCTCTCGGACAGTTCCACGGCGTGCACCCGGGCCTGCGGCACCTCGTGGGCGACCGAGGCGGCGATCGCCCCGGAGCCCGTGCCCAGGTCGACCACCCGGGGACGGTGCACCCCCGCGGCCAGCTGCCTCCGCAGCTCGTCCACGACGGTCTGCACCACGGTCTCCGTCTCGGGCCGGGGCACGAACACACCGGGCCCGACGGACAGCGTCAGGTATCGGAAGTGCGCGACGCCGGTGAGGTGCTGCAGCGGGACCCGGCGCGCCCGTTCGGCGACCAGCTTCGCGTAGCCCTCCGGTTCGTCCCCGCCGATGATGGCGCGCGCCTCGACCTCCCCGCGGGACAGGCCCAGCAGGTGGCCCGCGAGCAGCAGCGCGTCCGTGCGGGCGGAGTCGATCCCCGCCTCGGCGAGGACCTGCTCCGCCCAGCGCACCGCCTGGCCCAGCGACCTGTGCATGCCCGCGCCCCCGCCCTCAGCCGTCCTGCCGGCCGATGGCCTCGAGCCGGGCCTGCTCGTCCATCTCGATCGCGGATCGCACCACCGGTTCGAGGTCCCCGGCCATCACGTGGTCGAGGTTGTAGGCCTTGTACCCGGTGCGGTGGTCGTTGATCCGGTTCTCCGGGAAGTTGTAGGTGCGGATCCGCTCGGAGCGGTCCATGGTGCGCACCTGGGAGCGGCGCTGCGCGGCGTTCTCCGCGTCGACCTGCTCCTGCTGGTGGGCCAGGATGCGGGCGCGCAGCACCCGCATCGCGGCCTCACGGTTCTGCAGCTGCGACTTCTCGTTCTGCATGGCCACCACGATGCCCGTGGGCAGGTGGGTGATGCGCACGGCGGAGTCGGTGGTGTTCACGGACTGCCCGCCGGGGCCCGAGGACCGGTAGACGTCGATCTTCAGGTCGTTCTGGCTGATCTCCACCTCCTCCGGCTCGTCGACCTCCGGGAAGACCAGCACCCCGGCCGCCGAGGTGTGGATCCGGCCCTGCGACTCGGTGACGGGCACCCGCTGGACGCGGTGCACCCCGCCCTCGTACTTCAGGCGGGCCCACACGCCCTCGGCGGGGTCCGTGGCGGTGGACTTGATGGCCACCTGGACGTCCTTGTACCCGCCGAGGTCGGACTCGTTGGTGGAGATGAACTCGGTCTTCCAGCCGCGGGCCTCCGCGTACTTGAGGTACATCCGCAGCAGGTCCCCGGCGAACAGCGCGGACTCGTCCCCGCCCTCCCCCGCCTTGACCTCCAGGATGACGTTGCGCCCGTCGTCCGGGTCGCGGGGCACGAGCAGCCGGCGCAGCCGCTCCCGCGCCGCGGTGAGCTGCTCCTCCAGCGCGGGGATCTCCTCGGCGAACTCCGGCTCCTCGTCGGCGAGCTCCCGTGCGGCTCCGAGGTCCTCCTCCAGACGCCGCACCCGCTGGTGGGTCTCGGCGATGCCGTTGAGCTCGGCGTAGCGGCGTCCCAGCTTCCGGGCCCTGCCCGGCTCGGCGTGCACCGCGGGGTCGGCGAGCTGGCGCTGCAGCTCGGCGTGCTCGTCGAGCAGGGACTGGATCGGGTCCGGCATGGGACGCTCCTTCTTCGGGCGGCGGGGACGACGGCGGCGGGGACGACGGCGCCGGGTCGCGGGCGCGGGGCCCGGACACGACGACGCCGCCGCGGCCCGGACCGGGTGTCCGGTGCGGGCCGCGGCGGCAGCGGGTGCGCTAGCGGTCGCTCTCGGAGCGGGCCGACAGCGTGGTCTTCTGCACCTGGAGCAGGAACTCGGTGTTGGACTGGGTGTCCCGCAGCTTGTTCGTGAGCAGCTCCAGCGCCTGCTGCTGGTCCAGGCCGGAGAGCACCCGGCGCAGCTTCCACATGATCTTGATCTCGTCGGGCGAGAGCAGGTTCTCCTCACGGCGGGTGCCCGAGGAGTTGACGTCCACGGCCGGGTAGATCCGCTTGTCCGCGAGCGAACGGGACAGGCGCAGCTCCATGTTGCCGGTGCCCTTGAACTCCTCGAAGATGACCTCGTCCATCTTGGACCCGGTCTCCACCAGGGCGGTCGCGAGGATGGTCAGCGAGCCGCCGTTCTCGATGTTGCGGGCCGCGCCGAAGAACTTCTTCGGCGGGTACAGCGCCGCGGAGTCCACGCCGCCGGACAGGATGCGGCCGGAGGCGGGGGCCGAGAGGTTGTACGCACGGCCCAGGCGGGTCATGGAGTCCAGCAGGACCACCACGTCCATGCCCATCTCCACCAGGCGCTTGGCCCGCTCGATCGCCAGCTCGGCGACCGTGGTGTGGTCGTCGGCCGGGCGGTCGAAGGTCGAGGCGATGACCTCGCCCTTCACGGTGCGCTGCATGTCCGTGACCTCCTCGGGGCGCTCGTCGACGAGCACCATCATGAGGTGGACCTCGGGGTTGTTCGTGGTGATCGCGTTGGCGATCGCCTGCAGCATCAGCGTCTTGCCGGCCTTGGGCGGGGAGACGATCAGGCCGCGCTGACCCTTGCCGATGGGCGCGACGAGGTCGACGACGCGGGGCCCGATCTTCTTGGGCTCCGTCTCCAGGCGCAGCCGCTCCTGCGGGTAGAGCGGGATCAGCTTGCCGAAGTCCACCCGGTCCCTGTTGTCCTCGGCCTTCTTGCCGTTGACCGTGGTCAGCTGGACGAGGGCGTTGAACTTCTGCCGCGTGTTGTTCTGCTGCTCGCCGTCGCGGGGGGCCCGGATCGCGCCCACCACCGCGTCACCCTTGCGCAGGTTGTGCTTCTTGACCTGGGCGAGGCTGACGTAGACGTCGTTCGGGCCCGGCAGGTAGCCGGACGTGCGCACGAACGCGTAGTTGTCCAGCACGTCCAGGATGCCCGCCACGGGCAGCAGCACGTCGTCCTCGGTGAACTCCGTGTCGTCCACCTCGGGGCCGGAGCTGCGCCCCCGCCGGTTGCGGCGCTCGTTGCGCTCGGCGCGGTCGTTGCGGTCCCGGTCCCGGTCGTTGCGGTTGCGGTTGCGGCGGCTGCGTCGGCTGCCGCCCTCCCCGTCCTGGCCGTTCTTGTCCTGGCCCCGGTTGTCCTGGCCGCGGTTGTCCTGACCGTTCTTGTCCTGGCCACGGTTGTCCTGGCGGTTGTCCTGGCCCTTCGACTCCTGGGACCTGCCGCCCTTGCCGCGGCCGTCGTTCTTGTCCTGGCCGCCCTTGTCCTGGCGGTTGTCCTGGCCGCCCTTGTCCTGGCCCCGGTTGTCCTGACCGCCCTTGTCCTGGCGGTTGTCCTGGCCCCGGTTGTCCTGGCCGCGGTTCTGGTTGCGGCTGCGGTCCTGCTTCTGGTCCTCGTCACGGCCCTCGGCCGCGGGACGGGACTCCTCGGCGCGCTGCGAGCTCTCCTGACCGTTGCCGCCGTTGTCCTCACGGCTGCGGTTGCGCCGGTTGCGGCTGCGGCCGCGGCCGCCCTCACCCTCCGAGCCGGAGGCGTCCTCGCCGGACTGCTCGGGGCCGGACTGCGCGGAGGTGGACTGCTCGGGGGCGGACTGGCCGTACGGCTCGCCGGCCTCGGCCGGACGCGTGGAGCCGTCCTGCTCCGCGGGGGCCACCACGCCGGTGCTGGTGGCCCGGCGGGAGCGGGTGCGCCGCTGCGGCGGGGCGTCCTGGCCGCCCTGCTCGCCGTCGGGCTGCCCCGCCGCGGCGGGCCGGCCGGAGTCCTCCGCGGGACGCTCGGCGGGAGCGGCGGGCTGCTGGTCGGCGGTCTTCTCCACCGTCTGGGCGATCTTCTGCTCGACCGCGCGGTCGCGGTCGGCCACGGCGCCGCCGCGCTGGTGGGCGGCGATCGCGTCGACCAGCAGGCTCTTGCGCATCCGGCGGGCGCCGGTGATGCCGAGCTGGGAGGCGAGCGCCTGGAGCTGGGCCAGCTTGAGCGCGGACAGGCCCGCGTTCCTGGTGTCGGTGGTGGTCTCTTCCGTACCCGTGGAAAGGTCGGTGGTCTCGGTCACGAAGTGTCCTTCTCCCTCGGTGGGGGGTCCGTGGATCTCAGAGTCCAGGACCGTGATGGGTTCCCGGCGGGCCGCGCACGCGGGCCGCCGGCGGCGGGGCGCACTTCAGGGCGCGGCAGCCTGGGCGAACATGGTGTCACCCGTCAGATCGTGGTGCGCCCCGGTCCGCAGAGAGCGGGCCGGTGCACCGTCGGCATCGTGGAAGCAGGTGCCGGCGGGGGATCACCGGGGGATCGGAGCGGTGGAGGCGAGAGATCGAGGGCATCCGCCCGGGGCGACGCCCCTCATGGTGCCCGCTGTCCTCACCGCGCCGGGCGCGGTCTCCTACCCCTGGATCTTCTGCGGGTGCTTCTCCAGCTTAGCACCCTGCCCGTCGACCCGCAGACGCAGGACACGCCAGGAGACTCCCGGGGCGTCGGCGCCGGCCCGGGTGAGCTCCGTCAGGGCGCTCTCGGTCGCCGCCGCCTGCGCCGGGCCCGCGGCCAGGACCAGGACCGTCGGGCCGGCGCCGGAGATCATGGCGGGCAGCCCCCGGTCCCGCAGGGCCGCCATGAGGCGGGCGCTCGGGGGCATCGCCGAGGCCCGGTACGGCTGGTGCAGCCGGTCCTCGGTGGCCGGCAGCAGCAGCTCGGGGCGGCGGGTCATGGCCTCGACGAGCAGGGCCGTTCGCCCGGCGTTGACCGAGGCGTCGTGGTGCGGGACGGTCGCGGGCACCAGGGACCGTGCGAGCCGGGTGGGGACCTCGTAGTCGGGGATCGCGACCACCGGCACCACGTCCTCGTGCACGGTCACGGGGGCGCTGCGGTAGCCGTCGGGCCCGCTCCAGGAGATGACGAGGCCGCCGTAGAGGGACGGGGCCACGTTGTCCGGGTGGCCCTCCATCGCGGCGGCGACCTGCAGCAGCCGGCGGTCGTCCAGGGCGCGCCCGGCGGGCAGCAGCGCGTTCGCCGCGAGCACGCCCGCCACCACGGCGGAGGCGCTCGAGCCCATGCCCCGTCCGTGCGGGATGCGGTTGGTCGCCTCGAGCCGCAGTCCGGGCAGGTCCTCGACGCCCGCGGCGCGGAAGGCGGCGCGCATGGCGCGCACCACCAGGTGCTCCGCGGTGCGGGGCACGGCCTGGGCGCCCTCGCCGTGCAGCTCGAACTCCAGTCCCGCCCCGGTCACCGTCACCGCGAGGTCGTCGTAGTGGCCGAGCGCCAGTCCCAGGCTGTCGTAGCCGGGGCCCACGTTGCCCGTGGACCCGGGCACGCTCAGCTCGACCCGCTGCCCGATCTCGAACATCCGCGCCTACTCCAGGCCCAGCGCCGCGGCCACGGCCACGACGTCGAACGGCACGCGCTTCGGCTCGACCAGCGAGGGGTCCTCCAGCTCGGCGGCCTTCACCGCCCACTGCGGGTCCTTCAGCCCGTGGCCGGTCACGGTGATCACGATCGTGGCACCGGTGGGCGCCTCGCCGGCGGCGTGCTTCTGGAGCAGCCCGGCCACGCCCGCGGCGGAGCCGGGCTCCACGAACACGCCCTCCTGCGCGGAGAGCCAGCGGTGGGCGGCGAGGATCTCGTCGTCGGAGACGGAGCCGATGAGCCCGCCGGACTCGTCCCGGGCGGCGATCGCGGTGTCCCAGGACGCCGGGTTGCCGATCCGGATGGCGGTGGCGATGGTCTCGGGCTCGGTGACCGGGTGGCCGAGCACCAGCGGGGCGGCGCCCTCGGCCTGGAAGCCCCACAGCACGGGCAGCTTCGTCGACGCGGCCGGCAGCTGCCCGGCGGTCGCGGAGTCGTAGGGCCGGGCGTACTCCTGGTAGCCCTTCCAGTACGCGGTGATGTTGCCCGCGTTGCCCACCGGCAGCAGGTGGTAGTCCGGGGCGTCGCCGAGGGTGTCGACCACCTCGAACGCGCCGGTCTTCTGCCCCTCGATCCGGTGGGGGTTCACGGAGTTCACCAGGAACACGGGGTATGACTCGGAGAGCTTGCGCGCGACCTCCAGGCAGTTGTCGAAGTTGCCGTCCACCTGGAGGATGTCCGCCCCGTGCGCCACCGCCTGGGAGAGCTTGCCCATGGCGATCCGTCCCTCGGGCACGAGCACCGCGCAGGTGAGACCGGCCTGCTTCGCGTAGGCCGCGGCGGACGCCGAGGTGTTGCCGGTCGAGGCGCACACGACGGCCTCGGCGCCCTCCTCTTTGGCCTTGGTGATCGCCATGGTCATGCCCCGGTCCTTGAACGAACCGGTCGGGTTCATCCCCTCGAACTTCAGCCAGACCGTGTTGCCGGTGAGCTCCGACAGGGCGCGGGCGCGGATGAGCGGCGTGCCGCCCTCCCCCATGGTGATGACCTCGGTGGAGTCGGTGACCGGCAGCCGGTCCCGGTACTCGTTGATGACGCCCTGCCAGACGTGTGCCATGTGCTGGATCTCTTCCTGTGGACTGCGGAGGGTGCGGTGGGGTGCTGGTGCCCCGGGAGGGCGGCGCCGTGCGGGAGGGCGCCGCCGGGGAGTCAGTCGGCGTGCTCCACGCGGATCACGCCGGTGACGTCCTCGACGAAGGGCAGTTCGCGCAGGGACTCCACGGTGGCCACGAGGTCCTTGTTCGAGCCCCGGTGGGTCACCAGGCGGATCTCGGAGCGCTGCGTGGACCCGTGCGGGTCGTCCTTCTGCTGCATCGTGTGGATGGACACGCCGTGGTCGGCGAAGACCTGGGCGATCCGGGCCAGGACGCCGAGCCGGTCCTGCACGGTGAGGGTGATGGAGAAGCTGGTGCGCACGTCGTCCATGGGCACCGCGGGCAGCTGTGCGTGCGGCTCCGCGCCCTGGGCGGGGGCTCCCAGCACCAGGCGGCGGGCCGCCGAGACGAAGTCCCCCAGCACGGCGGAGGCGGTGGGGGCGCCGCCGGCGCCGGCGCCGTAGAACATCAGGGACCCGGCGTTCGCGGCCTCGACGAACACGGCGTTGTAGGCCCCGTGCACGCCGGCCAGGGGGTGCTCGCGCGGGATCATGGTGGGGGTGACCCGCAGGTTCACGCCGCCCGCGCAGCGCTCGCAGACGGCGAGGAGCTTGATGACGTAGCCGGCCTCCGCGGCCGCGGCGACGTCCTCGGCGGTGACGCCGGTGATGCCGCGGCAGTAGACGTCGTCGATGGTGTAGGTGGAGTGGAAGGCCAGGGACGCCAGGATCGCGGCCTTGGCCGCGGCGTCGTGGCCCTCGACGTCGGCGGTCGGGTCCGCCTCGGCGTAGCCCAGCCGTTGGGCCTCCGCGAGCGCGTCGTCGAACTGCGCGCCCGTGGTGTCCATCTGGTCGAGGATGTAGTTGGTGGTGCCGTTCATGATGCCCAGCACGCGGTCCACCCGGTCCCCCGCCAGGGAGTCGGCCATGGGCCGCACGATCGGGATCGCCCCGGCCACGGCGGCCTCGTAGGAGAGCGGCACCCCGGCGTCGTCGGCCGCGTCCTGCAGCTGGCGGCCGTGCCGGGCGATGAGCGCCTTGTTGCCCGAGATCACGGGCTTTCCCGCGTGCAGGGCGCGCAGGATGCGGCTGCGGGCGGGCTCGATGCCGCCGGTGAGCTCGATGACCACGTCCGCGGCGTCGATGAGGGCCTCGGCGTCGGTGGTGAACAGCTCCTCGGGCAGCTCCACCGTGCGCCGCGCGGCGAGGTCCCGCACGGCGATGCCGGCCAGCTCGAGGGGGGCGCCCACGCGGGCGGCCATCTCGGTGCCGTGGTCGAGCAGGATGCGGGCCACCTCGGCGCCGACGTTTCCTGCCCCGAGCAGGGCGACCTTCACGGTCGTGGTCGGGCGGGGGGTCGCGGGGGTCGAGTCGCTCAATCAGGCTCCCAGGTCGCGGGCGAACAGGTCATCTTCGGTCTCGCCCCGCACGATGAGCCGGGCCTCGGGCCCGTCCGCGGCGGTGCGCACGGCGACGACCGGCGGGCGGGCGATCCAGTTGTAGTTGCTGGCCAGGGCCCAGCAGTAGGCCCCCGTGGCCGGCACGGCCAGGACGTCGCCGGGGGCGAGGTCCTCGGGCAGGTAGACGTCGCGGACCACGACGTCCCCGGACTCGCAGTGCTTGCCGACCACCCGGGAGAGCACGGGGGCGCCCTCGGCACGGCGGTTGGCGAGCACGGCGGTGTAGTCCGCGCCGTAGAGCACGGGACGGGCGTTGTCGCTCATTCCGCCGTCCACCGACACGTAGCGCCGCCGGGCGCCGTCCTCGACGGTCACGGTCTTCAGCGTGCCCACGGTGTAGAGGGTGCACGCGGCGGGCCCGGAGATCGCCCGGCCGGGCTCGATGGACAGGTGCGGGACCGCCATGTGCAGGGACCGGGCCGTGGCGGCCACCTGGTCCGCCAGGGACTCGGCGATCTCGCGTGCCGGGCGCGGGGTGTCCGCCTCGGTGTAGGCGATGCCGTAGCCGCCGCCGAGGTCGAGCTCCGGCAGGGTCAGTCCGAAGCGCTCGTCGGCCAGTGCCATGAAGGTCAGCACCCGCTCCGCGGCCTTGCCGAAGCCGTCGGCGTCGAAGATCTGGGAGCCGATGTGGCAGTGCAGGCCGCGCAGGTCGAGGTCGGGGTCCACCACGCAGGCGGCGACGGCCTGCATCGCGGGGCTGTCCCCGCCGCCCTCGGGCGCGGCCAGGGACAGGCCGAACTTCTGGTCCTCGTGGGCGGTGGCGATGAACTCGTGCGTGGAGGCGTGCACCCCCGGGGTCACCCGGATCATCACCGGCGCCACGACGCCCAGGGTGCGCGCCAGGCGCGCGACGAGCTCGATCTCGGCGAGGGAGTCCACCACGATCCGCCCGAGCCCGTTGTCGAGGGCACGGGTGATCTCGGCGGCCGACTTGTTGTTGCCGTGCAGCGCGATCCGGGCCGGCTCCATGCCGCCGCGCAGGGCCACGGCCAGCTCCCCGCCCGAGGAGGTGTCGACGTTGAGCCCCTCCTCGCGGATCCAGCGCACCACCTCGGTGGTCAGGAAGGATTTCCCGGCGTAGTAGACGGAGACCTCCGCCCCGATCCGCGCGAACGCCTCGGTGAAGGCCGTGCGGAACTCCCGGGCGCGCGCCCGGAAGGTGTCCTCGGAATAGACGTAGGAGGGGGTGCCGTAGCGCTCGGCGAGCTCCGTGGCGGGGATCCCGGCCACGGTCAGCGCTCCCTCGGCGTCGCGCCGGAACGCCTCGGGCCAGATGGCCGGGTCGAGCGCGTCGAGGTCCTCGGGCACGCTGAGCCACGGCGGGGCCAGGGGCGAGCCCCCGGGGCGGGTGGTGGGGTGGGCGGTCATGCGATCACATCCTCTCGGGGGCCGACACGCCGAGCAGGCCCAGGCCGTTGGCCAGGACCTGGCGCGCGGCGTCGTTGAGCCACAGCCGGGTGCGGTGCAGGTCGGTGACGCCGTCGTCGCCCTGCGGGGCCACGCGGCAGACGTCGTACCAGCGGTGGTAGGTCCCGGCGAGGACCTCCAGGTGGCGGGCCACCCGGTGCGGCTCCCGGAACTCGGCGGCCTGCGCGAGCACCGAGGGGTACTGGCCCAGGGCGGCGAGCAGCTCGCCCTCCGTCGGGTGGTCGAGCAGGGCGGCGTCGAACACGGCCTCGCCGTCCGCCCCGGTGCGGGACACCCCGGCGGCCTCGGCGTTGCGGCCCACGGCGCAGGTGCGGGCGTGGGCGTACTGGACGTAGAAGACCGGGTTCTCGTTGGAGCGGCGGGTCAGCAGGTCCAGGTCGACGTCGATGTTGGAGTCCACGGAGAACCGGGTCAGCGAGTAGCGGGCGGCGTCCACGCCGACGGCCTCGACGAGGTCCTCCATGGTCACCACCGTGCCGGCCCGCTTGGACATCCGCACCGGCACGCCGTCCTTGACCAGGTTGACCATCTGGCCGATCAGCACCTCCACCCGCTCCGGGGCGTCGCCCAGGGCGGCCGCGGCGGCCTTGAGCCGGGCCACGTAGCCGTGGTGGTCGGCGCCGAGCATGTAGATGCACAGGTCCGCGCCGCGGTCCCGCTTGTTCTTGAAGTAGGCGATGTCCCCGGCGATGTAGGCGGCCTGGCCGTCGGACTTGACGACCACCCGGTCCTTGTCGTCGCCGTAGGCGCTGGAGCGCAGCCACCACGCCCCGTCCGCGAAGTAGAGGGCGCCGGAGGACTTGAGCTGCTCCAGCAGACCCTCCACCGCGCCGTTGCTGAACAGCGACTGCTCGTGGAAGTACACGTCGAAGTCCACGCCGAACTCGTGCAGCGAGGACTTGATCTCCGCGAACATCAGCTCCACCCCGGCGGCCCGGAAGCCCTCCTGGGGGTCCCCGGAGTCGAGCACGCCGGGGTTCTCGGCCACGATCCGCTCGGCGATCTCGGTGATGTACTCCCCGCCGTAGCCGTCCTCCGGGGCGGGCAGGCCCTGGGCGCGGGCCAGCAGGGAGCGGGCGAAGCGGTCGATCTGCGCGCCGGCGTCGTTGAAGTAGTACTCCCGCACCACCTCCGCACCCTGCGCCTCGAGCACCCGCGCGAGGGAGTCTCCGACGGCGGCCCAGCGCGTGCCGCCCAGGTGCACCGGGCCGGTGGGGTTCGCCGAGACGAACTCGAGGTTGATGGACGTCCCCGCCAGCGAGTCCGCCCGGCCGAAGGCCTCCCCCTGCTCCACCACGGTGCGGGCGATCCCGGCGGCGGCGGCGGCGTCGAGGGTGATGTTGAGGAATCCCGGGCCGGCCACGTCCACGGCGGCCACGCCCGGGGTGCCCTGCAGCCGGTCCTGCACGACGGCGGCGACGTCGCGGGGGGCCCTGCCCACCTTCTTGGCCAGCTGCATGGCGACGTTCGTCGCCCAGTCCCCGTGCTCCCGGTTCTTCGGTCGCTCGATGCGCACCTCCGGCAGCGCGGCGCCGTCGGCGAGGGCGAGATCGCCCTGGGCCACGGCGTCCTGCAGGCATGCGGATACAGCGAGAGAAAGTTGTTCTGGAGTCACCGGACCAGTGTAACCGGGCGCCCCACAGGCCCCGTGCCGGACGGGGAACGACAGCCGCGCAAAACCTGCTAGTATCGTCGAGGTTCATCGCTGAGGCGGTGAAAGGCCCGCGTAGCTCAGGGGATAGAGCGTCTGCCTCCGGAGCAGAAGGCCGTAGGTTCGAATCCTACCGCGGGCACCCCGTACGACACAGGGCCCCGGACCGAACGGTCCGGGGCCCTGTGTCGTCCCGCCTGTCGACCTCGCTGTCGCCCCTCTCTGTCGCCCCTCCGGCGTGCCCGCGCCCCGGCCGCACGCCCCCGCCCGGCGGGGCGCATAGAGTGCCCCCCATGACTCAACAGCACACTGTCGGTTCCGCCCTGAAGCGGGACATCACGGGACCGCTCCTGTTCCTGTTCATCCTCGGCGACGTCCTCGGCGCCGGCGTCTACGCCCTGGTGGGCACCATCGCGGGCCGGGTCGGGGGCGTGACCTGGGCGCCCATGCTGCTGGCCCTGGTGCTGGCGCTGCTGACCGCGGCCTCCTACGCCGAACTGGTCACCAAGTACCCGAGGGCGGGGGGCGCGGCGGTGTTCGCCGAGCGGGCCTTCGGCGTGCCCCTCGTCTCCTACCTCGTCGGGTTCTGCATGCTCGCGGCCGGCGTGGTCAGCGCGGCCGCCCTGGCCCTGGCCTTCAGCGGCGACTACCTCTCGGTCTTCCTCGACGTCCCGCCGACGGCCGGCGCCGCGGTCTTCCTGGTCCTGGTGGCCCTGCTCAACGCGCGCGGCATCAAGGAGTCCCTGCGGGCCAACGTCGTCATGACCGCGGTGGAGCTGACCGGCCTGCTGATCGTCGTCGTCGCCGCGGCCCTCCTGCTCGGCCGGGGCGAGGGCGACCCCGGTCGGGCGCTGAGCTTCGGGGAGGGCGTGGACCCGCTGCCTGCGGTCCTCGGCGGGGCGCTGCTGGCCTACTACTCCTTCGTGGGCTTCGAGACCTCCGCCAACGTCGCGGAGGAGCTCCGGGAGCCCTCGCGCACCTACCCTCGGGCGCTGTTCGGCGCGCTGGCGGCGGCCGGGGTGATGTACGTGCTGGTGGGCACGGCGGCGTCCGTCGTGCTGCCGGCGGAGCGGCTCGCGGCCTCGAGCGCCCCGCTGCTCGACGTCGTCGCCGCCTCCGGCATCGCCGTCCCGGGCTGGCTGTTCAGCCTCATCGCGCTCGTCGCGGTGGCCAACGGTGCCCTGCTGACCATGATCATGGCCAGCCGGCTGGCCTACGGCATGGGGGTGCAGGGGCTGCTCCCCGGGGCCTTCCGGCGGGTCCTGCCGCGGCGCGGCACCCCCTGGGCGGCGATCGCCGCGACCACGGCCGTGGCCGTCGTGCTCACCACCACCGGCGGGGTCGTGGTCCTGGCCGAGACCCTGGTGCTGCTGCTGCTGTTCGTCTTCCTCAGCTCCAACATCGCCGTGCTCGTGCTGCGGCGGGAGCCGGTGTCGCACGAGCACTTCCGCGCCTGGACGCCGCTGCCCGTGCTGGCCGTGCTGTCCTGCCTCGTCCTGCTGTCCCAGCAGAGCGCCGAGGTGTGGTGGCGCGGCGGGATCCTGATCGGGGCCGGGGCCCTGCTCTACGCCGTCGCCCGGCTGACCGGCCGGCGCCCCGGGGCCCCGGGCCGCGAGGACGCCACCGCGGACGGGGTCTCCCCGGCGGCCGCGGAGGACGCCTCCGGCCGGACGGGCCTGGGCGGCTGACCCACGGGGTCAGGACCGGTCGTCCCGCGGCCCGTCCTCGGGATCGAGGCGCCGCGGCCGGCGGCGGAGCTCGTCGGGGTCGTACGGGCGCACGGGCGCGTCGCCGAACTGCTCGTCGAGCAGCAGGTCCTCCGGGTGGGGGCCCTCCCCCACCGACCGCCGCCAGTTGAAGCCGAGGATCGCGAGGGCCCCGCCGCCGAGCAGGGTCGCAGCTCCCACCACGGTGACCACCACCCCGCGCGTGGTCAGCCCGGCCTCCTGCCCGGCCGAGACGCGGGCCAGGTCGTGGAGCGCCTCGGGCACCGTGAACGTGGAGGCGAACAGCGCCACCACCCCCACGGCCAGCATCCACCCCCCGGTGCGTCGGCGGCGGGCGCGCTGCTGCTCGGTGGACTCGGGCACGGTCGGGGCCTCCTGGGCTGGTGGGGTCGCGCGGGGAACGGCGACGGGGCGGGCCGTGTCCGGCCCGCCCCGTCCGCCCCGTCGGTGCCGGTCACGGACGTGCGGTCAGTGGCCGTCCTCGGTCTTGACGCTCTCGAACAGCGTAGCGTCGTCGAAGGCGCCCTGCTCCGCCCCCGGCTGGAGCCGGCGGAACTGCTCCAGCAGGCCCGGCACGGTCATGGTCTGCTTCTGGGCGGCGTCGAGCTCGAAGAGCACCCGCCCCTCGTGCATCATGATCAGCCGGTTGCCCAGGCGCAGCGCCTGCTCCATGTTGTGCGTGACCATCACCGTGGTCAGGCGCTGCTCGGCCACGATGTCCGCCGTGAGCCGGGACACGAGGTCCGCCCGCTGCGGGTCGAGGGCCGCGGTGTGCTCGTCGAGGAGCAGGATGCGCGGCTCGGAGAACGTGGCCATGAGCAGGGAGAGGGCCTGGCGCTGACCGCCCGAGAGCAGGCCGACCTTCGCGCCCAGCCGGTTCTCCAGCCCGAGCTCGAGGCTGGCGAGCTTGTCCCGGAACAGCTGCCGGCGCGCGCCGGTGAGTCCCGGGACGAGTCCGCGCTGCCTTCCCCGCTGGAGGGCGATGGCCATGTTCTGCTCCACCGTCATCGTCGGCGAGGAGCCCTTCATGGGGTCCTGGAAGACCCGGGAGAGGTACCGGGCCCGCTTGTGCTCGGGCAGCCGGGTGACGTCGGTGTCGTCCACGCGCACGGTGCCGGTGTCCGGGATGAGGGTGCCGGAGATCGCGTTGAGGATCGTGGACTTCCCGGCGCCGTTGGAGCCGATCACGGTGAGGAAGTCGCCCTCCTGCAGGGTCAGCGAGACGCCGGCGAGGGCGCGGCGCTCGTTGACGGTCCCGGCGAAGAACGTCTTGTGGACGTTGTCGATGGTGAGCACGGCTCAGGCACCTGCCTTCGTGGTCGCGGGCGTGTCGGTCAGGTCGTCGACGAGCTGCGCCGCCTGGCTCGCCAGGTGCCGCTCCCGGCGGCGCCGGAAGAACTGCATCTGCGGGACCACCAGGGCGAGCACCACCAGGACCGCGGAGATCAGCTTCATGTCGGACGGGTTGAGCCCGGCCTGCAGCGCGACGGTGATCACCAGGCGGTAGACGATCGAGCCGAGGACCACCGCGAGGGTGGCGACGACCACGGTGCGCGAGCCGAACAGGCCCTGGCCCAGGATCACGGAGGCGAGCCCGACGACGATCAGGCCGATGCCCATGCCGATGTCGGCGAAGCCCTGGTACTGGGCCACGAGGGACCCGGCCAGGCCCACCAGCCCGTTGGACAGGCACAGGCCCAGCATCTTCTGGTGGTCCGTGTTCACCCCGAAGGAGCGGATCATCTCCGGGTTGTCGCCGGTGGCCTGCATGGCCAGGCCGGCGTCGGTGTAGAGGAACCAGTCGAGCAGCACCTTCACCACGGCCACGCCCAGCAGGAACAGGGCGATGCCGATCCACGTGCCCTGCACGCCCAGCTCGGCGAGGGGGGTGAAGATCGTGTCCTCGCGCAGCAGGGACAGGTTGGCCCGCCCGTCCATCACGCGCAGGTTGATGGAGTACAGGGCGGTCATGGTGAGGATGCCCGCGAGCAGCCCGTTGATGTGGGCCTTGGTGTGGAGCAGGCCCGTGATCAGCCCGGCGAGCGCGCCGGTCACGAAGCCGGCGGCGGTGGCCAGCCAGGGGCTGCCGCCGCCGAGGATGATCATCGCCGTGGTGGCGGCGCCCGTGGTGAAGGACTGGTCGACCGTCAGGTCGGGGAAGTCGAGCACCCGGAACGTGAGGTAGACGCCCAGCGCCATGACCGCGTAGAGCAGTCCGAGTTCGATACCGGCTATCACTTCTGGTGGATCCGTTCTGATTGGTGGGACACGGGGCGCCGCCGCCGATCGGGCGGGGGCGCCCCGGCTGTGGTGGGGTGGGCCCGGGCCGGCCGGCGCCCGGGGTCACCGGGCGCCGGGGACACGGTGCGGGCCCGTCCGGGCCTACTCGATGACCTGCGCGGCGGAGTCCTGCAGCTCCTGCGGGACCTCCACGCCCATCCGCTCGGCGGCCTGCATGTTGATGACCAGTTCGGTCTCCTCCTGGGACTCCACGGGCATGGTGGCCGGGTCGGCACCCTCGGCGAGGATCCGCACGGCCATCTCGCCGGTCTGGCGCCCGAGCTGCTCGTAGTCGATGCCCTTGGTGATGAGGGCGCCGCGCTCCACGGAGTCGCCCTCGCCCGCGATCAGCGGGATCTGCTTGGCCTCGGCAGCGGAGATGACCGCCTCCAGGCCGGAGACCACCTTGTTGTCGGTGGGCACGTAGATCGCGTCCGTGTCGAAGGACTCGGCGGCCTGGGCGACCTCGGAGGTGTTGGTCACGGCCTTCTCGACGACCTCCAGGCCCTCCTCGGCGGCGGCCTCCTTGGCCATCTCCACCTGGACCTGCGAGTTGGTCTCGCCCGAGCTGTAGATGATGCCCACGGACTTCGCGTCCGGGTCGAGCTGCTTGATCAGCGCGATCTGCTCGGCCACGGGGTTCATGTCCGTGGTGCCTGTGACGTTGCCCCCGGGGTTCTCCAGGGACTCCACGAGCCCCGCCTCGACCGGGTCGGTCACGGCGGTGAAGAGCACGGGCCGGTCGGTGACGGCCTGGGCCACGCCCTGGGCCGAGGGGGTCGCGATGGCCAGGACGAGGTCGGCGTCGGAGCCGGCGAGGTTCGAGGCGATGCTGGTGGAGGTGCCTTGGTCCCCCGAGGCGTTCTGGAGGTCGAGGGTGAGGTTCTCGCCCTCCGTGTAGCCGCCCTCCTCCAGCGCGGCGACGAAGCCCTCGCGGGCGGCGTCGAGGGAGGGGTGCTCCACGAACTGGCTGATCCCGACGGTGGCCTCCTCGACAGCCGCGCCCGACTCCCCGGAGCCGGCGGCGCCCGAGATGTCGGAGCCGCCGCAGGCCGTGAGGAGGAGGGCGGAGGAGGCGAGGGCCGCCGTCAACGGGAACAGTCGCTGCATGGTGTGTCCTTTCTGGAACGGGTGATGTCAGGGATATTACCTGCCGTTCGGTCGAGAAATGAGAGGCAGCTCACAAATGATGACAGAACGGCTCCGCCGGCGGACCGCCGGGCCCGGATCGTCCACCGCGCCCGGGCCCGGATCGGGGCCCGTCACCGGTAGGATCGGGGGGTCATGCCAGCATCGCTCAGCCGCCCCCGCACCGTCGTCTACCCCGAGGACCTCCCGGTCTCCGCGCGCCGGGAGGACATCAAGCGCGCGATCTCCGAGCACCAGGTCGTCGTGATCGCCGGTGAGACCGGCTCCGGCAAGACCACGCAGATCCCGAAGATGTGCCTCGAGCTCGGCCTGGGCGAGCAGGGGCTGATCGGGCACACCCAGCCGCGGCGGATCGCCGCGCGCTCGGTGGCGGAGCGGATCGCCTCGGAGCTGGGCGAGAAGATCGGCGGGACCGTCGGCTACCAGGTGCGCTTCACCTCCGAGGTGGGCGCGGACTCCCGGATCAAGCTGATGACCGACGGCATCCTGCTCGCCGAGATCCAGCACGACCGGCTGCTGCGCCGGTACTCGACGATCATCATCGACGAGGCGCACGAGCGCTCGCTGAACATCGACTTCCTGCTGGGCTACCTGCGGCGGATCCTGCCCCGGCGCCCCGACCTCAAGGTCATCATCACCTCGGCCACGATCGACCCGGACCGCTTCGCCCGGCACTTCGCCCCGGAGCCCACCGGCGCGGCCGGACCGGACGCCGCCGGGGAGCCCGAGCCGGCGCCGGTCATCGAGGTGTCCGGGCGCACCTACCCCGTGGAGATCCGCTGGCGCCCGCTCTCCGAGCCCCGGTCCGGGGACGGCGGGCCGGACGCCGAGGACGCCGGCGACGGTCTCGAGGACGAGGACCGCGACCCGATCGACGCGGTGTGCGACGCGGTCGAGGAGCTCTCGCACGAGCCGCCCGGGGACATCCTGATCTTCTTCGCCGGCGAGCGCGAGATCCGCGACGCCCAGGAGGCGCTGCAGGCCGCGCTCAAACGGATCCGGGGGATGGCCGACGCCGAAATCCTCCCCCTGTTCGGCCGGCTGTCCATGGCCGAGCAGCACCGGGTGTTCGCCCCGTCCGGCCGGCGGCGGATCGTGCTGGCCACCAACGTGGCCGAGACGTCCCTGACCGTCCCGGGCATCAAGTACGTCATCGACCCCGGCACCGCCCGCATCTCCCGGTACTCGGCACGCACC
Organism: Kocuria oceani; assembly: GCF_029524215.1. Lineage (NCBI taxonomy): Bacteria > Bacillati > Actinomycetota > Actinomycetes > Micrococcales > Micrococcaceae > Kocuria > Kocuria oceani. Next base: position 208,232 of record NZ_JARAMH010000002.1, on the reverse strand, counting down.
AAGGTGCAGCGGCTGCCGATCGAGCGCATCTCCCAGGCCTCCGCGAACCAGCGGGCGGGCCGCTGCGGGCGCGTCTCGGACGGCATCTGCATCCGGCTCTACGCGGAGGAGGACTACCTCTCCCGCCCGGAGTTCACCGACCCCGAGATCCTGCGCACCAGCCTCGCGTCCGTGATCCTGCAGATGACCTCCGTGGGGGTCGTCAAGGAGCCCGGGGACATCGAGCGCTTCCCGTTCGTGGAGCCGCCGGAGTCGCGGGCCGTCAAGGACGGCGTGGCGCTGCTGCGGGAGCTCGGCGCCCTGAAGGAGGCCCGGGGCACCGGCCCGCGGGAGCGCCGGGACGACGACGCGGGCGGGCCGCTGACCCCGGTCGGACGCCAGCTGGCGCAGCTGCCGGTGGACCCCCGGCTGGGCCGGATGATCGTGGAGGCGGACCGGCGGGGCTGCGCCCGGGAGGTCATGGTGCTCGCGGCGGCGCTGACCGTCCAGGACCCCCGGGAGCGTCCCCTGGAGAAGCGGCAGCAGGCCGACGAGCTGCACAAGCGCTTCTTCGACGAGAACTCCGACTTCACCAGCTGGCTGCTGCTGTGGCGCTACGTCCAGGAGCAGCAGGAGGAGCTCTCGTCGACCCGGTTCCGGAAGCTGTGCCAGCGGGAGTTCCTGAACTTCCTGCGGATCCGCGAGTGGCAGGACCTCTACGCCCAGCTGCGCCAGATGGGTCAGCAGGTCGGCATCCGGGTCGGCAAGGGCCGGGAGGTGGACCCGTCCGGGAAGGAGCGGGAGATCCACGTCTCGCTGCTGGCCGGCCTGCTCAGCCACATCGGGCTCAAGGACGAGCGCAAGCGCGAGTACCAGGGCGCCCGCGGCTCCCGGTTCGCCGTCTTCCCCGGCTCCAACCTGTTCAAGAAGTCCCCGGACTGGATCATGTCCGCGGAACTGGTGGAGACCTCCCGGCTGTGGGCCCGCGTCAACGCGGCGATCGACCCCCTGTGGGCCGAGGAGCTGGCCCCCCACCTGGTCAAGCGCAGCGTCTCGGAGCCCCACTGGTCCCGCGCCCAGGGCTCCGTGATGGCCTACGAGAAGGTCACCCTCTACGGCGTCCCCGTGGTGGCCCAGCGCCGGATCAACTTCTGGCGGGTGGACCCTGACCTGGCGCGGGAGCTGTTCATCCGCCACGCACTCGTCGAGGGCGACTGGCAGACGCGGCACCGGTTCTGGGCGCGCAACCGCAAGCGCCTGGCGGAGGTCGAGGAGCTCGAGAACCGGCTGCGCCGCAAGGACCTGCGCGTCGAGGACGAGGCCCTGTTCGCGTTCTACGACGCCCGGATCCCGGCGTCGGTGGTCTCGGCCCGGCACTTCGACGCCTGGTGGAAGAAGGCCCGGCACCAGGACGAGCACCTGCTCGACCTCGACCCCGAGGACCTGATCGCCGAGGACGCCCGCGACTACGACGAGTCCCTGTACCCGCGGCAGTGGGTGCGCCGGACCGCCGACGGGGAGCTCGTGCTGGACCTCGTCTACGAGTTCGCCCCGGGCGCGGACCAGGCCGACGGGGTGACCGTGCGGGTGCCCGTGCTGTTCCTCAACCAGCTCGACCCCGCGCAGTTCGAGTGGCAGATCCCCGGCCTCCGCACGGAGCTGGTGACCGCGCTCATCAAGTCGCTGCCCAAGGCCGTGCGGCGCAACTTCGTGCCCGCCCCGGACGTCGCCCGCCAGGCCGTACGGATGCTCCAGGAGGACTTCGACCCCGCCGTCGACGCCCTGGAGCCGTCCCTGGAGCTGGTGCTGCGCCGGCTCAGGGGCCACGTGGTGCCCCCCGGGTCCTGGAACCGGGACGCGGTCCCGGCGCACCTGCGGATGCGCTTCGAGGTGCGGGACCGCCGCAACCGGGTGCTCGGCGAGGGCCAGGACCTTGAGCAGCTCAAGGCCGAGCTGCACGACGAGATCCGGGCGGCCCTGGCCGAGTCCCTCGGCGCGGTCCCCTCGGCCGACGGGGCCGGTGCCGCGCCGTCCGGGGCCTCCGGGCGCACGGACCGGCCCTCCCCCGCCCCGCGGCCTGCGGCCGGCCCGGCGGCGCCGTCGCTGGAGCGCACGGGCCTGACCGCGTGGCCGGAGCCCGACCTGCCGCGCAGCGTGGAGACGACCGTGGCGGGCCAGCGGATCACCGGCTGGCCGGCCCTCGTCCCCGAGCGGCCGCGGGAGACCGCGGACCGGCAGCCGGGCCGGCGGACCCCGGGCCGGGACGCCACCGTGGCGGTGCGCATCCTGTCCTCGGCCGCGGAGCAGCGGGCCGCCCAGCGGCGCGGGGTGATCACCCTGCTGCTGCTGCGCGTCCCCTCCCCCGAGCGGTACGTGCTCGAGCACCTCAACAACAGGGAGAAGCTCGTCTTCACGCAGAACCCGCACGGGTCCGTGACCGAGCTCATCGCCGACTGCACGGTCGCGGCGATCGACAAGCTCACCCCGTCCGAGCCGCCGTTCACGCGCGCGGCGTACGACACCCTGCACGAGCACGTGCGGGCCGAGCTCATCGACACGGTCTTCCAGGTCACCGCGCTGGTGGAGCAGGTGCTCTCCGGTGCCGCGCGGATCCGCAAGCAGCTGAAGCGGGCGCCCTCCCTCGCCGCGGTGAACTCGCTCAACGACGTCAAGGCCCAGCTCGAGCACCTGGTGCACCCCGGGTTCGTGGCCGCCACCGGCTACGACCAGCTCCAGCACCTGCCCCGCTACGTGCGGGCCATGGAGGTGCGGCTGGAGAAGCTCGCGGGGCACCTGCAGCGGGACACGGTGAACATGCTCGCGGTGCAGAAGCTCGAGGACGACTACGACGCCGCGCTGGACACCCTGCCGCCCTCGGCGCCGGTGCCCGACGAGCTGCGCCGGGTGGCCTGGATGATCGAGGAGCTGCGGGTCTCCCTGTTCGCCCAGGAGCTGGGCACCGCCCACACGGTGTCGGAGAAGCGGATCCGCAAGGCGCTCAAGGACGCGCTGGAGGCCGCCCGGGCCTGACCCGCACGGGCCCGCGCGCCGGGGTCCGCCCCGGCGCGCCGGGTCAGGGCTGCGGGACCGAGCTGCCGTGCCCGGCGTCGGCCAGGGCCGCCCGGATCCGCCTGGCGGCCTCGTCCATCGCGGCCGCGTCCGGGTGCCGGTCCGCGTTGGCGAACTGGAACTGCTCGACGGAGTTCGCGGGCCACACGTGCACGTGGGTGTGCGGGACCTCGAAGCCCTGGATCATCTGGCCGACGCGCGCGGGCCGCCACACGGCGTCGAGGGCCCGGCCGATCCTCCAGGAGACCACCATCAGGTGGGCGGCCAGGTCCTCGGGCAGGTCGATCCAGTGGTCGTACTCCTCGCGCGGGACCACCAGCGTGTGCCCCGGCCCGAGCGGTTCGATGGACAGGAACGCCACGCAGCGCTCGTCCTGCCACACGAAGCGGCCGGGGATCTCCCCCTCGATGATCTTGGTGAACACGGTGCTCACAGGTGCTCCTTCGCTCCTCGTGCGGACGGGGTGTCCGCGGTCAGGTCCGTGGGGTGGCGGCCGCGGCGCCGCCGTCCGCGCGTTCGGCGCGCCGGCCCGGCACGGGGCGGGGCGGCTGCAGCCGCACGCGCTCCCCGGTGTCCAGGTGGCGGTACTCGGCCCCGTACTTGGCGGCGAACGCCGTCAGCTGGCCCTCGATGATGCCGAAGCCGTTGGCCGAGAGCAGTCCGTCGTGGATCTGGAAGACCTGGCGCGGGCGCACGGCCACGATGAAGTCGACGACCTCCGAGAGCTTGTTCCACGGCGCGTGGATCGGGGCGAGCAGCACCGGGACCTCCCGCCCGTGCGGCACCACTAAGGAGTCGCCGGGGTGGTAGACGGTGTCGTTGACCAGGTACCCCACGTTGTCGACGGTGTGGATCAGCGGATGGATCAGGGCGTGCTGACCGCCGAAGGTCCGGACCGTGAAGCCGTCCAGCTCCAGCACCGTCTCCGGCGCCGCGTCGTGCACGGAGGCCCCCTCCCCGAGCGCCTCCCGCAGCCCGGCGGCCACGGGCGCCGGGGCGTGCACCTGGATCTCCGGGTGCGCCCGCAGGTGCTCCTGCACGGGCTCGGCGTCCAGGTGGTCCGGGTGCACGTGGGTCACGAGCAGCACGTCCGCCCCGTCGAGGGCCCGCGCCAGCTCCTCCGGCCCGGAGAAGTTGCCCGGGTCGATGACCAGGACCCGGCCCTCGTTCTCGAGCCGGACGCACGAGTGGGTGTACTTGATCAGCTCCATGGGCCCAGCCTAGCCCGGCCCCGGGAGCGGGCCGGCACCGGCCTTGTTAAGCTGGTGGCTCGCCCGGACGCGTCCGGGCGCCGGCGCCCGGGCCGGGCCGCCCGGCGGAGCAGACCGACGAGAGGACGAGGCGTGAGCGTGCGAACCAGCGGGGGCGGTGAGGTCCGCAACACCCGGCAGCGCCGTGCCGTCAGCCAGGCCCTGGCCTCCCTCGAGGACTTCATCTCCACCCAGGACCTGCACGCCCTGCTGCGCGAGCGCGGTGAGTCCGTCTCCCTGGCCACGACCTACCGGATCCTGCAGTCGATGTCCGAGCTCGGGGAGCTGGACGTCCTGCGCGGCGGCGACGGCGAGGCGATCTACCGCCGCTGCGCGGCGGAGCACCACCACCACCACCTGGTCTGCCGCCGCTGCGGCGCCGCCGTGGAGCTGGAAGCTCCCACGGTCGAGGAGTGGGCCGGGCGCACCGCCGCCGCCCACGGCTTCACCGAGGTGGACCACACCGTCGAGATCACCGGCCTGTGCGCCGCCTGCAGCGCGCGGCGCGCCGATGGCTGAGCCCGCGCTCCCCCGCGGCACCTTCGTCCTCGCCGTCAACCCCCGCGCCGGCCGCGGCCGTGCCCTCGCGGAGGCGCACCTGGCCGCGGACCTGCTGCGCACCGGCGGAGACGACGCCGTGGTGCTCTCGGCGGGGGACCTCGGCACCCTGATGACGCTGGTCCGCGACCGGCTCCGCGCCGCCGCCCTCTCCACCCGCGCCCTGGTGGTCGTGGGCGGGGACGGGATGGTGCAGGCCGGCCTGGAGGTGCTCGTGGAGCTCGCCGAGCAGGGCATCGAGATCCCGTTGGGCATGGTGCCCTGCGGTACCGGCAACGACCTGGCCCGGCACTTCGCCGTTCCCCTGCGGGACCCGGTGGGCGCGGCCGGACGGATCCTGCGCCGGCTCGACGACCCGGTCCCGCGCCGGCTCGACGTCGGCCGCGTCCGCTTCCCGGACGGGAGCACCCGCTGCTTCGGGACCGCCCTGTGCGCCGGCTTCGACGCCGTGGTCAACGAGCGCGCCAACCGCTGGCCGCGCCTGACCGGGCCCGGCAGGTACCTGCTGGCCGTCCTCGTGGAGATCGTGCGGCTGCGCACCATCGCCTACCGGCTGGAGGTCGAGGACGCCGCGGGACGGTGCCGCACGGAGGACCGGACGGGGGTCCTCCTGAACGTGGCCAACACCTCCTCGATCGGCGGCGGGCTGCCCGTCGTGCCCGGCGCCCGGGAGGACGACGGGCTGCTGGAGCTGTTCACCGTGGCGCCCCTGGGCCGGGCGAGGTTCCTGGTCCTGTTCCCGCGGCTGTTCTCGGGCCGCCACGTCGCCCTGCCCAGCGTGCGCATCGAGCGGGTGCGCTCGGTGCGCGTGACGGCGCCGGGCGTCACCGCCTACGCCGACGGGGAGCGCCTCGGCCCGCTGCCCGTGCGGGTGGACGTGCTCCCCGCGGCGGTGCGGATCCTGGCCTGAGCCCTCCGGCGCGCCGCGGCCCAGCCCGGCGGTGCAGCCCGGCAGGGCAGCACCGCGGGTCAGCCCGGCGGCTCCGAGGAGTCGACCCGGTCCCCGCGGCGCTGGCGGCGGTCCTGCGTGGTGTCGCGGATCTCGCCCACGAGCTCCTCGATGACGTCCTCGAGGAACAGCACGCCCAGCGTCCGCCCGCCCGCGTCGACCACGCGGGCCAGGTGCGAGCCCGTGCGCTGCATCGCGGCGAGGGCGTCGTCGATCTCGATCTCGGGACGCAGGTTGGCCAGGGAGCGGACCCGGGTCACCGGCACGGGCTCGTTGTACCGGCTGCCCGGGATGGAGAGCACGTCCTTGATGTGCAGGTAGCCGTTGAGCACGCCGTCGTCCTCGGTCAGGGCGAAGCGCGAGAAGCCGGTGCGGGCCACCGCCTTCTCGACCTCCGCCGGGGACACGTCCTCCGGCAGGGTGACGAGCTCGTGCAGCGGGACCATGACGTCGGCGGTGCGCTTCGTGGAGAACTCCAGGGCCCCGGAGAGCAGCCCGGTCTGGTCGGCCACGGTGCCCTCCTTCGTGGACTCCGCGACGATGGACTGCAGCTCGTCGAGGGTGAACGTCGAGGACACCTCGTCCTTCGGCTCGATGCCCATGAGCTTCAGGACGTGGTTGGCCGACCAGTTCAGCGTCGCGATGACGGGCTTGACCACCCGCGAGACGAACACCAGCGGCGGAGCCAGCAGCAGCACCGCGCGGTCGGCGGCCGAGACGGACATGTTCTTGGGCACCATCTCGCCGAAGACCACGTGCAGGAAGGTGACCACGACCAGTGCCGTGAGGAACCCGCTGACGTCGGCCACCTCGACGGGCACGCCCAGGTGCTCCAGCGGCCCGGAGACGATGTGGTGCAGCGCGGGCTCGGAGATGTTGAGGATCAGCAGCGAGCACACCGTGATGCCCAGCTGGCAGCAGGCCAGCATGAGGGAGACCCGCTCCATCGCGTACAGCGCGGTGCGCGCACGCTTGTTCCCGGCCTCGGCGAGCGGCTCGATCTGGCTGCGCCGCGCGGACATGACGGCGAACTCGCCGCCCACGAAGAAGGCGTTGCCGGCCAGGAGGACCACCAGCCACGCCAGGCCTGCCCAGTCGCTCATCGTGCCTCCTCCCCGGCCGCGGCGGCTCCCGCGTCCTGCTGGTCGTCCGCGGACGGGACGAAGCGGATGCGGTCCACACGCCGGCCGTCCATCCGGGCGACCTCCAGCGTCCCGCCCTGGACGGGCACGGCGTCCCCGGGCCTCGGGATCTGACCGAGCCGGTCCATCATGAACCCGCCCATGGTCTCGTAGGCGGGGCCGTCCTCGATGTCGAGCTCGGTGATCTGCTCGGAGACCTCGTCGGGGCGCATCAGGCCGGGGAAGTACCACTCTCCGGTGGCCGACTGCAGGGCCCCGAGGGTGAGCCGGTCGTGCTCGTCCGAGACCTCCCCGACGACCTCCTCCACGAGGTCCTCGAGGGTGACGACGCCGGCGGTGCCGCCCCACTCGTCGACGACCACGGCCATCTGCAGCCCGCCGGAGCGCAGCTGCACGAGCAGCGAGTCCAGGTGCACGGTCTCGGGCACCCGCAGGACCTCAGCCATGATCGCCCCGCACTCCAGGGCGGTCCGGCGCTCCGACGGCACGGCCACGGCCTTCTTGATGTGCACCACGCCGCGGACGTCGTCCGGGGAGTCGTCCATGACGGGGAAGCGGGAGTGCCCGGTGCGGGAGGCCAGCGCCACGACGTCCGCCACGGACTCGTGGGAGTCGAGCATCTGCACGCGGATGCGCGGCGTCATCACGTCCGCGGCGGTGCGCTCGGCGAAGGTCAGCGTCTTGGCCACGAAGGTGGCGGTGCCGACGTCGAGCGTGCCCATCTTCGCGGAGCGGCGCACCATCGAGGACAGCTCCTCGGGCGAGCGCGCCCCGGAGAGCTCCTCCTTGGCCTCCATGCCGAACAGGTGCAGGACCCGGTTGGCGACGCCGTTGAGCGCGAGCACGAAGGGCTTGAACACCGCGGTGAACAGCAGCTGCGGGCGGGCGACGACCCGGCCCACCCGGAAGGCCTCCGCGATGGCCCAGTTCTTCGGGACCAGCTCCCCCAGCAGCATCGACAGCAGCGTGGAGATGAGCATGGACAGCGCCAGCGTGACGCCGCCGGCGGCGGTCACGGACAGGCCGGTCAGCTCGACGATCGGCTCGCGCAGGAAGGACTGCAGCGCCAGGTCCAGGGTGTACCCGGTGAGCAGGGTGGTGAGGGTGATGCCCAGCTGGCAGCTGGAGAGCTGCGTGGACAGGGACTTGAGGCACTTCAGCAGGGGCTCGGCCGCCCGGTCGCCCTCGGCGATCGCGCGGCGGACCGTGGTCTGGTCCAGGGCCACGAGGGAGAACTCCACGGCCACGAAGAAGCCCGTGCCCAGGATCAGGAGCAGGCCCGCGGCCAGCAGCAACCACTCCATCAGGCGCTGCCTCCCCGGGGGGACCGCCGGCCCGGGGCCGGGCGGTCGGAGGCTGGTGGGGGGTCGGTGGGTGAGCCGGCTCGGGGGCCGCGGCGGGGGCCGCCGCGGCCGGGCCGGCAACTACTGGAGGAGTCCATGAGGTCTCCAGGGTACCGGAGCGGGGCCCGTCGGCGCGTGCTCAGGACCAGCTGACCGGGCGCGCCCTGCCCTCCTCGTAGCCGGAGGCGGACTGGATGCCGACCACCGCGCGCGCCGCGAACTGCTCGAGGCTGGTGGCGCCCGCGTAGGTCATGGAGCTGCGCACCCCCGCGGTGATCTGGTCCACGAGGTCCTCCACGCCGGGGCGCTCGGGGTCCAGGTACATCTTGGAGCTGGAGATGCCCTCCTCGAACAGGCCCTTGCGGGCCCGGGCGAAGGCGCCCTCGCCCCGGGTGCGCTCGCGCACGGCGCGGGTGGAGGCCATCCCGAAGCTCTCCTTGTACGCGCGCCCGTCGGCGTCGACGTTGAGCTCGCCCGGTCCTTCGTGCGTGCCGGCGAACCAGGAGCCGACCATGACCTGGCTGGCGCCGGCCGCGAGCGCGAGGGCGACGTCGCGGGGGTGCTTCACCCCGCCGTCGGCCCACACGTGCCGGCCCAGGCCGGCGGCCGCGTCGGCGCACTCGAGCACCGCGGAGAACTGGGGCCGGCCCACGGCCGTCATCATCCGGGTGGTGCACATCGCCCCGGGGCCGACGCCGACCTTCACGATGTCCGCCCCGGCGTCCACGAGGTCCTGCACGCCGTCGGCGGTGACCACGTTGCCCGCCACGACCGGCACGTCCGGCGCCGCCGCGCGGACCTGGCCGAGGGCCTCGATCATCTTGCGCTGGTGGCCGTGGGCGGTGTCCACCACCAGCACGTCCACCCCGGCGTCCAGCAGCGCCCGCGCCTTGCCCCGGACGTCGCCGTTGATGCCCACCGCCGCGCCGACCCGGAGCCGGCCGGCGCCGTCGAGGGCGGGGGTGTAGATCGTCGAGCGGACGGTGCCCTTGCGGGTCAGCACGCCCACCACGGTGTCGCCGTCGAGCACCGGGGCCACGTGCGCCCGCGTCTGGGTGAGGCGGTCGTAGGCGGCGGCCAGGACGTCCTCGCCGGAGCGCGCGGAGACCTCCGCGAGCGAGAACACCGGCGCGTCGGTGCGCATGATCGAGCCGAGCTGGGTGAAGCGGTCCACCTCCGTGCAGTCCGCGGCGAGCACCACCCCGCGATAGGCACGGTCCGGGCCGCACACCACCACGGCGCCGTGGGGGCGCTTGTGCATGATGCCGAGGGCGTCGTGGACCGTGTCCTCCGCGCCCAGCACCACGGGCGTCTCGAAGCGCGGGGAGCGGTTCTTCACCCAGGAGGTCACCTCGGCGATGACGTCGAGCGGGATGTCCTGCGGGAGGATGCCCAGACCGCCCCGCCGGGCCAGCGTCTCGACCATGCGGCGGCCGGTGACCGCCGTCATGTTCGCCGCGACCAGGGGGATCGTGGCCCCCGTGCCGTCGCGGGGCGTCAGGTCGACGTCGAAGCGGGAGGTGACCCGGGAGCTGGCGGGGACCAGGAAGACGTCGTTGTAGGTCAGGTCGGAGGTGGGGGTGTTGAGGAAGCGCACGCGGACCAGTCTAGCGGGGGGCCCGCGACACGCGTCGCGGCGCGGGAGGCGCGGACTAGCCATGCCGCCGCGCAGATCACTAGACTCGCCGGAGGTACGGCCGCGCCCGGTTCACGACCGTCCGGCAGGTCCGGAGGACGCCGTCGGCTGTCGCGGGAGACGGCCGGCGACGAACACCGGCGGCGGGACCGGATGCTGCTGGGACCGACAACGCGGGGACCGGAGAGCCGGTCCTGCGCGCGATCAACCTATGGAAGAGGCGTATTCCCCGTGCCACATCAGCCACAGCACCCCATCCCTGAAGAATTCGCAGGTAACGAGTGGCTCGTCGACGAACTGTTCGAGAAGTACCGGTCGGACAAGAACTCGGTGGACGAGAAGTGGTGGCCCATCTTCGAGGCGATGAGCGCTGACAACGGCACTGCGACGGAGCAGCCGGGCGCCCAGTCCTCCACCGAGCGGACCCCCGCCGCGAAGGACCCGGCCCCGAAGGCGCCCGCCCCGCGGGAGGCCCCCGCCCAGCCCAAGGCCGCGGCCGCCCCCCGGCCGCCCGCCGCCCAGCAGAGCTCCCCCAAGGCCGCGTCGACGTCGGCGCCGGCCGCTGCCCCGCCCGCCACGAAGTCCGGGGCGAAGGCCGAGGGCCGCCCCGAGAGCGGACAGGGCGAGACCGAGTCGCGCCGGCCCATCCCGGCGCAGCCCGCCCGGGCCCGCGCCAGCGCCCCCAGCACGGACGCCCCCGCGGAGGACAAGGTCGTCAAGCTCCGCGGTCCCGCCAAGGCGGTGGCCGCCAACATGGACGCCTCGCTCACGGTGCCGACCGCCACGACCGTGCGCGCGGTCCCCGCGAAGCTGCTCATCGACAACCGGATCGTGATCAACAGCCACCTCGCCCGCAACCGCGGCGGCAAGGTCTCCTTCACGCACCTGATCGGCTACGCCGTGATCAAGGCGCTGGCCAACTACCCGTCGCAGAACGTGGTGTACGACGAGCAGGACGGCAAGCCGGTGGCCGTGCACCCCGCCCACGTCAACTTCGGGATCGCCATCGACATCCCGAACAAGGACGGCTCCCGCAACCTCGTGGTGCCCAACATCAAGGGCGCGGAGGCGATGTCCTTCCTGCAGTTCTGGAACTCCTACGAGGACATCGTGCGCCGGGCGCGCACGAACGAGCTGACCATGGAGGACTACCAGGGCACCACGGTGTCCCTGACCAACCCCGGCGGCATCGGCACCGTGCACTCCGTGCCGCGGCTGTCCAAGGGACAGGCCTGCATCGTCGGCGTGGGCGCTCTGGACCACCCGGCGGAGTACCGGGGTTCCTCCCCGAAGACCATCGCCCGGCACGCCGTCTCCAAGATCATCACGCTGACCTCGACCTACGACCACCGCGTGATCCAGGGCGCGGGCTCCGGCGAGTTCCTGCGCCTGATCGAGTCCTACCTGCTGGGCGGGGACGACTTCTACGACGAGATCTTCGAGGCCCTGCGGATCCCCTACGAGCCCGTGCGCTGGGCCGTGGACAACCAGGTCAACCCCGAGATCCAGGTCAACAAGGTCGCCCGGATCCAGCAGCTCATCCACGCCTACCGCGTGCGCGGGCACCTCATGGCGGACACCAACCCGCTCGAGTACGTGATGCGCAAGCACCCCGACCTCGACATCCGCACCTACGGGCTGTCCCTCTGGGACCTGGAGCGCGAGTGGCCCACCGGCGGCTTCGGCGGCGCGGACGTGCTGAGCCTGCGCACCATCCTGGGCCGGCTGCGGGACGCCTACTGCCGCACCCTCGGCGTGGAGTACATGCACCTTCAGGAGCCCGAGGAGCGCGAGTGGTTCCAGGACCAGCTCGAGCACGGCTACCAGAAGCCCAGCCGCGAGGAGCAGTTCCGCATCCTGGGCCGGCTCAACGCCGCCGAGGCCTTCGAGACGTTCCTGCAGACCAAGTACGTGGGCCAGAAGCGCTTCTCCCTGGAGGGCGGTGAGTCCCTGATCCCGCTGCTCGACGAGATCATCGCCGACGCCGCCGACGCCGGGCTCGCCGGGGTGGGCATCGCCATGGCCCACCGCGGCCGGCTCAACGTGCTCACCAACATCGCCGGCAAGTCCTACGCCCAGGTGTTCCGCGAGTTCGAGGGCAGCCAGGACCCGCGCACCACCGAGGGCTCCGGCGACGTGAAGTACCACCTCGGCACGGAGGGCACCTTCACCTCCGACAACGGCAACGAGACCCAGGTCTACCTCGCCGCCAACCCGTCCCACCTCGAGGCGGCGGACCCGGTCATCGAGGGCATCGCCCGCGCCAAGACCGACGTCCTCGGCGCCGGCCCGGAGGGCGACGGCACCTACCCCGTGCTGCCCATCCAGGTGCACGGCGACGCCGCGTTCGCCGGCCAGGGCGTCGTGGCCGAGGTCCTGCAGATGGCGCAGCTGCCCGGGTACACGGTGGGCGGCACCGTCCACGTCATCGTGAACAACCAGGTGGGCTTCACCACCTCCCCCGCGGCGGCGCGCTCCACGACCTACGCGACCGACATCGCCAAGGGCCTGCAGGCGCCGATCTTCCACGTCAACGCGGACGACCCGGAGGCCGTCACGCACGTGGGGCAGATGGCGTTCGCCTGGCGCCAGGCGTTCCACAAGGACGTCGTGATCGACCTCATGTGCTACCGCCGCCGCGGCCACAACGAGGGCGACGACCCCTCGATGACCCAGCCGCTGATGTACAACCTCATCGAGGAGAAGCGCTCGACCCGCAAGATCTACACCGAGAACCTGGTGGGCCGCGGCGACATCACCCAGGAGGAGGCCGACCGGGCGCTGAAGGACTACCAGGAGCGCCTGGAGCGGGTGTTCGCGGAGACCCACGAGGCGCAGACCTCGTCCATCCCGCTGGTCACCGGCGACTCCGCGGCGATCTCGAACATCGAGCGGCCCTCCGCCCAGCAGGCGGACTCCGGGATCTCGGTGCCGCGGACCACGGCGATCTCCGCGGAGGCCGCCCAGCGCCTGGGCGCGGTGCACGTGGAGGTCCCCGAGGACTTCACCGTGCACAAGAAGCTGCGCAAGCTGCTCGAGCGCCGGGAGGCGATGACCCGCGAGGGCGGCGTGGACTGGGGCATGGGCGAGCTCATGGCCTTCGGCTCCCTGATGATGGAGGGCATCCCGGTGCGCATGTCCGGCCAGGACGTGCGGCGCGGCACCTTCACCCAGCGGCACGCGGTGTTCTTCGACGCCGACACCGGGGCGGAGTGGACCCCGCTCAACCACCTCTCCGGGGACCAGGCCAAGCTGGCGATCTACAACTCCCTGCTGTCCGAGTACGGCGTGCTGGGCTTCGAGTACGGCTACTCCGTGGAGCGGCCCGACGCCCTGACCGTGTGGGAGGCCCAGTTCGGGGACTTCGTCAACGGCGCGCAGACCGTGGTCGACGAGTTCATCTCCTCGGCCGAGCAGAAGTGGGGCCAGCGCACCTCGCTGGTCATGCTGCTCCCCCACGGCTTCGAGGGGCAGGGCCCGGACCACTCCTCGGCCCGGATCGAGCGGTTCCTGCAGCTGTGCGCCGAGCAGAACATGATCGTGGCCAACCCGTCCACCCCGGCCAGCCACTTCCACCTGCTGCGCCGGCAGGCCTACAGCCGCCCGCGCAAGCCGCTGGTCGTGGCCACGCCCAAGCAGCTGCTGCGGCTCAAGGCGGCGGCCTCCCCGATCGAGGAGTTCACCTCCGGCGCGTTCCGCCCGGTGATCGGCGACCAGGGCGGGCTCAACGCCTCCGAGGTCACCGACGTGGTGCTGGTCTCGGGCCGGCTGTACTACGACCTGGCCGCCGCGCGCGAGCAGCGCCAGGACCGCAGCACCGCGATCGTGCGCGTGGAGCAGCTCTACCCGCTGCCGCTCGCGGAGATCCGGGAGGAGCTGGCCAAGTACCCGGAGGCCCGTCTCACCTGGGCCCAGGACGAGCCCGCCAATCAGGGCGCCTGGCCGTTCATGGCGGTCAACCTGGTGCCGGAGCTGGACCGCAGGGTGCGCCTGGCCTCCCGGCCGGCCTCGGCCTCACCGGCCAACGGCTCGGCCAAGCGCCACGCCGCCGAGCTGGAGACCCTCGTCCAGACGGCCTTCGAGCGGGACTGAGCCCGCCCGGGACGGCGGGGGCCGCGGCCCCCGCCGTCCCGCACGTTCCCAGCGAGTCCGGCGCCGGCCCGTGCCCCACGGGTCGGCGCTGCCCATGACCACCGCACCCCCGACCAGAAAGAACGACGTGGAGCAACGAAGGATCAGAATTGTCGCAGTCGGTGACGAGCTGCTGGCCGGCGAGGGCGACCCGCGAGGCCTCGGCTGGTTCGGGCGCGTCATGGCCCGCACCCCGCACCACGTGGCCCCCGTGGCGGCCTACAACCTCGCCGCCCCCGGCGAGGGCAGCGAGTCCCTCAACGAGCGCTGGTTCGAGGAGGCGGCCCGCCGCTTCTCCCCCGGCCACGACAACCGCCTCGTCATCGCGCCCTCCACGCTGGACATCGACCTGTCCATCACGAGCGCCCGCTCCCGGCTGAACATGGCCAACATCATCGACACGGCGTCCCAGCACAACGTGCGGGTGCTCGTCGTCGGGCCCCCGCCCACGCTGGACGGCGAGCGCAACCGGCGCATCGCGGACCTCTCGGCCGCCTACGCCGACGTCACGACCCGCCGCAACCACGTCTACGTCGACACCTTCAACCCGCTGCAGCACCACGAGCAGTGGCGCAAGGACCTGGCCGCGAACCACGGCCACCCGGGACAGGCCGGCTACGGGCTGATGGCCTGGCTCGTGCTGCACCGCGGCTGGTACAACTGGCTGGACCTGCCCCAGCCCCAGTGATCCCGGCTTCCCGCGCATGTGAGACAATGGCGGGCAGTGCCTCGTCCGGCCGCCGCTGAAACTCACCTGAGCACGCGGGAACGGACGCCGACACCCACGATCCGCCGCGGACGACCGCGGACAGACAGGAGGCTCGTATGAGCAAGCGCGGACGCAAGCGCAAGGACCGCCGCAAGGGCAGCGCCAACCACGGCAAGCGCCCCAACGCCTGAGGTCCCCGGACCCGGCAACGCCGTGACGGAAGGGCCCCGGACCGCTCAGCGGTCCGGGGCCCTTCCGTGTGCCCGGGTCCCGGGGCGGCGGCGCTCAGGCCGCGGGGGGCTCCTGTCGCTGGGCGTGCAGGCGGGCGAGGATCGAGACCCGCAGGTCGGCGGGAGCGGTCTCCGCGCAGGACCGGCGGACCACGGAGCGGATCACGCACTCCAGGTCGTACTCGCGCGCGCACTCCCGGCACTTGAGGAGGTGGCCGTGGATCTCGTCGAGGTCCTGCGCCGGGAGCACCCCGTCGAGGTACTCGTAGATCCGGCGGATCCGCTCGTCCGTGCAGTGTCCGAGGCTCTCGCAGTCGGCCATGTCTACTTGTCCTTTTCCTTCTTCTTGTCGCCGGTCACCTTGGACGTGTCGAAGCCGCGCTCGGCCGCGTAGTCGGCGAGCTTCTCGCGCAGCAGCTTCCGCCCGCGGTGCAGCCGGGACATCACCGTTCCGATCGGCGTGTCCATGATCTCGGAGATCTCCTTGTAGGCGAAGCCCTCCACGTCGGAGAAGTACACGGCCAGGCGGAACTCCTCGGGCAGCTCCTGGAGGGCCCGCTTGACGTCGCTGTCCGGCAAGTGGTCGAGGGCCTCCACCTCCGCCGAGCGCAGTCCCGAGGACGTGTGGGACTCGGCGCGGTGCAGCTGCCAGTCCTCCACGGTGTCGGTGTTCGCCTGCTGCGGCTCGCGCTGGCGCTTGCGGTAGAGGTTGATGTACGTGTTCGTGAGGATCCGGTACAGCCAGGCCTTGAGGTTCGTGCCGGGCCGGTACTGGTGGAACGCCGAGAACGCCTTGGTGTAGGCCTCCTGCACCAGGTCCTCGGCGTCGGCGGGGTTGCGGGCCATCCGCAGGGCAGCGGCGTAGAGCTGGTCCACGTACTCCATGGCGTCCTGCTCGAAGCGCGCCTTCCGGGCCTCCGGGGTCTCGGTGTCGACGTCGACGGGCGGCTCGGTGCGCTGGGGGACGGCCCCCTGCTGGTTCTGCTCGTTCATCACGGACCAGTCTACGGGGACCCGCCGGCGGGCCGGGGCCGGGGCTGGGGCAAGGGTGCTGGCGGCGGTGCTGATGACTGCTCCTCTCCCCGGCCGTGCCGGTGTGCTCGCTGGACGTCGCGCGTGCCGCCGGGGCTCCGGCGGTCCTGCTGCGGCGGGACGGCCCGCTCGCCGTCCTCCTGCACAACGGAGGTCACGGGCGCGCGTATTCCCCGTCGCGGCGGGTCGCGGCTCGCCCCTGCCCCGGCCCCCGTGGCTAGGATGGGTGAGGCGGCGCCGTCCGCCGCACCAGTACCCGTCCGACAACGCCCCGCGGTCACGCCTGCCGCCCAGGAGGAACCCATGAGCATCGTCCGTCGCATCGCCCGCCCGCTGCTGGCCACCGGTTACGTCGCCAACGGTGTCGAGAGCTTCCGCAACTCGTCCCGCGCCGCCGAGCACCTCGCCCCTGCCGCCTCCGCGGCGGCCAAGGCCTTCCCGCAGGCCGGGCCCGTGCTGCAGAACCCGGCCGTGGTCGCCCAGGGGCTCGCCGCCGCACAGGTCGGCGCCGCCGTGCTGTTCGGCCTGGGCCGGCTGCCGCGTCTGTCCGCCGGGGTGCTGGTGACCACCACCGCGCTCAACGCCTACGCCGACTACCGCGCCGCCGAGGCGGACACCCCGGAGCAGAAGGCCGGCCGTCGGGCGACCGCCTTCAAGAACGCCTCCCTCGTCGGCGCCGTCATGCTCGCCGCTGTGGACACCGAGGGCAACCCCTCCCTGCTGTGGCGCGCCGAGCACCTCGCCGGCGACGTCAAGAAGAACGCCTCCAAGCTCGGCAAGGACACCCAGAAGCAGGTCGCCAAGGCCGAGAAGACGCTCCAGCACGCCGTCAAGCACGGCTGAGCCGGGGTCCCGCCGTCGTGATCCCGTCCGAGGCACCCGTGCCCGCAACCCCGCCCGACGTGCCGGAGCCGGCCCAGCAGCACGAGCTGTGGCCGGCTCCGTTCGTGGGCGACCGCCCGGTCGTCGCCGAGCTGACGGTGCCGGGCTCCAAGTCCCTCACCAATCGGTACCTGCTCCTCGCCGCCCTCGCGGACGGCCCGTGCCGCCTGCGCTCACCGCTGCACTCCCGCGACTCCCGGCTCATGGTGCAGGCCCTGCGCGCCCTCGGAGCCGGCATCGAGGAGGTGCCCGGGGACGGTGACTTCGGCCCCGACCTCATCGTGCGGCCCGCCTCCTGGGAGGCCGCCGACCCCGTCACCGTCGACTGCGGGCTCGCCGGGACCGTGATGCGCTTCGTCCCGCCCGTGGCGGCCCTGGGCCGCCGCCCGGTGACGTTCGACGGCGATCCGGGCGCCCGGGTGCGCCCGATGGGCCCGGTGGTCGACGCCCTGCGGGCGCTCGGTTTGCGGGTCGAGGACGGCGGCCGCGGCCGACTGCCCTTCACCGTGCACGGGACGGGCGGGGTGCCCGGCGGGGAGCTCGAGATCGACGCGACCGGCTCGAGCCAGTTCGTCTCCGCCCTCCTGCTCGCCGGGGCGCGCTTCGACGACGGGCTGCTGCTGCGCCACCGGGGCGCGGACGGGCGCGGCGTGCCCTCCATGCCGCACGTCGAGATGACCGTGGCGGTGCTGCGCGGGCTCGGGGTCGCGGTGGACGACTCCGTGCCGGAGCAGTGGCGGGTGGCCCCCGGCCCGGTCCGGGCCTTCGACGTCACCATCGAGCAGGACCTCTCCAATGCCGGCCCCTTCCTCGCCGCGGCCGTGGTCACCGGCGGACGGGTCTCCGTGCCGCGCTGGCCCGGGCACACCACCCAGGGCGGGGACCACTGGAAGCACATCCTGCCCGCCTTCGGCGCCGAGGTGGAGCTCGCGGACGGGACCTTCTCGGTCACCGGCCCCCCGGTCGTCACCGGCGTGGACCTGGACCTGGGCGAGGCCGGGGAGCTGGCCCCCACCGTCGCCGCCGTGTGCGCCGTGGCCACCACCCCGTCCCGGCTGCGCGGCATCGCCCACCTGCGCGGCCACGAGACGGACCGGCTCGCGGCGCTCGTGGCCGAGATCAACCGGCTCGGCGGCGACGCCGAGGAGACCGAGGACGGCCTGCTGATCCGGCCGGCCCCGCTGCACGGCGGCACGTTCCGCAGCTACGAGGACCACCGGATGGCCACCGCCGGGGCCGTGATCGGCCTGGTGGTGCCCGGGGTGCGCGTAGAGAACATCGGGACCACCGCCAAGACCCTGCCCGAGTTCCCGCGGCTGTGGTCCGGGCTCCTGGGGACCGGCCGTGGCACGTAGGGACTCCGCCCGGCGCGACTGGGACGAGTCGGACGTCCGCGTCCGCCCGAACAAGTCCGGCTCCCGGCCCCGCACCAAGGACCGCCCGGCGCACCGGGACGCCGTGACCGGCCGCATCGTCACGGTGGACCGCGGCCGCTACACCGCGGTCCTCGACGAGGACACCGACCGCGAGCGGCTGGTCGTGGCGGTGCGCGCCAAGGAGCTGCACCGCCGGCCCGTGGTCGCCGGGGACCTCGTCGGCCTCGTCGGGGACGTCAGCGGCGCCCCGGACAGCCTGGCCCGCCTCGTGCGGATCGAGGAGCGCGCCACGGTGCTGCGGCGCAGCGCCGACGACACCGACCCGGTCGAGCGCGTGGTGGTCGCCAACGCCGACCAGCTCGTGATCGTGGTCGCCGCCGCCAACCCCGAGCCGCGCACCGGCTTCATCGACCGCTCCCTCGTGGCCGCCTACGACGCCGGGATCGAGCCGATCCTGTGCATCACCAAGACCGACCTGCGCGACCCCGCCGAGCTGATCTCCCACTACACCGCCCTGGAGCTGCCCGTGCTCGTCTCCGGTCCCGCGCGGGACGCCGCGGCCGACGACGGCGGGGCCACGCTGCCCCTCGACCGCGCCCTCGTGGAGGCCCTGCGCGCGCGGCTCGACGGCCACGTCTCGGTGCTCCTCGGGCACTCGGGGGTCGGCAAGTCCACCCTCGTGAACGCCCTCACGGGCGCGGACCGGGCGACCGGCGGGGTGAACGCGGTGACCGGGCGGGGCCGGCACACGTCGTCGTCGGCCCTGGCCCTGAGGATCGAGGACGCCTCCCCCGGGTCCTGGATCATCGACACCCCCGGCATCCGCTCCTTCGGCCTCGCCCACGTGGACCCCGACCGCATCGTGGAGTCCTTCGACGAGCTCGCCGAGGCGATCGCCGAGTGCCCCAAGGGCTGCCGCCACACCGAGGCCTCCCCGGGCTGCGCGCTGGACGACTGGGTGGCGCAGGGCCGGGCCGGGGACGCGGGCGGGTCCCGGCTGGCCTCGCTGCGCCGGCTGCTCGGCGCCGGGGAGCGCCCGGGCGAGTCCCGGGAGGACAAGGAGCTCGGCGTCCAGTGAGCCGACGGCCGTGCCCGGCCGCCGGTCCGCGCCCGGCCGGGCACGGTACCGGTTCGGGGTAGGTTGGAGCAATGCGCAGCCCCAGCAACTACACCGACGACCTCCGCCTCGCCCACATCCTGGCCGACGCCGTGGACCGTCTGACCATGCGCCGGTTCAAGGCCCAGGACCTGACGGTGGAGACCAAGCCCGATCTGACCCCGGTCACGGACGCCGACCGCGAGGCCGAGCAGCTGATCCGCGCCCAGCTGGGGCGCACGCGCAACCGGGACGCCGTCATCGGCGAGGAGTACGGTACCACCGGCAACGGGGCCCGCCAGTGGGTCGTGGACCCGATCGACGGCACCAAGAACTTCGTGCGCGGCGTGCCGGTCTGGGCCACGCTGATCGCCCTCGTCGACGAGGGCCGGCCCGTGGTCGGGGTGGTCTCCGCGCCCGCGCTCGGGCGCCGCTGGTGGGCCGCGTCCGGGACCGGGGCGTTCACCGGCAAGTCCCTGGCCAACGCCCAGCGCATCCGGGTCTCGCAGGTCGGGCGGCTCTCCGACGCCTCCCTGTCCTACTCCTCCCTGACCGGGTGGCGGGACCGC
This sequence comes from Kocuria oceani, assembly GCF_029524215.1. Taxonomy (NCBI): domain Bacteria; kingdom Bacillati; phylum Actinomycetota; class Actinomycetes; order Micrococcales; family Micrococcaceae; genus Kocuria; species Kocuria oceani. Next base: position 188,281 of record NZ_JARAMH010000002.1, on the reverse strand, counting down.
GGGGTGCGGGACCGCTTCCTCGAGCTCACCGACGAGGTGTGGCGGACCCGGGCCTACGGCGACTTCTGGTCCTACTGCCTGCTCGCCGAGGGCGCGGTGGACATCGCGTGCGAGCCCGAGCTGAACCTGCACGACATGGCCGCGCTCGTGCCTGTGGTCGAGGAGGCCGGCGGCCGCTTCACCTCCCTCGAGGGCGAGCCCGGCCCCTTCGGCGGCAGCGCGCTGGCCAGCAACGGCCTGCTGCACGACGAGGTGCTGGAGCTGCTCACGCCCGCTTCCTGAACCCCGGTCCCCGGGTCCCGGTCCGCCGTGCCCGGCGGAGCCCGGTGTCCGCGCCCGGTGCCGTGCCGGGTGCTCCGGCACGGGAACGCGTGGGGCCCGCACCGGTCGGTGCGGGCCCCACGCGTCCTCGGCGGCGCTCAGAGGTTCTGGGTGGTGAGTCCCATCTCGCGCTCGATGCACTGCTGGAAGGCGGTCGGGTCCGACGAGTACTGGTTGCAGGCCTCCATCGCCGGGCCGATCTCCCCGAACAGCGCCCCGAAGATCACCAGGAAGAAGATGCTCGCCAGGATGCCCAGGACGCTGAGCACGATGCCGATGATGGGCACCGCCTTGGACGCCCCCGGCGTGCGGCCGAGCTTGCGCACGGCCACGATGCCGAGCACCAGGCCCACGAGCCCCGGCACGAGGCCCAGCACGAACCAGCAGGTCAGCAGGGACACGATGCCCAGGATGAGGGCGGCGATGCCCAGGCCCGTGCCCTGCGGCTTCGCGCCCCCGCCGTACTGGCCCATGTCGTACTGGCCCTGCTGCCCCGGGTAGCCCTGGCCCTGCTGGTACTGGGCGGGATAGCCCTGGCCGCCGTACTGCCCCTGGGAGTACTGGTCCTGACCGTACTGACCGGCGCCGTACGGACCCTGTCCGTACTGGTCCTGGCCGTACTGTCCCCCGCCGTACTGGCCCTGCTGACCCTGGCCGTACTGATCCTGGCCGTACTGTCCCCCGCCGTACTGGCCCTGCTGACCCTGGCCGTACTGGCCCTGGCCGTACTGCGGGGACGAGTACTGGTCCCCGCCCTGGCCGTAGCGCGGCGCCTCGTAGGACGGCCCGGAGGGGGCGCCCTCGGTGCGCTGGCCGTACTCGGGCCCGCCCTGGCCGCCGTAGCTCGACGACCCGCCGGCACCCGTGCCGCCCTGGTCTGGCGTGTTGTCGTTCTGGCTCATGGCGTTGCCCTTTCGGTCGTCGGCGGTACACCTCCAGCTTGTCACACCGCCCCCGGTCGCCGCCCATCTCCCGGCCCGGCCACGAGCCGGGCGCCCGGCCCCGGGCCCCTTCCCCGGCCCGCCGGCGCAGGAGCTCCGGGCACGAAAAAACCGGGGAGCGCCTCGCGGCGCTCCCCGGTCGGGGAATCGTGGAGATGGGGGGAATTGAACCCCCGTCCGATGCAGCTTTGTCAGGGCTTCTCCGGGTGCAGTCTGCGTGGCGTTTTCTCAGTCCCGGCCCTCGTGCAGACCCGTGGCCGACGGACTCAGTCGCGCAAGTGTTCTCCAGACGCCCGCGACGAACGGCTGGAGCAGTGGCCTTCTAGCTGATGCCAGGCCCCGGGTCGAAGGCGAACCCGGGCTGACAGTCACCTAAGTCTGGTTACGCGGCGAGCGCGAGGTCAGACTTTGCGGTGGCGTTGCTGTTGGAATTGGCAACTATTGTTTTACAGAGAGCGTTTACGAGATAACTCTGCGTCCTCGACCCGCTTCCCCTGTCTCAACTCACATCGTCGAAACCGATCATCCCCGTATTCTGTTTCCAAGCACCCCGCCGCAGCGGGATGTCCCAGTCTACCGCGCGGTATGTGGGCGTGCAAGGACGTGGTGCCGGAGCTCAGCCCAGGTTCTTGTACCGCATGGCCCGCTGGGCCTCCCTGTTGTCCTGCTTCTCCCGCAGGGCCTGGCGCTTGTCGTACTCCCTCTTGCCCTTGGCCACGGCGATCTCCACCTTGACCCGTTTGCCGTCCACGAAGTAGAGGGACAGCGGCACGATCGTGAAGCCCGTCTCCCGGACCTTCTGCTCGATCTTGTCCATCTCGCTGCGGTGCAGCAGCAGCTTCCGGCGCCGCCGGGCGGAGTGGTTCGTCCAGGACCCCTGGAGGTACTCGGGGATGTGCACGCCCTCGAGCCACAGCTCGCCGTCGGTGAACTGGCAGAACCCGTCCACGAGCGACGCGCGGCCCATCCGCAGCGACTTCACCTCCGTGCCCATGAGGGCGAGACCGGCCTCGTAGGTGTCGAGGACGTGATAGTCGTGCCGGGCCTTCTTGTTGTTCGCGACGACCTGGCGGCCGGTGTCCTTCGTGGCCATGGGCCTCCTCCCTCGGGAACGGTGTGGACGGAACGCGGCCGCGCGCCGGGGCGCGCGGCCGGTCCTCCATCCTACGCCACCGGCCCTCCCCCGGCGTCGTCCCAGGTCGCGCCCCGGGCACCCGGTACGCTGGGCCAATGCTGGACATCGCCCCCTCCGCGCCGTCCCCGGCGGCGGACATCCTCTACCTCGTCGGCACGAGCGGTCACCCGAACTTCGGCGACGAGTTCATCGCCGCCTCGTGGCTGCGCTTCCTCGCCCGCACCCGGCCCGACGCCGAGGTCTGGCTCGACTGCCCCCACCCCGGGCTGGCGTCCCACCTCTTCGGCGGCCTGCACCCGCGGCTGCGGACCACGGACACGCTCTGGCGGCTCGTCTTCGAGACGACCGGGATGGACCCGGCCGCCGCGGACGCCCACGTGGATCGAGTGGTGACCTCCCTGGGCTCCCCGCGCTACGACCTCGGCCTGCTCGGCGCCCGACGGGCGGGATCGGTGCACCTGATCGGGGGCGGCTACCTCAACGCCATCTGGCCGCACCACGCCCGCCTGCTGCGCGCGGCGCGGCGGCTGGGCGAGCTCTCCGGCGCGCGGCTGGCGGCCACCGGTCTGGGCCTGACCCCGGCCGCGGACACCGCCGCGGACACGGAGGCCCTGCGCGAGGCGCTCGCCGCCTTCGACCACGTCACCGTCCGGGACGCCCCCAGCGCGCAGCTGTCCCGGGCCCGGCAGGCGCCCGACGACGCCTTCCTCGGGCTGCCCGACGTGGCCGGGTTCCGGGCCGGACCGTCCGGGGCGCCCGCTGCGGAGGGCGACGTGTGGGTGTGCCTGCAGAGCGACATGGCCGACCCCGGCGTCCTGGACGACGCGGTGGCCGCCGTGCGCTCCGCCCTCACGGGCCCCGAGCTGGCGGGCCGGACCGTGCGCTACCTCGAGGCGATCCCGGGCGCGGACCGCGCGGCCTTCGAACGCCTGGCGGACCTGATCCCCGAGGAGCACTTCGTGCCCTTCACCCGGGTGTGGCAGGAGGGCTTCCCCGCCCGCGCCGGCCAGACGTGGCTGACCTCGCGGTTCCACTTCCACCTGCTGGCCGCCGCGTGCGGGGCCGCGGGCACGGCGCTGGAGGTGAGTGCAGACTACTACCGGGTCAAGCACCAGTCCCTGCTCGACGCCGGCACCGGCTGGTCCGTCACCCCGGCCGGCGACCGCACGGCGCGGCCGCCCGCGCGCTCGTCGTCGTTCCCGGAGACCGCCGACCGGCTGCACCGCACGAAGCTGCGGGAGGCGGAGGAGCTCTACCCGGCGCCGGAGGCGCCGGAGGACCCGCCGGCCGTCGCCGCCGGACGGGTCCTGCCCGGCCGGGCGGTGGCCCGCTTCCTGCGCCGCTGACGGGAGGAGCACGGCCGGCCCGTCGACCGGCCGTGCTCCTCCGTCCTGCGGGAGCACGGGCTCAGCCGGCTCCCTCGGAGCGTGGCCTCGACGGGCGCAGATCCGGCCGGCGCGGACCCGGCGGGCTCAGGCGTCGGCTGGCGCGTGCCGCTGATCGGCCCGCCAGCGGATGCCGGCGTCGACGAAGCCGTCGATCGCGCCGTCGAAGATCGCGGAGGGGTTGCCCTCCTCGTGGTTGGTCCGCAGGTCCTTGACCATCTGGTACGGGTTGAGCACGTAGGAGCGCATCTGATCCCCCCAGGACGCCTTGACGTCACCGGCGAGCTCCTTCTTCTTGGCGCTCTCCTCCTCCTGGCGCTGCAGCAGCAGACGGGACTGGAGCACGCGCAGCGCGGCGGCGCGGTTCTGGATCTGCGACTTCTCGTTCTGCATGGACACCACGATGCCCGTGGGGATGTGGGTCATCCGCACCGCGGAGTCGGTGGTGTTCACGGACTGGCCGCCCGGGCCCGAGGAGCGGAACACGTCGACCTTGATCTCGGCCTCGGGGATCTCGATCGAGTCGTCCTGCTCGATGAGCGGGATGACCTCCACGGCCGCGAAGGAGGTCTGGCGCCGGCCCTGGTTGTCGAACGGGGAGATCCGCACGAGCCGGTGCGTGCCGGCCTCCACGGAGAGGGTGCCGAACGCGTAGGGCGCCTTCACCTCGAAGGTGGCGGACTTCAGGCCCGCCTCCTCCGCGTAGGAGGTGTCCAGGACCGTGGTCGGGTAGCCGTGGCGCTCGGCCCAGCGCAGGTACATCCGCATCAGCATCTCGGCGAAGTCGGCCGCGTCCACCCCGCCGGCGCCGGAGCGGATGGTCACCACGGCCTCGCGCTCGTCGTACTCCCCGGACAGCAGGGTCTGCACCTCGAGCTGGGAGAGCGCCTGCTTGACCGACGCGAGCTCCTCCACGGCCAGCTCCAGGGTCTCCGGGTCGTCCTCCTCGGCGGCCAGCTGCACCATGACCTCGATGTCGTCGATCCGGCCGCCCAGCTTCTCGAGCCGCTCGAGATCGGACTGCTTGTGGGAGAGCTTGGAGGTGATCTTCTGCGCCACGGCGGGATCGTCCCACAGGTCCGGGGCGGTCGCCTGCTGCGAGAGCTCGGCGATGTCCCGCCGGATCGCGTCGACATCGCTCACGGCCTCGATGGAGGCGAACGTGGAACGGAGGGCGGAGATCTCTGCCGGGAAGTCAAGGGAGGCCATGGAAGCCAAGATTATCGCATGGGGGCAAATTGCCCCGGGCCAGGAGGCCGCCCCTCTGGCAGGATGAAGCCGAGAGAGAGGACGCACCATGCGCATTCCCCGGACCCTGGCCCTCGTGCTCGCCGGCGGAAAGGGCTCCCGCCTCGCCGCGCTGACCGAGAAGAAGGTCAAGCCGGCGCTGCCCGTGGCCGGCACCTACCGGCTGGTCGACGTCGCGCTGTCCAACCTGGTGCACTCCCACATCTCCGACGTGTGGGTGGTGCAGCAGTACCTGCCCCACAGCCTCAACCGGCACCTGGCCAACGGCCGCCCCTGGGACCTCGACCGCACCCACGGCGGCCTGCAGGTCCTGCCCCCGTACGAGGGCACCGAGGACGCGGGCTTCGCCGAGGGCAACGCGGACTCCCTCTACCGGCAGAAGGACCTCATCCGGGACTTCGCCCCGGACCTCGTCCTGGTGCTCAGCGCCGACCACCTCTACACCCTGAACTTCCTCGACGTGATCGGGACCCACCAGGAGAAGGGCGCGGACCTGACCATGGTCACCACGGTCGTGGACGAGGACCCCTCCCGCTACGGGGTGGTGCAGGCCGACGACGACGGGCGCGTGACCGGCTTCGACTACAAGCCCGAGCGGCCGGAGGGACAGCTGGTGGCCGGCGAGATGTTCCTCTACGACGCGCGCCAGCTGCTCGCGGCCCTGGAGGAGCTGCACGAGCAGGAGGGGCAGCTCGAGGACTACGGCAACGACCTCGTACCCTGGTTCGTGGCCCACCGCACCGTGGTGGAGCACCGCCTGGAGGGGTACTGGATGGACCTGGGCACCATTCAGTCCTACTGGACCGCGCACCTGCAGGTGCTCGACGGCGAGGGGGTCACCCTCGACGACCCGGACTGGCCGATCCTCTCGGCCCAGCCGCAGCTGGTGCCCGCCCGGATCGAGGGCGGCGCCGACGTGCGCCGGTCCATGGTGGCGGCGGGCTCGACGGTGCGCGGCACCGTGGAGCACTCCGTGCTGGGCCCCGGCGTGGTGGTCGAGGAGGGCGCCACGGTCCGCCACTCGGTGCTGCTGGACGGCGTGCGGGTGCCCGCCGGGGCGCGCCTGGAGAACGTCGTGGCCGACGTCGGCGCCGCGATCCCCGCGGGCGAGCACGGGGGTCCCGGCGCCGTCACCCTGCTCGACGAGGCCGGCGCCGTGTCCGTCACCGAGGAGTTCGACCGCCGGGCCGTCCTGCCCCGCGGCTTCTGAGCCCGCCCGGGCGGTGCCCGACCGGGCCGGTGGCTAGTGGGCGTGGCGGTAGGGCTGCGGCTCGGGCAGACCGGCGCGTTCGCGCACCCGCCGGCCCAGTCGCTCGATCGAGGTCAGCGCCGCGGCGACGTCCTCCGCCCGCACGGCGAAGGGCATGCTGTGGATGGTCTCGCCCTCCACGGTCGCCGCCCGGGCCACGGCCCGGATCTCCTCGGTGTCCTCCGGGCGCAGCCCGATCTCCGTGAGCGTGGTGGGCAGCCCCACCCGGGTGGTGAACTCGATGAAGTCCTCGATCTCCGCGCTCGGCGCCCCCTCCAGCACCAGCTGGGTGATCGAGCCGATGTTGACCTTCTGCCCGTGGGCCAGGCCGTGGGTCTGCGGTGCCGCGGTCAGCCCGTTGTGGACGGCGTGGGCCGCCGCGAGGCCCCCCGACTCGAAGCCGAGTCCGGAGAGCAGGGTGTTGGCCTCGATGACCTTCTCCAGCGCCGGGGTCACCACGTGGTCCCGGGCGGCGTCCATCGCCATGAGGGCGTTCTCCCACAGCACGTCCCAGCTCAGCCGGGCCAGGGCGGTGCCCGTGAGGGTGGCCGTGCCCCCGGCCATGGTCAGCGACCCCGAGGCCGCGGTGGCCCGGGCCTCCAGCCAGGTGGCCAGGGCGTCGCCGACCCCGGCGGCCAGGAAGGTCGCGGGCGCGTTGGCCACCAGCTGGGAGTCGACGAGGACGAGGTCGGGGTTGCGGGGGAAGAAGCGGTACTCCTCGAACACGCCCTCGTCGGTGTAGACGACCGCCAGCGCCGAGGTGGGAGCGTCGGTGGAGGCGACGGTGGGCACGCTGACCCACCGGATCCCGGCGAGGTACCCGGAGGCCTTGACCGCGTCGATCGTGCTGCCGCCGCCCACGGCCACGGCCACGTCGGCGCCCGTGTTCCGGATGACCGCGGTGAGCCGGTCGATCTCCCCGGCCGAGGGGATGCCGTGGAACGTCTCGCGCGTGGCCGTCATCCCGGCCCGCGTGAGGGACGCCTCCACGTCGTGGCCCACGAACCCCCAGACGACGTCGTCGGCCACGACGAGGGGGGTCTGCCCGATGGCGGAGAGATACTCTCCCAGGCGTGCGATGGCGCCCGGTCCCTGGACGTAGCGCCCGGGGCTGATGACGGAGCGGACGGGAGCGTCCATGGCCTTCTCCTTCGACGACGGTGCCGGCAGGACGGTGCGTGTGCCGTCCGGGGAGTCCTCCCCGGTGCCCGCCAGCGTAGGAACTGCGCGGCGCCCGGCGCCAGGGGCGTTCTCGCCCGCTGAGAACCGTGGCCCGCCGCGTCCACCACGTTGCGGAGGCGACGCCGCTCACCGCCCGAGCTGGGCACGGGCCTCGCTGGTGGCGGTGATCGCGATGCCCTCGGGCACCAGCAGGTTGACCACCGGCGGGTGCACGACGGCGCTCAGGGTCACCTCGGCGGTGCGCCCGTCCGGGCTGCCCGTCGGTGCGGCCAGGGCCAGGCCCGGGGTGGCCGTCCAGGCGCTCACGGTGTCGAGGTAGCTCGCGGCGGCCCCGGCCACGGCGTCGTCGTCCAGGACGGTGCTGGGCGGGGCGCCGGGCCCGCCGGGGCGCAGCGCCACGAACGTGTCCGCCGCGGCGAGCGCGGCGTTGTCGGCCAGCACCTGCAGCTTCCGCTCCCCCAGGTAGACGGACGTGACACCCATGACCACCACCGTCAGCAGCAGGGAGACCACCGCGAAGCCGATCACCAGGATGGTGACCTGCCCGCGGTCCGGGCCGTCCTCCGAGCCGCCCTCCGGGTCCCGGACCGGAGTCCCGTCCGGCACGCTCACCCGTACCTCCCGGGCACGACCGTGGCCGAGGAGGTGAGCACGGCGACCTCCAGGTCGGTGAAGCCCGGCACCAGGGGCAGCGGGACCTCCAGGGTGGTGTGCACCGTGGCGACCGCGCCGGGGCTCGTGCAGCTCCCGTCGGAGCACTCGAGCCGCACGGCCAGCTGCTCGGGCCCGAAGCCCTGGTCCGCGGCCGCCAGCTGCGCCGCCGCGGACAGGTCGGCGGCGGCGAGCTCTCCCGGCTCCGCCCCGGCCAGCACCTGGGAGCCCTGCTGGGCGGCGGCCACGACCGCGAACGCCCCGGCCTGGACCTGGGCCACCGTGAGCACGAAGTACACGACCGGGACCAGCAGCAGCGTCCCCAGCGCCACGAACTCGACCACCGCGCTGCCCTCGTCCTCGGCCGGGCCCGGCTCAGCCGCCGAGCACGGCATGGCCGCGCACCTCCAGGGAGGCGGGCGGGCCGAACAGCGCCACCACCGGCAGCGGGGAGACGACGCGGACCTCCAGCGTCCGCACCTCCCCCACCGTCACGGGGGAGGCGGCGACGTCCTGGGCGTAGCGGGGCCCGAGGGCGTCGGCGACGATCCCGCGGGTGCGCTCCACCCCGTCCTCGGGCGACCGGTCCGCCAGGGTCCCGTACCGGGCCCCGGCCGCCGCGGCGTCGACGAGGGTGTTGCGCACGTGCAGGGCCAGCGCCAGCTGCAGGGTGCCGGCGAAGATCATCGCCGCGAGACCGGCCACCATGACGTACTCCACCACGGCGTGGCCCCGGTCCGCGGCCGCGGCTCCGCCGGCTCCCCGGAACCGGTCCCGCAGCGGCCGGAGCAGGCGCGCGAGCCGCATGCTCAGTTCTGGCTGACCCGGGCCATGGCGTCCTGGAAGAGCCCTTCCAGGGCCGGCTGCGCCACGAGGAGCAGCCCGGCCACGAGCACCGCCGACATCAGCGTCAGCATGACCCAGCCGGGGACGTCGCCGCGGTCGGGGTCCCCGGTGGCGAGCCGGTCGAGAAGGCCGGTGCGCAGCAGGGCGAGCAGGCCGAGCAGCGCGGCCGGCCGGAGCAGGTGTTTCATGGAGTGTCCTCTCGTGGTGACGGCGCCCGGAGCCGGGCGCGGTGGGGGTCTCAGAAGCCGAGCTCCAGCACGGCCAGCCCGGGGTACACCGCGAACACGACGGTCAGCGGCAGCACGAAGAACACCAGGGGGACCATCATGGCGATCTCCTTGCGGCCGGCGGCCTCCATCAGCTCGCGCTTGTCGTGGTCGCGCACGTCCTGGGCCTGGGCGCGCAGGACGTCGGCCAGGGGCGTGCCGCGCTCGATCGCGACGACGATGCCGTCGACGAACCGCCCGATCGGGGCGATCGGGGTGCGCGCGGCGAAGTCCTGCAGGGCCTGCACCAGGCCCGCCCCCGACCGGGTCTGGGCCAGCACCTGGCGGAACTCCGCCGTGAGCTCGCCCTCCGCGACCCGGCACACCCGCTCGAGCGAGCCCACCGCGCTCTCGCCCGCCCCCACGGACAGGGCCATGAGCTCGGCCACGGCGGGGAACTCGGCGAGCATCCTCGCCTCCCGGGCCCGGATCCGCCGGCTCAGCAGGTGGTCGCGCAGCAGGTGGCCGGCCGCCGCCGTGGCCGCCGCGGCCAGCACCACGCCCCCGGCGCCCGTGCCCCAGCGGGTGGTGGCGGCCAGGCCCAGCAGGACGCCCAGGAGCAGGCCCCCCGTCGCGAACAGCAGCTGCTCGGCGCGGAAGTCGGCCGCCGTGCCGGCGGACCCGGCGCGCGCGAGCCGCCGCTCCAACCGCGCCGAGGAGCCGGCGTGCCGCACCAGCCGCCGGGCCAGGTCCCGGGCGACGGAGCCCAGCACCGTGCTCGCGGGGTCGTGCGTCCCGGCGCGGCGCAGCCCCGGTCCGGCCAGCAGCGCGGACTCGACCTCGACCGAGCGCAGCTGGGGGGAGATCCGCACGGCGAAGGACGGCCCGCCGGTCGCCCGGCTCCCGGTGAGCACGAGCCACAGGCCCGCGGCGAGCAGCAGGCCGAGGAGGACCAGCAGGGCCGGGGAGGCGCTCATCGCAGCACCCGCTCGGGTTCGGGCAGCGCGCCGATCCGCAGCATCAGGCGGTAGGCGAGCACGGACACGACCAGCCCGCCCAGCAGCACGAGCGCACCGGCCGGGGTGTCGTAGGCGCGGACGGCCGCGGGCTGGGTGGCCATCAGCAGCAGCACGATCCACGGGGCCGCCACGGCCAGGCGCGCGGCGTTGACGGTCCAGGACTGGCGGGCCTCCAGCTCGCCGCGGGTGCGGGCGTTCTCGCGCAGGAACTCCGAGAGGGTGCTGAGCAGCCTGCCGAGGTCGGTGCCGCCCACCTCCCGGGTCACGCGCAGCGCCTCGACGATGTTGTCCGCGACCGGGTCGGCCAGCCGGTCCTTGAGGAGCGTGAGCGAGCCCTGCAGCTGGCCCGACGCCCGGTAGTCGGCGGCGAAGCGGGCGAAGGCCGGGCGCACCGGCTCGGGGCCGCGGTACTGGAGCTGGATCAGCGCCTCCGGCAGGGACATGTCCGCCCGGATCGCGGAGCGCAGGTGGTCGACGACGTCGGGCCACACCTCCCGCAGCACCGCGGCCCGGCTGCGGGCCCGGTGCCGGACGACCGCTGCCGGGAGCCAGGCGCCGAGCAGGCCCGCGCACAGCCCGAGCACGGCCGCCCCGGTGACGGCGGCGACGAGCAGGCCGCTCAGCGCCCCGGCCCCGGCGCAGGCCGCCAGCAGCCCCGCGGGGCTGACCTGGGGCAGGTCCGCGCGCACGACCAGCTCGCGCAGCCGCCCGGGTCGTCGGCGCCGCGGCGCCCGTGGCGTCTCCTCCGCCCAGCAGGACCACCAGAGCAGGAACACGCCCGCGCCCATCAGCACGCCGAGCGCGGCGCTCACGGGGTGCCCCCACGGGGTCCGTCCTCGGCGAGCAGGTCGCGCACCCGGTGCCCGGCCCGCTCGAACTTCCATGCCGCCGGGGCCTCCGCGGCGACCGCCCGCAGGCCGTCGACCCCCTCGGCGAAGACCGGGTACGTCTCGATCACGCCGTTCTCCACCCGGTTGCCGATGCCGAGGATCTCGGTGACGCGGCGGCGGCCGTCGGCGTCCCGGTGGCAGTGCACCACGAGGTCGAAGCACGAGGCCACGGTCGGCACCACGAAACCCGTGCTGATGTTCTCCCCCGCGAGCAGCGGCAGGGTGCAGATCTTCGTCACGGCGTCCCGGGCTGAGTTGGCGTGCAGGCTGCACATCCCGGGCAGCCCGCTGTTGAGCGCGATGAGCATGTCCAGGCTCTCCGCCTCCCGCACCTCTCCCACCACGAGGCGGTCCGGGCGCATCCGCAGCGCCTCCTTGACCAGCCGCCGCAGGGGGATCTCACCGGCGCCCTCGAGGTTGGGCTGGCGGCACTGCATGCCCACGACGTCGCGCAGGGGCACTTGCAGCTCGAAGATCTCCTCCACGGTCACGACCCGCTCCCGCGGGCCGATCGAGGCGCACAAGCAGTTGAGGAGCGTCGTCTTCCCAGCCTGCGTCGCGCCGGAGACGAGGATGTTCAGGCCGCCGGCCACCGCCGCGTCGAGGAAGCGCGCCGCGCGGGCCGGCAGCGAGCCCAGCTCCACCAGGTCGTCGAGCCGGCGGGCCCGGGCCACGAACTTGCGGATGTTCACCGCCCAGTGCCTGCGGGTCACGTCCGGGATCACCACGTGCAGCCGGGACCCGTCCGGCAGCGCTGCGTCCACGAACGGGGAGGAGAGGTCCAGCCGGCGGCCCGAGGACTTCAGCATCCGCTCCACCAGGTTGCGGATCTGCGCCTCGGTCAGGACCAGGCTGGTCAGCTCGGACTCCCCGCCGCGGGCCGCGTAGACCTCCGCGGGGCCGTTGATCCAGATCTCCTCGATCCGGGGGTCGTCCAGCAGCGGCTGCAGCGGCCCGAACCCCGCCACCAGGTCCAGCAGCACCCGGCGGGCGGCCTGCAGATCCGTCAGGGCCGGCAGCACCCCGCGCGCCGAGCGCTGGTCGTAGTCACGCACCGCGGCGTCCACCAGCTCCCGCGTCCGCTCCAGCTCCAGCACCGGGTCCAGTCCCCGGCGCCGGATCAGTTCGCGCACCTCGGCCTCCACGAGCCCGAGCGCGTCCTCGGAGAGCAGTGCCGCCATGTGACCCCCTGCGCGGTGCCCGGCGCGCGGTGCGCACCGGCAGCGCTCCCCCCGGAGCGCATGCACAGGAACATAGGCGAGACGGCGGCACCCGCCACAACCCCGTGACCGTCCCCTGTGGACAGCCGACGCTGACCTGCGACGTTGTTCCCGACTGCGAACGCACAATCCGTCGCAGGATGCAGGTGCATGGAACGGGTCCTGGGCGGCGCGGCTCTCCGTCGGGCGGCCGCGAGCCGCCACCGCCCGCGCCGGCGTGCGCCGCACGCCGCGCGAGCCGTAAGGTGGGCGGGCGGACGTGCCCCGCACCGGACGTCCCCGTCCGAGGTCCGCACCCAGCGCCCCCAGCACGGCGCGGCCCGGGCCATGGCCGCCGTCGACCGGAAGGACCGCCGTGACCCACGTGACCACCGCGCAGCACGGGACCCGCCCCGGCGTCGCCGCCCGGGCCCGGGCGCTGCTGCTCGCGGCCGTCCCCTTCACCGGCAACCTGCTCACCGGCGCCGCCGGCGCGGCCCTGGTCCGGCACGTGGGTTCCCCCGCACCGGGCACGAGGACCCCCGTGCCCCTGGACTGGCCGACGACCTTCGCCCACCGGGGCGGCGCCGAGGTCGCGCCCGAGAACACCCTCGAGGCGTTCCGGGCGGCCGCAGCCCTCGGCGACGTCGTGCTGGAGCTCGACGTGCAGGTCAGCGCCGACGGCACGGCCGTGCTGATGCACGACCTGACGGTGGACCGCACGACGGACGGGACCGGGGCCGTCGCCCTGCTGCCCGCCGCGCAGCTGCAGCGCCTGGACGCCGGGCACGCGTTCACCCCCGACGGGCAGACCTTCCCGTGGCGGGGCCGCGGGGTGCGGGTCCCCACGCTGGCGGAGGTCTACGCGTCCTTCCCGGACCACCGGGTGGCGATCGAGCTCAAGGGCAACCGCCCCGGTGCGGAGGAGATCGTCTGGCGGACCATCCGTGCGGCGGGCGCCGAGGACCGCACGTTCGTCGCGGCCAACCGCACCACCTCGATCCGGCGCTTCCGCCGGGCCTCGGGCGGCGCGGTCCCCACGGCGGCCGCCGTCACGGAGTTCGCGGCCTTCCGGCTCCTGTGCCTGCTGGGGCGGCAGGACCGCCACGCCCTTCCCTTCCAGGGCCTGCAGCCGCCGGACACCCTCCTGGGGCTGCGGGTCCTCACGCCCCGGCTGCTGCGGGCCGCCCAGCAGGCCGGCCTCCGCGTGGACGTGTGGACGATCGACCGGGAGGAGGACATGCGCCGGCTGCTGGCGTGGGGGGTGGACGGCGTCATGACCGACCGGCCGGACCTGCTCTCCCGGGTGGTGCGGGAGGCCTGACCCGCGCGGGTCAGCCGGCGGGGCGCTCCCCCGGGGAGGACTCCGCGAAGGTCTGCACCGAGGCCCGTCCGGCGTGGGCCGGGGCAGGGGCCCACGGCTGCTCCGCCTCGGTCACGGCGATGTGCCGGGCCAGCCGGGTCACGTTGACCTCCTGCTGCCGGTTGCGCAGGGCGGAGGTGGCCTGGGTGATCATGAAGATCACCACGAAGCCGTAGAGCACCAGGTCGGTGCCGCGGCCGATGCCGAAGAACTGGGCCACGCCCGTGAGCAGGTCGGGGAAGAAGATGGACAGGGCCGCGAAGACGAAGAAGGCCAGGCCGACGACCCGGCGGATCGCCTGGTGCTTGGCGTTGGCGCCGCCGCGGATCAGCGCGAGCGCGCCGTAGCCCACGGCGAGGACCAGCAGGATCTGCACGGCGTAGATCATGGGGGGCGGCTCTTCCCTTCGGTGGTGCGGTGTGCGGGCGGGTCGGTGCGGGGGCTACTTCACGAACAGCTCGGCGAGGATGTTCACGCCGTTGAGCAGCGACTGCCCCTTGGACTTCGAGTAGTCCGTGTAGATGATCTGCACCGGGTGCTCGACCCAGCGAGGCTGGATGTCCGCGAGCTGGTTGACGATCTCGGAGGCGTGCGCCATCCGGTTCTGGGTCAGCCGGATCCGCGAGAGCGTGCCCCGGTCGATGGCGCGCAGCCCGTTGTGCGCGTCGGAGAGGTCCATGCCCGTGGAGAGCTTGGAGAAGAACGCCGCGGTGCGCAGCACCACGCGCTTGAGCGCGGAGACCTGGGTGCGCCGGTCCAGGAACCGGGAGCCGAGCACGACCTCCGCCTCTCCGGAGCGGATGCGCTCGACCATGTCCCACGCGTCGACCACACGGTGCTGGCCGTCGGAGTCGAAGGTCACCACGCAGTCCATCCCCGGGTCCTGCAGGGCGTACTCGAAGCCGGTCTGCAGGGCCGCGCCCTGTCCCAGGTTGATGGGGTGCTGGACGACCACGGCGCCGGCCTCGGCGCAGATGCGGGCGGAGTCGTCGGAGGATCCGTCGTCGACGCAGACGACGTGCGGGAAGGTCCTGCGGAGCTCCCTCAGCACCTCTCCCACCACGGCCGCCTCGTTGTACACGGGCATGACGATCCACGAACGACTCACCGGAACATTCTCGCACAGGCGGGGCCGTGGATCTGGCCGGCCCCGTCGTGACCGCCGCATATACTGATCCGGTACTTCCCCCCGCGCCCTCGCCCCTTCCCGATCGGGCCGCACGCTGCAGGACTCGGCAGCACAGGCCCCCCGTGGGCGTGGGAGAGCCGTGGAGAGGAACCCCCTGTTGTTGAGTGACTGGCTGCCCTATGTCCCGGCGCTGCTGCTGGTGGTCGCCCTGCTGTGGATCCCCGGGCTGGTCCTCCAGCTCCTGGTCCGCGATCTGAGGCCGCTGTTCTTCCTGGCCGCTCCCGCCTACAGCATGGCCGTCATCGGCACCGCCGGAGTGGTGCTGGAGCTGGCGGACCTCGATTTCTCCCTGCTCAGCACGGGTGTCTTCACGCTGCTCGTCGGGGCGCTCGCGGGCCTGGTAGGCCTGCTGTTCCGCCGCACGCGCGCCGCAGCACGGCAGGGCACGCCGGCGGACGGCGACCGGGCGGACAGCAGCGCGCTCTTCGGCCTCTCCCCGGCCGCGGTGTACCGGACCGGCGTGGTGGCGGGTCTCGTGCTGGGGGCGGCGCTGCTGGCTCGACGGCTGCTGTTCGTGGTCCTGGAGCCGGACCGCTTCGCCCAGCGCTACGACAACATCTTCCATCTCAACGCCGTCCGCTACGTCGTGGAGACCGCCTCCGCCTCGTCGCTGACCCTCGGCCGGATGGTCGACCCCGAGAAGGCGGTGGCGGTCTACCCGGCGGTGTGGCACGGGCTCGCCGGACTGGTCTGGCCGCTGGCGGACCAGAGCCCGATGGTGGCGAGCAACGTGGTGCTGCTCGTCGTGGCCGCGCTGGTGTGGCCGGCGTCGTGCGTCTTCCTCACCCGCACCCTGGTGGGCCCGTCCCCCGTGGCCCTGGCCGTGGCCGGTGTCGCCTCGGCCGGCTTCGCCGTCTTCCCGTACGCCATCCTGGAGTTTGGCCCCCTCCTCCCCAACCTGCTGGGGCTGAGCGTGGCCCCGGTGGCGCTGGCCTACCTGGCGGCCCTGCTCGGTCTGGACGCGGACACCCGGGCCGGGAAGACCGACCGCGCCCCCGCACAGCTGGTCTTCACCGGCCTGTGCTGGCTGGTCGTCACGGGCGGTGCGCTGCTGGCCCACCCGAACGTGGGAACGCTGCTGCTGGTGCTGCTGAGCCCCATGGTCCTGGTCGTCTGGTCGCGCGCGGTCCGCCGAGCGGTCGCGGCCCGGCGCCCGGGCCCGATCCTGCTGCTCGTGGCGCTGCTGGCTCTGGCGGTGTACGCGTGGACGTACCTGTGGGACAGCCTGGGGACCGACTTCATCCGCTTCGCGCACACCACGCCCGCCGGCGCCTACGGCGAGGCGCTGCTCTACGCCACGAACGGGCGCCTGGACATTCCCTGGTTCCTGGTGGTCCTGACCGTCCTGGGGGTCGGCGCGACCGTCGCGCGACGCGAACTGCGCTGGCTGGGGGTGGCCCAGTTCCTGGTCGTCCTCCTGTACGTGGTGGCCGCCTCAGCGCCCAAGGGCCCGTGGCGGGAGTGGGCCGTGGGCTCCTGGTACCAGGACTCCTTCCGGCTGGCGGCCAGCCTCCCGATCCTGGCCGTGCCCCTGATCGCGCTCGGCGCGACGGCCCTCGCCGGACTCCTTCGGAGCCGCGTGGAGGCGGCCGTGACCCCGCACCGGCGCACCCGCCGCGCCCAGCAGCTCATCGCCGGGGGCACGGCGGTGCTCCTGGTGGCCGTGTCCGTGCCGCTCACCCAGATGCGCACCATGCGCGACACCCTCCTGGCCACCCAGGCGCGTTTCGGCTGGGACAACCCGGACGGCATCCTCACCGAGGACGAGCAGGCGCTGCTGGAGCAGCTGCCGCGGTGGACCGACGAGGACGACGTCATCCTCGTGAACCCCTGGAACGGGGGGTCCCTGGCGTACGCCGTGGCCGGCACCGAGGTGACCCAGTACCACATCGGCGGGTCGAAGGGCGGCCGGATCGCCGAGATCATCGCGGGTCTGCCGTCCGAGGAGCCCGCCCGGGCCTGCGAGCTGGCACAGTCCGAGAGCATCGACTACGTCCTGGACTTCGGCCGGCAGTACCTGGAGATCGATACGCCCCGGGCCCGCCCGTACCTGCCGATCGACACCCTGGGCGAGCGCCCGGAGACGAACCTGGGGCTGGTGGCCGCGGTGGGCGAGGCGGAGCTCTGGGAGGTCACCGCCTGCTGAGCCGAGAAGGGGCTCCCGTGCACCGTCGGCGCGCGGGAGCCCCTTCTGCGGGTCCGGATCAGCGGCTCAGGCGTTCTCCGCCGCCCGGAACTCCTCGATCACACGATCGATCGGGCCGTCGCTGCGGACCCGGCCGTGCTCGATCCACACGGCGCGCTCGCAGACCTTGCGGACCACGTCGAAGTCGTGGCTGACGACGAGCAGCGTCTTGCCCTCCTCGGACAGCTCCCGCACCCGCCCCAGGCTCTTGCGCTGGAAGGGCTCGTCGCCCACCGAGAGGATCTCGTCGATGAGGAAGATGTCCGGGTCCGTGAACACGGCCACGGCGAACGCCAGACGCAGGTACATGCCCGACGAGTAGAACTTCACCTCGGTGTCGATGAACTGCTCGATCTCCGAGAACGCCACGATCTCGTCGAACCTCTCGTCGATCTGGGCCCTGGTCATGCCGAGGATCGCGCCGTTGAGGTAAACGTTGTCCCGCCCGGTGAGGTCCGGGTGGAACCCGGCACCGACCTCGATCAGCCCGGCCACGCGGCCGTTGACCTCCAGCGTGCCGCCGTCGGGGCTCATCACGCCGGAGATCAGCTTGAGGAACGTCGACTTGCCGGAACCGTTGAGCCCCACCAGCGCCACGCTCTCCCCCGGGTCGATGCGCACGCTGAGGTCCTCCAGCGCGCGGAAGCGGTTGGAGATGTCCTGGCGGCGTCCCTTCGCGAGCCACACCACCGTCTCCTTGAGGGACCGGGCGTGGCGCAGGGAGAACTCCTTGGCCAGGTGCTCGGCCACGACGGCGGGCGCGCCGGGCACCCCGGCGCGGCCGGGCACGGATCTCGAACTCATCGTCACAGCTCCTGCGCGAATCGGCCCTCGAGGCGGCGGAACACCCAGTCGCCCAGGACCATGACGACGACGACCAGCAACAGGGCCAGGGGCGTCCACTGGGAGAACAGGTGCGGCGGGACCTCGTGGGCGCCGGGGGTGGTGGTGGGCAGCCAGAACGCCGCGTGGGACAGCTCGACCGCGACCGTGAGGGGATTGAGCATGAACCCGGCGAACCACACCGGGCCCAGGACGTCGCGGACCATGGTCCAGGCGTAGAGCACCGGCGCGGACCAGGTGCTCACCATGATGATCAGGTCCACGAAGTTCTCGGCGTCGCGGAAGAACACGTTCGCCGCGCCGAAGAGCATGCCCAGGCCCGCGCCCAGCAGACCCACGATCAGCAGGGCCGTGGGGATGGCCAGCAGGGCGATCCACGTGGGCGACCAGCCCACGATCAGGCACGCGACGAGCATCACCACCAGCTGCGGGAGCAGATGCACCCCGGCGACCCACACGGAGGCCACCGGGAACATCTGCCGGGGCAGGTAGATCTTCTTGATCAGGCTCGCGTTGGCCACGATCGAGCGGGCGGCGTTGCCGAAGGACTCCGAGAAGAAGTTGATCAGGATGATGCCGGAGAACAGGTACACCGCGTAGTTCTCCATCCCCCGTTCCAGGCCCAGGAAGATGCCCAGCGCCACGTAGAACACCACGAACTGCACGCCCGGCTTCACGTAGGACCACAGCAGGCCCAGGATCGTCCCCCGGTAGCGGATCTGCAGTTCCTTGTCGACCAGCAGCTTCAGCAGGTAGCGCTGCCGGAAGACCGCCGGCAGCCCCGTCCCGGGGGACGGGGCGCGGACCACGGTGGCTGTCGCCATCAGGCCTCGGTCTCCGAGTGCTCGCGGAAGGTGGCCTCCCACGCCGCCATGGACGTGATGTCGGGCATCGCCGCACGGTAGCGGCGCGAGAGCTCCGGCCAGCGCAGGGCCAGCTGGGCGTGCAGGCGCACGGACTCGGCGAGCAGGGCGCGGGCGTCCTTGGGAGAGCGCTTGTACCAGGTGTAGCCGGTGCCGTCGGAGGCCGTCACCAGGGCGCTGTCGTAGCGGGTCAGCCGCCACCAGCGGGCGTCCTGGTAGGGCAGGTGCACCTGCGGGTGCTCCTCGGCCTGCTGCTTGGGGGCCACGGCGAGGTGGCGCGCCACGGCGGTCGCCGCGGAGGTGAGGACCTTCAGCCCGTGCGGGGCGCTCACGCGCTTGGCCCGGACCGGCTTGGGCGCGGCGACCTGGGGGTAGGCGTCCAGGTCCTGCTCGTAGACGGCGTCGGAGTGCTGGGTCATGAGCTTGCGCACGTCCCGGATCCGCTGCGGCAGCAGCTCGTGCAGAGCCTCCGGCCCGGCCAGCACGTCCCGCAGCGCGAGCACCCGAGCCTCCTCGGCGAAGTACTGCATGGACAGCACGTGCCGCAGGTCCTTGACGCCGTTGCGCGCGAGCACCTCCCCGCCGCGGTCGAACGGCGAGTGCAGCAGGGCGGCCACGAGCTGATTGCGCTTGTGGAAGTAGGCCTGCCAGCTGATCGTGTCGTCCTTGTCCGCCCAGGCGAGGTGCCACACGGCCACGCCGGGCAGGGAGACCGTGCGGTAGCCCGCGGCCTTGGCGCGGATGCCGTACTCCACGTCGTCCCACTTGATGAACACGGGCAGGGCCAGGCCGATCTCGCGGATGACCTGCGTGGGGATCAGGCACATCCACCACGCGTTGTAGTCGACCTCGACCCGACGGTGCATCCACGGCGTCGCCCGCAGGTTGTTGCGCCGGAAGTCGTGACCGGTCTCCACCCCGTCCCCGGCGGGGGCGTACTGGAAGCTGTACGGGTCCATGGCCTCACCGAAGTTGTGGATCTTCGTGGGGTTCAGGAGGTCGATCATGTGCCCGCCCACGAGGGTGGGCCGCTTGCAGTAGTCCGCGAACACGCTGACGCGGCGCACGGCCTCCGGCTCGATCTCGACGTCGTCGTCCATGAGCAGCACGTAGGTGCTCTCCGCCTTGACGGCCTCGTACATCCCGCGCGCGAAGCCGCCCGCGCCGCCGAGGTTGGCCTGGTCGATCACGCGCAGCCGCCCGCCGAAACGATCCTGCACCTCGCGGAAACCGGGTTCCTCGACGACCTTCTGATTGCCCTGGTCGACGATCACGACCTCGCTGACCTGCGGCAGGTTCTCCTGCTGCTCGACCAGCAGCCGCGCGTTCGTCAGGCAGTAGGACGGCTTGTTCATGGTGGTGATCTGGAGGGTCACCGAGCCCTCGGTCGTGCCGGCGCCGTCACCCAGCCACTGCGCCCCCAGCAGGGTCAAGCTCTCGTCCGCCGCCGCGAGGTCGAACCAGTACCAGCCGCCGTCGGCGAAGGCCTTCAACGGCAGCGCCGCCTCGGTCACCTGCTCGTCGCCGGAGACCTCGTGCACGGACACGGGCACCGACTCGCCGCGGGCGTTGGAGCTGTAGACCGTCACGGAGCCCCGCCCGGAGGTGCGCACGCTGAGCACGACCTCGCGCAGGTGGGTGTTGTGCCGCCAGTAGCTGGCCGGGAACGCGTTGAAGTAGGTGGCGAAGGAGACCGTGTTGCGCGCGTGCACCCGCAGGGAGCGCCGGCCGAGGATGGTCAGGGAGTCCGTGGCGGCGGGCTGCGAGGCCACGTTGACCACGATCTGCCGGTCCCCCTGCAGGGCGTCCTCCGACGGCACGGCCGTGCCGGTGTCCGACCGGGTGTCCATGTAGAGGGGCTGGGTCGGCAGCCGGTCCTTCGCCGGGAACACGAGCTCCTGCAGCACCCGGTAGCTGACGTCCTCGGTACCGGTCCGGTTGATGTCCTGGGTCGTCGCGGTCACGCGTCCACTCCCCCGCTCTCGATGGAGGCCCCGCCGGTGAAGTGGGGCTTGAGCTTGTTGTCGACCATGGACAGGGCGGCGCCGATGGCCATGTGCATGTCGAGGTACTTGTAGGTGCCGAGCCGGCCCCCGAAGAGGACGTTGTCCTCGCCACGGGCGAGGTCCCGGTACTTCAGGAGCTTCTCGCGGTCCACGGAGGTGTTGACCGGGTAGTACGGCTCGTCGCCCTTCTCCGCGAAGCGCGAGAACTCCCGCATGATCACCGTGGCGTCCTTGGTGTAGTTGCGCTGCGGGTAGAAGTGACGGAACTCGAGGATCCGGGTGAAGGGGACGTCGGCGTCCGGGTAGTTCATCACCGGCGCGCCCTGGAAGTCCTCGACCGGCAGGACCTCCTGCTCCAGGTCGATGGTCCGCCACGAGAGGTCGCCCTCGGCGTAGTCGAAGTACCGGTCCACGGGGCCGGTGTAGACCACCGGCACCTGCCCGGAGACCGCGGAGCGGGAGTAGTCGTGGCCCTCGTCGAAGAAGTCGGTGTCCAGGCGGACGTCGATCTTCGGGTGGTCCGCCATGCGCTCGAGCCAGGCGGTGTAGCCGTCCACCGGGAGGCCCTCGTACTTGTCGTTGAAGTACCGGTTGTCGTAGGTGTAGCGCACCGGCAGCCGGTTGATGATCGAGGCGGGCAGGTCCTTGGGGTCGGTCTGCCACTGCTTGCCCGTGTAGTGCTTGATGAACGCCTCGTAGAGGGGCCGGCCGATGAGCTGGATGCCCTTGTCGTTGAGGTTCTGCGGGTCCGTCCCGGCGAGCTCCCCGGCCTGCTCCTGGATCAGCGCCCGCGCCTCCGCCGGCGAGTACGCCGCACGGAAAAACTGGTTGATGGTGCCGAGGTTGATCGGCATGGGGAAGACCTCGTCCTGGTGGCGCGTGTAGACGCGGTGCACGTAGTCGGTGAAGTCGGTGAAGCGGTTGACGTAGTCCCAGACCCGCTCGTTGGAGGTGTGGAAGAGGTGGGCGCCGTAGCGGTGCACCTCGATCCCGGTCTGCTCCTCGTTCTCCGTGTAGGCGTTGCCCCCGATGTGGGAGCGACGGTCGATGATGGCCACGTTGAGGTCCAGCTCGTTGGCGGCCCTCTCTGCCACGGTCAGGCCGAAAAGGCCCGACCCTACGACGACGAGATCTGCGTTCACGGGCATACTCCTGACATTGGGGTCCTGGTGGGCCCGGTCGACATCCGGCCGGTTGGGGGGTGAGGGCACGGGCGCGCCGGGCGTGCGCTGCGTACCAAAGTACCTGATCAGTCCGCGAAGCCCTGAAGCAGCCACTCGGCGGCGAGGCGGCCGGAGGCCGCCAGGGAGGCGTTCTCGGCCGCCCAGTCCGCGCGCCGGCGCCGCAGCCGGTCGTTCTCCTCGGCGAGGGCCGGGTCGCGCCGGCGGTCCAGGGCGGCGATCATCGCCTCGGCCACCGCGTCCGCGTCGTGGTCCACGGCCGCGCCCAGGCCGTTGTCCTCCACGAGCTGGGCGGCGACGCCGGCCCCGGCGTAGACGACGGGGGTGCCGCACGCGGCGGCCGCGTAGATCTTGGTGGGCTTGGTGAAGTCGTAGCCGATGTTCGGCAGCACGGCACCCAGGGCCGCCACGGCCCCGCGGGTCCACTCGGCGGTCTCGGCGGCAGGACGCAGCCCCTCGAAGACGACGTGGCCGGGGGCCGTGCGGGCGGCGATCTCCTCGACCCGGTCGATGTCGGAGCCACGGCCGAAGAAGCGCAGCTGCGCGTCCGGATGGGCGCGGAGGACCCGCGGCAGGGCGCGGACGAAGACGTCCGCGCCCTGCCACTCGGACATCGACCCGGCGTAGACGAAGTAGGGGGCGCCGGGGTCGGCCACGGGTCCGTCGGGCCGGAAGACGTCGGTGTCGATGCCGTTCTCGGCCACGAGCACCTTCTCCCACGCGACGCCGGTGACGGACTGCAGCTCCCGTCCCATGGCCTCGGAGACGGTGAGCACACCGGCGGCCCGCCGCGCCGCGAGCGTCTCCATGACCCGCATGGCCCGCTTGACCAGCGGCGAGACGTCCATCTTCTCCGCGGCGGTCGTCCAGATGTCCGGCGCGTACCAGATGTAGGGCCGGCCCCGCAGCACCGAGGCGGCGAGCACGGCCATCCCCGTGGTGGGGGGCGGCTCGCTGACCACGAGATCGGCGCGGGTGAGCAGCAGCCGGAAGAACACGGGGACGTCGAAGCTGAGGTACTGCACGATGCCGCGCACGTAGTCGAACCGGTCCCGTAGGACGGGCCAGCGCCGCACCGGATAGGGCTCGGGCTCGATCTCCGTCCCCGCGGGCGGGCGTGTGGTGAGGACGCGCACCTGCGCACCCCGCTCGGTGAGGCCCCGCGCCAGGGCGCGCAGCCGGAAGGACGCGGCAGCCGGCTCGGGGGCGAAGATGCGGCTGACGATGACGACGCGGCGGGGAGTCACGGGGAGACCACCTGTTCGGAGCTTCTCGACGGGCAGGGACACGGGCGGGGGCAGGGCACGACGGCGCCGGTTTCGGGCGCTCCCACTCTACTGGCTCGGTGCTACCGCACGGTGCGGCTCGTCCAGGCGAGCACCGTGGGGCGGAACAGCAGGAGGAGCACGACGGCGGCCGGCACGGCCAGGGCCAGGCCGAGCGCCCACTGGCCGCCCTGGAGCAGCGGGAGGGCGAGCACCAGCACGAACAGCTGGACCACCAGCGCCGCGGCCCGCGGCCAGCGGAAGCCGCGCCACAGGCCGCGGCCCACGTGCAGCAGCCACAGCGCGCCGCCGAGGAGCACGAGCACCAGGAAGACCGTCCCGCCCACGGTCAGGGGCTGCTCGAAGAGCAGCGTCCAGACCAGGCGCAGCCCGGCGACGGCCAGGGCCAGGGCCTCCAGCAGCACGATGCCGGACAGCACGGCGATCTCGCGCGGGCGCACGTCCGGGGAGGGGGTGGACATGGTGACGATCTCCTTCCGGCCGGGCCGCGGGGCGCGGACTGCCGCGCTCCCCCGCCACCATAGTGCGCCGGGCGGCGGCGGGGACGCCCCCGGCGGGCCCGGCCGGGACCGGCTGTGAGGAAGACCTCACCGACACGGGTGTGACCGGCGCCCTAAACCCCTTGTCCCCCACCCCGCGGCGTGGGAAGGTGGACGACAGTTCTTCACAAGGCCCGTGCGAGTGGGCCTTTTCTCTTGTCCCGGACGCCCCTGCCGCAGGATCGTTCTGCCCTGTGCGCCGGGACCCGTCCTTGAAAGGAGCGATCGCTGACCATGGATTGGCGTAGTCGCGCAGCATGCCTGGAGAAGGATCCCGAGCTGTTCTTCCCCGTGGGCAACACCGGACCTGCTCTGCTCCAGATCGAGGAGGCGAAGGCCGTGTGCCGCAGCTGCCCCGTGATGGACACCTGCCTCCAGTGGGCCCTCGAGTCCGGCCAGGACGCCGGGGTCTGGGGCGGGATGAGCGAGGACGAGCGGCGCGCCCTCAAGCGCCGCGCCGCCCGCGCCCGTCGCGCCTCCTGAGGCACCCGCCCGCGACGAGGACGTTCGCGGCACCCGAGGACCGGGACCCCACGGGGTCCCGGTCCTTCGTCGTCAGGGGCCGGGCTGGTCGTCGAGACGGGCCCGCACCGTGACCTCGGTGCCGCCGCCCTGGCGCCGGGACCAGTGGATCGACCCGCCCAGTTCCCCGGCCACGAGGGTGCGCACGATCTGCATCCCCAGGCCCTCCCCGACGTCCGCCCGCCGGAACGCGGCCGTGCCGGTCTCCTCGGGCACGACCGCGCCCATGCCCACCCCGTCGTCGCTCACCACGACCTCCAGCAGCTGGCCGGCGCCCTCCCCGTCGGGCACCCGGGAGGCCTCCAAGGTCACCGTCCCGGTCCGGCCGGCCAGTCCGTGCTCGACCGCGTTCGTCACCAGCTCGTTGATGACCAGGGCCAGGGGCGTGGCCAGGCGGGTCGGCAGCTCGCCGAACTCCCCGATGAGCCGGGTGCGCACCGACTGCTCCGGGGCGGCCACCTCCGCGGCGAGCCGGAACTGCCGCTCGATCAGCTCGTCGAAGTCCACGTTCTGCGAGAACCCCTGCGAGAGCGTCTCGTGCACCATGGCGATCGTCGCCACGCGGCGCATGGCCTGCTCGAGCCCGTGCCGGGCCTCGTCGGTGGTCATCCGCCGGGCCTGCAGCCGCAGCAGGGCGGAGACCGTCTGGAGGTTGTTCTTGACCCGGTGGTGGATCTCCCGGACCGTCGCGTCCTTGGACACGAGCTCCAGGTCCCGGCGGCGCAGCTCGGTGACGTCGCGGCACAGCAGCACGGCGCCCAGCCGGCCCGACCGGTCCCGCAGGGGCACGGAGCGGAAGTTCACGCTCACCCGGGCGCCCTCCACCTCGGTGCGCCAGGCGGTGCGCCCGCTGAGCACCGGGGCGAGCGTCTCGTCCGGTTCGACGCCCGGACCCAGTGCCGGCGGGACGACGTCCATGAGGCGCTTGCCGACCAGGTCGCCGTCGATCCCCAGCCGGCGCAGCGCGGACTCGGCGTTGGGCGAGACGTAGGCCACCCGGTCGTCGGCGTCGATCCGGATGGCGCCGTCCCCGACCCGCGGCGCGCCGCGGCGGGAGCCCGTGGGCGCCGAGAAGTCGGGCCACAGGCCCTCGTTGGCCATCCGCAGCAGCGCGTCCGCGGCCTCCCGGTAGACGACCTCCTGGAGGGAGGACACCTGCCCGGACCGCCGCCCGGTGTGCACGGTCAGCAGGGCGAGGGTGCGGCCGTTGCGCACGAGCGGGACGATCTTGACCTGGGCGGCCGAGGCCGGCCCGTCCCCTCCCGCACGCAGGAGCTCGATCCGCCGCCCCACCCATGCCGCGCGCAGCGGCCCGGCGAGCTCCTCGGGCATCAGCTCCCCGACCATGTCCTGGTGGAAGACGGTGGGCCCCGTGGCCGGCCGGACGTGGGCGAGGACCCGGAAGGGGCTGCCCGGTGCGGGCATGCCGCGGCCGTTGCCGCTGCCGGCGGAGGGGATGTAGTCCACCGGGAAGCTCAGCACGAGGTCGCCGAAGGCGAGGTCGGAGATGAGCTGCCAGTCCCCCACGAGCAGGTGCAGCCACTCGTAGTCGCCGGGACCGAAGTCCCCGCAGTTCCTCAGGGGGTCCGTGAACGCCACGTCGTCTCCGGTCGTCGCGGGCGGAGGAACCGGGCGGTGCCTCCGGGATCAGCGGCGCAGCCAGGCCCCGATCCTGCCGCCCAGCCTAGTACCGCGCACCACCGGTTCCCCGCCCGCGTCCGCCGGCTCGGCGAGCACCCCCGCGGCGAGCCGGCGCAGCGCCGCCCGCACGGGCGAGCCGGCCGCGGTCTCGGCCAGCACCGCGCCCGCCAGCAGCGCCTCGTCGAAGGTCTCCGGGTCCCACGGCACGAAGTGCTCCACGGCCGGTCCGGAGCCGAACCGGGCCCATGCCTCGCGGATCCCCAGTTCCGGGGCCCGTCCCGCCGCGGAGCGGCGCAGCTTCTTGACCGTGACGACGAGCCGGGCGCCCGGCGCCGCGGCGGCGACGTCGGACAGACCCTTGACCAGCCGGGGCACGCCGATGGCGTCCGCCGCCCCCACGGCCACGACCACGTCGGCCCGTTCCAGCACCGTCAGCGCCGCCGCGTGCCGGCGGGGCGCCATCGAGTCCACGGTCAGCTCCTCGTCGGCCTCGAGCGCGAAGCCGCAGTCGACGACCGTCGTCCCGAACTCCTGGGCGCACCGCTCGAGGACCGTCGCCACCGCTCCCGAGCGCAGCTCCGGCCACCGGTCCTGACGGGTGAGGCCGGTGAGCACCCGCACTGTCCGCCCCGCGACCGCCACGTCGGCGGCGGTCCGGCGCAGCGCGGGGCCGTCGAGCCGGCCCTGGTCGGCCAGGCGGCAGGCCTGGGCGAGCCCCGCCGCCTCGTCCAGCATCCCCAGGGCGGCGGCCACCGAGGGCCCGTAGGTGTCGGCGTCCGCCAGGGCCGCGTCCTCGCCGAGCAGCGCGAGCTCCGCCGCGAGGTTGACCGCCACGGTCGTGCGGCCGGGCGCTCCGGTGGGGCCCCACACCGCCACGATCCGCCCGGACCGGGGCGGGTGCGGCGGCTCCGCGCCGGGCGGGGCGGACTCGGGCCCGCTGACCGGCCCGTCGGCGGCCTCGACGGCGGCGAGCTCTCTGCCGTCGGCCTTCCGCTCCGGTGCGTACGCGGCGACGTCGGCGTAGCCGACGGCACTCGGGGCGGCCGCCGCGGCGGCCACCGCCTCCTCCATCAGGCGCGCGGCGTCGGCCGGACCCGCTCGTTCCGGGACGACCACCGCGCCGAGCCCGGCGAGCCGGCGGTGGTCGTGCCCCTCGAGCACCAGCAGCACCGCTCCGCCGAGCCGGACCTGCTCCAGCAGGCTGGCGGTCAGCTCCTCGGCGCCCTCCGCGACGAGGGCGGCCCGGCCGAGGCCCGCCCGCGCCGCCGCGAGGAGCTCGGTGAGGTCCAGGCAGCGCCGGACCACCGTGACGGGCCCGTGCAGCCGCTCGATGCCGTCGACCAGGGGCCACGTGGAGATCCCGAGGGCCATGACCGGCAGACCCGTCACGGCGCGCCCGCCGGGTTCCACACGAGCGTGACCCGGGCGTCGTTGCCCAGGGCGTCCACGACGTCCTCCATCGGGCCGTCCTCGACGAGCACGTGCACCACCGTGCCGCGGCCCGCCCCCAGCGCGGTCTCCTCCGCGGAGACCGAGGCGATCTCCGCGGCGGGCAGCAGCAGGCGCGCGGGCTCGTGGCCGCGACCGGAGGGCCTCTGGGCCGCGACCCACACGTCGACGCGCGCGCCCGCCGCGGCGTCCTCGGGCAGCGGGTGCTCGATGGGCACCGCGACCGGCTTGCGATCGAGCCGGTCGGCCGTGCCGAGGGCGGCTCCCGGCAGCAGCTGGCCCTGCGGGATCCGCTGCGTCGCCACCGTGCCCGGGGCGGGGCCGGCGCCCGCGGGGACGTACAGGTCGGCGGCGTCCTGGAGGCGGACGTCCACGGCCACGACGTCGTCCTCGGTCACGGCCTGCCCGACCTCGAGGTCACGGGCCGCGGCCAGATAGGGGTCCGTGCGGTTGGTGGCCGTCACCACCGCGGTGACCCCGGCGACGGAGAGCAGCACGAGCAGCAGCCCGGTGAGCAGCCGCGGATCCTTCCAGGTCGGCTTCCTGAACCGGGCCGACGCGGCGTCCGCGCCCCTGACCGTGCCGCTCATCGGCGACCGCCTTCCTCCTGCGTGGGCGGGCCCTGGCGCCGCGCTCGTCGCCCACATTCTGCCCGTGCGGCAGGAGCACCGGAACAGCCCGGTGCACAACTGGGGACAGCCCGCGCCCGTCCCGCACGGGCTCCGGGTCAGCAGGACGGGTGCGTCCCCCCCTTGTGGACGGCCACCCGGGGACGGGCGTTCGGTGGCAGACTGGGACCGACGAGCAACGACGTGCGAGGAGGCGGAGCATGGCGCAGCAGCGCTTCCTGACCCTGGCCGACGTGGCCGAGATCCTCAACATCTCCGCCACGCAGGCGAGAGCCCTGGTGCGCAGCGGGGAGCTGCCGGCCATCCAGGTGGGCGGGCGTGGTCAGTGGCGGGTGGAGACGGCCAAGCTGGAGGAGTACATCGCCCGCGGCTACGAGCGCACCGCGGAGGCCGTGCGCTCCGGTTCCCTGGACTGACCAGTCCCCGGGCGGCGCCGCTCCGGCGGTGCGCTCACTCTCCGCTGAGAGAGGAGACGCAGACCAGGGCCGAGAACGGCACCGCCCGCGAGGCGGTCACGCTGCCCCGCCTGCGGTAGTCGTCGTCCGGGTGCAGGGCCAGGTCCACGAAGTCGGCGCCCACCCCGTCGATCGTCCCGTCGAGCTCCCCCAGGGCGCCGCCGCCGGTGAGCCGGATCCGCACCCGCGCCCGTCCCCGGGCGAGCGCCCGCAGCGCGTGGGCCAGCCCCAGGCGCACGGTCACGGTATCCGCGGCCGGCTGCCATCCCCGGCCCAGGGACTCCCACCACAGCACCGCGCTCAGCGGCACGAGGTGCTCGGCCCCCCGGTCCTCGAGAGCGACCCACCCGGCGCCCAGCGCCCGCACCCGTCCCTCGACCGGGACGGAGCCGGCCAGCAGTGCCCGCACCGGTTCCCCGCGCCGCCGGCGCAGCCGGTCCGCCAGCTGCACCCGCGCGTACTCGGCGCGGGCCTGCTCGGCGGCCTCGGCCTCGAGCGCCTGCTGGCCCGCGGCGGCCAGCTGGGCCTCCATGTCCGCGAACAGCTGCTCCCAGCGCACCCGGGCCTCCCTCCGGCGCCCGGCACCTCCGGCCGGGCAGGCCCTCAACCTAGGACCGCCCCGCACGGCCGTCAAGGAGTTCCCTGTGCACCGCAGGAGGTGGGGCCTTTACACCCGGGCGCTGACGGTGCTACCAATTCCCCATGACACCAAAACGTGTCAAACGACACCAAACAGCACCAAGTGGAAGCAAACGTCGTGAAGGTCGAGCGTCGCACAGGGGTGCCACGGCGGGCTCCGCGTCCCGCGCCGCGGCCGAGCTGTGGCCGGCCCTGCTGCTTCCCGCCCTCGGCCTGTCGCTCGCCGCCAGCGGTGCCGTCCTCCTCGGCGGGGTTCCCGGCGGCGAGCGCAGCAGCGGGATCCGCGGGATCAGGTGGTCCGCCGCCGCGGAGCCCGAGCAGCTGCTCGGGCTCGCTGCGGCCGGCCTCGGCTGCGCCGTGGTGCTGGCCTGGGCGGCGGCCGCCTCCCTCGCCGTCCTCGCGGTGCTGGCCGGGCACCACCGGTGGGAGCGCCTGGGCCGGCTGTGCGGGCACTGCTCCCCGGCGCTGCTGCGCCGGGCCGCCGCCGCGGCCCTGGGGCTGCAGCTCGTCGCGGCCCCGGGCGCGGTCGCCGACGACGCGCCCTCCCCGTTCTGGTCCGGGCGCACGACGGTGCACGGACCCTCCGCGTCGGTTCCGGACGGACCGGCGCAACCGTCCGCCGCACCGGCCGACCCCGGAGCGGCACACCCCGCACCGCTCCCCCCGCCCGTCGTGCCGGTCGCACCCTCCGCGCCCTCGACCGGGGAGGCACCGCGATTCCCCGGTGCGCCTCCGGCGCCGGCGGAGCGCACGGTCGACGGCGCCGTCACCGTCCTGCGCGGCGACACCCTGTGGTCCCTTGCGGCGGCGCAGCTCGGCCCCGGGGCCTCGGCCGCGGAGGTCGACCGCGCCTGGCCGGCCTGGTACGAGCTGAACCGGCACGTCCTGCCGCACGGGCCTCACCTGCTGTTCCCCGGTCAGCGGCTCGTGGTCCCCGGCACCGGGGACCACTGACCGCTCCGCCCCGACTGCCCCGTCCCGACCACTCCGCCTTGAACACTCCGTCCTGACCATTCCGCCCCGACCACCGTCGCACCGCTCCCAGGAGGCCCGCCATGAACGCACCCGCCGCCGGTTCCGATCCTGTCGCCCGGCCGCTCGCTCCCCGACCGTCCCCGGCCGCCCCGCCGGTCCGCCGGGAGCGCCCCGCGCCGCCCACGGCCCCGGGCGGCTACACCTGGGGCGCCACCCGCGTGGTCGGCGGCACCGCCGAGGACGAGCTGGGCCGGGTCACCGCGCTCGCCCGATCCATCGGCCAGGCGGCCGTGGAGGTGCTCGGCGGGAGCCGGCCGGCGGCGCAGCTGGGCCGGTGGACCAGCCCGGAGATCGTGCAGCGCTTCCAGCAGCGGGCCGACATGCTGCGGCTGCTGCAGGAGCAGTTCGAGGGCAAGGCCTCGCTGCAGGAGCTGCACCGCAACCCGCACGTCCGCCGGTGCCGGGTCTGCCGGGTGGACCGCGGCGTCTACGAGGTGGCCCTCGTGCTGGTCGAGCCGCGGCGCGGGCGGGCCGTGGCCATGCGGGTGGAGCGCCTGGGGCGGGGCTGGAGCGTCACCGAGCTCGAGGTCGGCTGACGCCGCCCCGGTGCGCCCGGCTCCGCTCAGCCCTCCGCGGCCTCTGCGCTGCCGGCCCGGGCGCGGGCCCGGCGCCCCGCCCGGTTCGGGGCCGCGTCGTCCGCGGCGGCCGCCCCGTCCGCTCCGTCCGCGCCGGCCCGGACCGCCGCGGGGGCCGGCTCCACCCGGGTCTGCGTCCCGCCGGTCTCGCCGGGGGCGGTGTACTGCAGGAAGCTGGGCTGGCGCGGGATCTGCAGCTCCACGGGACCGCCGTCGGCGCCCACGCGCTGACGGCGGATCTCCATCCGGAACAGCGTGGAGACCGTCTCCTCGCGGATCGCCCCCATCATCTCCTGGAACATCGCGTACCCCTCGCGCTGGTACTCCACGAGCGGGTCCCGCTGGGCCATGGCCCGCAGGCCGATGCCCTCCTTGAGGTAGTCCATCTCGTACAGGTGCTCGGGCCACTTGCGCCCGATGACCGAGAGCAGCACACGCCGCTCCAGGTTGCGCATGGCCTCCGGGCCGACCTCCTCCTCGCGCTGGGCGTAGACGAGGCGGGCGTCGGAGAGGATCTGCTCGCGCAGGAACTCGGCGGTGAGGCGGGTGCGCCCGCCGGCCTCCTCCACGACCTCGTCGACCGTGAGGGTCACGGGGTAGATCGTGCGCAGCGACTCCCACAGCCCCTCGAGGTCCCAGTCCTCGGGATGGCCCACCGCGGTGCGGTCCTCGACCGTGGAGCTGACGACCTCGTCGACGAACTGGACGATCTGCTCCTGCAGGTCGTCGCCCTCCAGAACGCGGCGGCGGTCCCGGTAGACAGCCTCGCGCTGGCGGTTGAGGACGTCGTCGTACTTCAGGACGTTCTTGCGCTGCTCGGCGTTGCGGCCCTCCACCTGGCTCTGCGCGGAGGCGATGGCCCGGGAGACGATCTTGTGCTCGAGCGCGGTGTCGTCCGGGGCCCCTGCCATGAGCCGCTGGGCGGCGCCGGCGTTGAACAGGCGCATGAGGTCGTCGGCCAGCGACAGGTAGAACCGCGACTCGCCCGGGTCGCCCTGGCGCCCGGACCGCCCGCGCAGCTGGTTGTCGATGCGCCGGGATTCGTGCCGCTCGGTGCCCAGCACGTACAGGCCGCCGGCCTCGACGACCTCCTGGTGCTCCACCTTCGTCTCGGCCTCGCACGCGGCCAGCACCTCGGGCCAGACGCGCTCGTACTCCTCGGCGTCGCGCTGGGGGTCCAGGCCCCGCTCGCGCATCCGGTCGACCGCGTTGAACTCGGCGTTGCCGCCGAGCATGATGTCGGTGCCGCGGCCGGCCATGTTGGTGGCCACCGTGACGGCGCCCCGGCGACCGGCCTGGGCGACGATCGCGGCCTCACGGGCGTGGTTCTTCGCGTTGAGCACCTCGTGGCGGACCCCGCGCTGGGCCAGCAGCTTGGAGAGGTACTCGCTCTTCTCGACCGACACCGTGCCCACCAGGACCGGCTGACCCTTGGCGTGGCGCTCCTCGATGTCCTTGACCACGGCGGCGAACTTGGCGACCTCGTTCTTGTAGACGAGGTCGGGGCGGTCCACGCGGGCGAGCGGGCGGTGGGTCTCGATGGACACGACGCCCAGCCCGTAGGTGTTCATGAACTCGGCGGCCTCGGTCTCGGCGGTGCCCGTCATGCCGGAGAGCCTGTCGTAGAGGCGGAAGTAGTTCTGCAGGGTGACCGTGGCGAGGGTCTGGTTCTCCGCCTTGATCTCCACCCCCTCCTTCGCCTCGATGGCCTGGTGCATGCCCTCGTTGTAGCGGCGCCCGGCGAGGATGCGGCCGGTGTGCTCGTCGACGATCATCACCTCGCCCTTGAGCACCACGTAGTCCTTGTTGGCCCGGAAGAGCTCCTTGGCCTTGATCGCGTTGTTCAGGAAGCCGATGAGGGGGGTGTTCTGCGCCTCGTAGAGGTTGTCGATGCCCAGCCAGTCCTCGACCTTCTCGATCCCGGACTCGAGCACGCCCACGGTGCGCTTCTTCTCGTCGACCTCGTAGTCCGTCTCCGGGTGCAGGCGCTGCACGAGGCGGCCGAACTCGGTGTACCACCGGTTGGCCTCGCCGGAGGCCGGCCCGGAGATGATCAGCGGGGTGCGCGCCTCGTCGATGAGGATGGAGTCCACCTCGTCGACGATGGCGAAGTTGTGCCCGCGCTGGACCAACTCGTCGGGGCTCCAGGCCATGTTGTCGCGCAGGTAGTCGAAGCCGAACTCGTTGTTGGTGCCGTAGGTGATGTCCGCGACGTACTGCTGCCGGCGGGTCGCGGGGTCCTGGTTGGCCAGCACCACCCCGGTCTCCATGCCGAGGAACCGGTAGACGCGGCCCATCAGGTTCGCCTGGTACTCGGCCAGGTAGTCGTTCACGGTGACGACGTGCACGCCCTTGCCGGTGAGGGCGTTGAGGTAGGCCGGGGCCGTGGCGACGAGGGTCTTGCCCTCGCCGGTCTTCATCTCTGCGATGTTGCCGAGGTGCAGGGCGGCGCCGCCCATGAGCTGGACGTCGTAGTGGCGCT
Organism: Kocuria oceani; assembly: GCF_029524215.1. NCBI lineage: Bacteria > Bacillati > Actinomycetota > Actinomycetes > Micrococcales > Micrococcaceae > Kocuria > Kocuria oceani. Next base: position 155,127 of record NZ_JARAMH010000002.1, on the reverse strand, counting down.
GGCCCAGGGTGCGCGAGGCCGCCTCCCGGACCACGGCGAAGGCCTCGGGCAGCAGCCGGTCCAGCGACTCGCCGTCGGCCACCCGGGCGCGGAACGCGACCGTCTCGGCGCGCAGCTCCGCGTCGCTGAGCTCCCGGAAGCTGTCCTCGAGGCTGTTGATGGCGGCCGTGTAGGACCGCAGCCTCGTCAGGACCTTCTTGTCTCCGGTCCTGAGGACTTTCTCCAGGAATGACGCCACGTGCACACGCTCCTCGGTGTTCGACTGCCGTGTTGGGCTGGTGGGGGGAATTACGGCACCTGCTCCAGTCTACGGGAGCAGGCCCGTTCCGGCGGGCACGGAGGAGCCCGGTGGCGCCGACCACCGGGCTCCTCCGGGGCGGGACACGGCCGGCTCCCGGCCGGCGGGGTCCCGCGCTCAGCGGTGCGTGCTCAGCGGGCGCCCTCGGTCTGGTACGCCCGGACGCTCTCCTGGGGCTCCTCGCCGTTCTCGCTGAGGCTGATCACGCCGTAGCTCCAGCCCTTGCGGCGGTAGACGGCGGAGGGCTCCCCCGTCTCCTTGTCGAGGAAGAGATAGAAGTCGTGGCCGACCAGTTCCATGTGGTCGACGGCCTCGTCGACGCTCAGCTCGGCGGCGGGGAACCGCTTGCGCCGGATCTCGACGGGCGTGACCGCGTCGGAGAGGCTCACGCTCTGGTCGAACGCCTCCTGCTCGGCGGTCGCGAGCTCTTCGGGGGTGGTGTAGATGGGTCCGGAACTCGGGACCACGGGCAGGGCGCCGGTGGCCTCGTGAACGGCGGTGGGGCGGTGGGCGCCGCGGTGCACCTTGCGGCGGTCGCGCGCGCGGCGCAGCCGCTCGAGCAGCTTGCTGTAGGCCTCGTCGAAGGCCGCGAACTTGTCGTCGCCGCGCGCCTCGGCCCGCAGGACCGGGCCGCGCCCGGACACCGTGATCTCCACGCCCATGCCCTGATGGCCCGGCATCGCGTGGTCCTTGGTGACCTTGACATCAATGCGCTGGACCTTCTCGCCCAGCTCCTCGAACTTGACGACCTTCTCGGCGGCGTACTCCTTGAACCGCTCCGGTACGGCGACGTTGCGCCCCATGACGTTCAGTTCCATGATGCCCTCCAGTTGTCGGGGGTGACGTGGGCGGATGGGGCCGCCCACCCGGGAGGATTGTTGCTTCCCGTGACTCAACGTTAGTGGAATCACAGTCGATATTCACCAGCCCCCGGAGGCGCCGGGCGGGAATCAGCGGTGAGCGGAACCGCCGGCGGGCGCACCGCCGCGAGGACCACGGCGCCCACCACGTCCGCGCCGCCGGCCCGCAGCGCCCGGGCCGCCTCGGCGAGGGTCGCGCCCGTGGTCAGCACGTCGTCGACGACGACGCAGCGGGCCCCGGCGGGCACGGCCGCCCGCAGCGACCCCGCCTGCCGGGTGCGCCGGCCCGCGCGGCCGAGCCGCTTCTGCGCCGGCCCGGGGAGCACGCCGCTGCGGTGCCGCAGGTGCCCGGCGACCGCGGTCCCCGCCGGGAGCACCCCGCGGCGTGCGCAGTCCTCCAGCAGGACGAGCACGGGGTCGAACCAGCGCCGCCGCAGGGCGGACGGCGCAGTGGGCACCGGGACCAGGAGCACCGGCCCCGGCGGCCACGACGGCGCGGCCGCACGCAGGGCGGTGGCCAGAGCGGCCGCCAGGACGGGGGCGAGGTCGGTGCGGCCGCCGTTCTTGAACGCCAGCAAACAGGTCGCCAGCTCGTGGGCGTAGCGGCCGGCGGCGGTGACCGGCAGGCACGGCCCGAGCAGGGGCGCGGCCGAGGCGGCCTCGAACGGCCGGGCGCACGAGCGGCGCAGCAACATCCGGCAGCCCCGGCACAGGCCGCTGCCCGGCGCCCGGCACACCGCGCACTCCACCGGCACGAGGACCTCGGCGGCCTCGGCCAGCCGGTCCAGGACGCGGACGGCCGCACGGTCCAGGGCGCGGGCGCGTTGCGGTTCGACGGGCATGGGCCCATGGTGGCCCGGAGGACCCGCCCGGCGCGCGGGGCGGACCCGGGTCCGCACGGCCGCGCCTGTGGACCGCGCGGCGCCCGACGACGCGCCGGGGGGCACCCGTGGCGGACGTCCCGCCGGCGGACGGCGGCGGGGGCGTCAGCCGGCGAAGGCGGTGTCCCGCACGTCCTCGCTCTGCGGGGCCCAGGCGTTGCCGGTGAGCATGTGCAGCGTCCCGCCGGCCACGGCGTAGACGGAGGAGGCGCCGTTGCCGCCGCTGAGTCCCGTGAGCCCCTCCAGGCCGGGCAGCTCCCGGTGGCGCCCCGACACGTCGTAGACCCGGGGCCGCACGGACCCGGTCCCGCCGAGCGGGGCGGTCACGAACTCCCGGTCGCTGAGCCACAGCGCCACGTCCGCGTCCACGTCGGCGGCCACCCGGTACGGCTCGTTGAGCCGCTGCGGAGCGCCCCCGGATCCGCGCACCACGCCCGAGAGCCACACCTGCGCGACCCCGTCGTCCTGGGTGACCACCAGCGCCCGCGTGCCGCCGCGGGAGATCCGCAGGGACGTCACCGTCCGCGCGGCCAGCCACGGGGCCTCCACGCGCACCGGTTCCGCGTCCCGGGCCCCGGGGCGCACGGCCCGCACCGTCCCGGCCGAGTCCGCGGCCCACACCCACCCGTGCTCGTCGAAGCTCGGGCGGGTCAGGCCCGTGCCGCTGAAGCGCTCCACGGGCTCCGACGCACGGTCCATGGTCACCAGGGCGCCGGTGCCGGCGTCCACGAACGCGAAGTGCTCGGCGGCGGTGTCCATCGCCGGGCTGGAGGGCCGGTGGCCGTCCAGGGACGCGAGGCCGTTGACGACGTCGGTCTGGCCGCCCTGGTAGAACACGAGCCCGCCGTCGCGCAGGCCGATCTGCCGGGACGGCACCGTGACGTCCTCGACCGGGGCCGCGTCGGTCCATCCCGCACCGAGCTCCACGGGCGCGCCGTCCACGAGCAGCTCGACGTCGTTCACGGCGGTGAGCGAGCGCAGGCTCAGCGCGAGCTGGTCGTGCATCCGGCGGTTGGTCTCGATGTTCGCCGGGTCGAAGTCGGGCACGCTGAGCTCCACGGTCGCGGTGCCGTTGCGCACCGGCACCGCCGAGCCCGCCAGCGTGGTGCCGGCGGGGAAGGCGGTGCTCACCGCGCCGCGCAGGTAGGGGGCGGGGCCGCCGAGCAGGCCGCGCACGATCGAGGTGGACACGGGCGTGCGGTCGGGGAACCAGCGCGGGTCCGCGACGAAGTTGCTCTCGTCCGTGTCGGCGAAGTAGAGCTGGTGGGGCTCGAAGATCTCCTCGAAGTCCGTGGCGGTGAGCACGGTGGCGTCGGGGGCGTCCGAGATCCGCCACTGCCCGTCCACCTGGACCACGTCGAAGTCGAGCACCTCGGCGGCCCCGGCGGGCTTGCGCTCGATCACGCCCGTGCCGTCCACGACGGCGGCGACCTCGAGGCTCATCCGGTACTCGTTCTCCTCCAGCCGGGGCACGAGCGACGGCTCGCCGCGGTGCACGATGGTGCGCGCGTCGGGGTGCCAGGTCGCCGCGAGCTCCGGGGTCAGGTACTCCCGGGCCACGGAGTAGTCGTCGCCCACGCCCGTGCCGGCCGCGAGGAAGCCGCGGATCACCTGCTCGGGCGCCGCGCCGTCCTGGGGGCCCGCCGGTGCGACGTCGTAGGTGGGCTCGGCCGTGGTGCGGGTCGGCTCGGCGTGGCGGTGGACCGGCCCGGAGCGTGGAATGGCGCCGCAGCCGCCGAGGGCCACCGCCAGGCACAGGGCGGCGGCCGTCGTGGCCCGGCGGCGGTGGGTGCTGCTCATGATCGGTCCTCCTCGTCGGCCGGCGCCGCCGGAGGTGTCTCCTCCGGCGGCCGCACGGACGTCAGGACCAGGGTGCCGGTGGCCGTGACCTCCGCCGTCTCCGGGTAGGCGGCGGGATCCGGGGGCAGGCCGACGGGGCTGGTGTCCTCCGGTCCGAGCCGGCGCGCGCGGGTGCGGGGCAGGGTGAGCCGGAAGCAGGCGCCCTCCCCCGGGGCGCCCCAGACGTCGAGGCGGCCCCCGTGCAACCGGGTGTCCTCGGTCGCGATGGCCAGGCCCAGGCCGGTCCCGCCCGTGGTGCGGGCCCGGGCGGGGTCGGCGCGCCAGAAGCGGTTGAACACCTTCTCCGCCTCCGCCTCGTCCATGCCGATGCCGTGGTCCCGCACGGCCACGGCCGCCGCGACGTCGGAGGCGCCCACGACGATGTCGATGGGCCGGCCCTCCCCGTGCTCCAGGGCGTTCACGACGAGGTTGCGCAGGATCCGCTCGATCCGCCGCTGGTCGCCCTGGACCGTGCAGCGGGACAGCTCGGAGCGCACCCGCACGGCCGACCCCGAGGAGACGGCGAGCGGGGCGGCGCCCTCCACGACGTCGTGCACCACGGAGAACAGCTCCACGCTGGTCACCTCGAGCCGGGCGGCGCCGGCGTCGAAACGGGAGATCTCGAGCAGGTCGGCCAGGAGGGAGTCGAAGCGGTCCACCTGGTGGTAGAGCAGCTCGGCGGACCGCCGGTTGACGGGGTCGAAGTCCTCGCGGGCGTTGAACAGCACCTCCGCGGCCATCCGGACCGTGGTCAGCGGGGTGCGCAGCTCGTGGGAGACGTCGGAGACGAAGGTCTGCTGCATCGAGGAGAGCTGCTCCAGCTGGGTGATCTGCTCCTGCAGGCTGTCGGCCATCCGGTTGAATGAGCGCGCCAGCCGGGCGACCTCGTGCGAGCCGCTGACCGGCAGGCGCACCCCGAGGTCGCCCTCGGCGAGCTGCTCGGCCACCCGGGCCGTGCTGGAGACGGGGCGGACGACCTCCCGGGTCACGTACCAGACGATCGCGCCCACGAGCAGGAGCAGCACCACGACCGACAGCAGCAGCACCGCGTGCATCGCGTCCAGGGTCCGCTGGGGCTCGGAGAAGTCGTAGACGAGGTAGAGCCCGTAGCGGGAGTTCTGGTAGAGCTCCACCACCGTGCCCACCACGACGACCGGGACCTCGTCCCCGTTCTCCGTCATCCGCACCGAGGCGGGCTGCCAGAACACCCCGTCCTGCTCCGCGAGGCGCTTCTGCAGCTCCTGCGGGACGGTGCTCGACGTCATCCACGGGCTCTGGCTCTGCGCCGGGATGAGGGTCTGCCCGCTCGTGTAGTCCATCGGCAGCAGGATCCAGCGCTCCGTCTCGGCGCCGTCGACCGAGAGCGCGCCCAGGGTGGAGGCGACGAGCGCCTGCAGCTCGTCGCGGTCCGAGGCGTCGGAGGCGTCGAAGCTGGCCTGCACCTGCTCGAAGTCCGCGGTGGCGGAGGCGAGCACCTGGTCGAGGCGCTCGTTGAAGAGCCGGTCGGCGATCTGGTGCGAGAGGAAGCTGCCGGTGACGAAGAACGCCAGTGCCGTCAGGGACAGGGACACGGCGATGGCGCGGAACTGCAGGGACTGCCGCCAGCGGCGCGCCAGGAGGAGCCGGAACAGCTGCAGGCGGCGGCCCGTGGCGCGGGCCGGCCCGCGGCGCCGGGGGGAGGCGACGGCGTCCGGCGGGGTCATCGGGCGGACGAGCCCGCCTTGTAGCCGACGCCGCGCACGGTGACCACGATCTCGGGGTTCTCCGGGTCCCGCTCGATCTTGGAGCGCAGCCGCTGCACGTGGACGTTGACCAGCCGGGTGTCGGCGGCGTGCTGGTAGCCCCACACGTCGCGCAGCAGCATCTCGCGGGAGAAGACCTGGTGCGGGGCCCGGGCCAGGGCGGTGAGCAGGTCGAACTCGAGCGGGGTGAGGTTGATCTCGTGGTCGCCGCGGTGCACGCTGTGCCCGCTGACGTCGATGGTCAGGTCACCGATCCGCAGCTCGGAGGAGTGGGCCCGCTCGACCGGGCGCAGGCGGGCTTTGACCCGGGCCACGAGCTCGGCCGGCTTGAAGGGCTTGGGCACGTAGTCGTCGGCGCCGGCCTCCAGCCCGCGGACGACGTCGACGGTGTCCGACTTCGCGGTGAGCATCACGACCGGGACGTCGGAGATCGTGCGGATCTCGCGGCAGACCTGGATGCCGTCCTTGCCCGGGAGCATGAGGTCGAGCAGCAGCAGGTCCGGGCGCACGGCGCGGAACGTGTCCACGGCCGTGCCGCCGTCGTAGCAGAAGACGGGCTCGAAGCCCTCCGCGGTCAGGACGATCCCGATCATCTCCGACAGGGCAGCGTCGTCGTCGACGACCAGTATTCGCGCGTTCATCGCCTCTCCGCTGGGATCGGGCGGGCCCGCCGGAGGCGGCTCCTGCCGTGGCCCCGGGAGGTCCGGGGCACCGTGCTGGACCGGGGTCCACCTGCATTGTCCCTGATCCCGGCCGGGGCGCGCACCTCGGCGCGCAGTGTGTCGGCTGCCACGGGTGCCCCCTCAGGCCTCGGCCGCGGTGCGGGCGAGGGCCGAGGCGGTCCCGGTGACGCGGGAGAGGACCTCGCGCACCCCGTCGGGGCCCAGGGCGAGGAGGTCCTCCCGGGGCGTGATGCGCACGCGGTCCAGGACCGCCGCGGGCAGCCCCAGGTCGCGCCAGATGCCCCACACGGCCGCCGCGAGCGCGTCGGCGCCGGCTCCGGCGGGGGGCACGGGGACGAGGCCGAGCCACAGCTCGGTGCCGTCCTCCACGAGCGCGGCGAGCGGTTCCCAGGCGCGGGCGGCGCCCTCCGGGGCGGTCAGCTGGACGGCGTCGGCGCCGGCCTCCGGGGCCAGCCGGGGGTCGACCCCGGGGGGCAGCCGCAGCGCGACGGCGGCGGCCCCGGCCTGGCGGCAGGCCTCGACCACGGCGGCCAGCGAGGTCCGGGCCTCCGTCGCGGGCACGGCCCGCAGGGTGCGGTAGCCGCTCATCGTGGGCAGGGTGCCCGCGAGCACCTGCGCGAGGTCCGGCTCGTCCAGCTGGACGACGACCTCGCGGCCGGGCGCCGCGGCCCGCACGGCGTACACGTGCGCGGCGACCCCGGAGGCCAGGGAGTCGCGCAGGTCGCGGCGGGCGCCGTGGTCCTTGAGGGCGCGCTCCCCCGCGTGCAGGTGCAGCCGGGCGGCGAGGGTGAGCGGACCGAGCAGCTGGGTCTTGACCGGGGCGTCGTCACCGCCGCTCTCGGCGCCGATCACGTCGGCGAGGACGTTGACGTCGCCGGCCAGCAGGGCCCGGGCGGCCCGGGAGTCCTTGCCGGGGACCCCGGAGACGCGCAGCCCGTGCGGCTGGCGGTCCGCGTGGAGCTCGTCGAGCACCGCGGCGGTGCGGGCCACCGGGTCCGCGGCCGGTCCGCGGGCGGGCAGGGACGGCAGGAAGGAGAGGTGCGGGGCGCCGAGCTCGCCGCGCAGCAGCGTGACGGTCTCCACCACGTCGGTGCCGGGCATCGCGCCCAGGGCCGTGCCCACGACGTGCGGGACGTCCGGGTCGGTGCGCCGGGGGTCGGGTGCGCGGTTCACGACTCGTCCGGGTCCTGCCGCCGGTGGTCCTCGGAGATGGCCACGTGGTGGCGGATGACCTCGCTGATGATGAAGTTCAGGAACTTCTCCGCGAACTCCGGGTCCAGCTGGGCGGAGGCGGCGAGAGCGCGCAGCCGGCCGATCTGGGCCGTCTCGCGGTCCGGGTCCCCGGCCGGCAGGCCGTGGGTGGCCTTGAGCACCCCGACGCGCTGGGTGGCCTTGAACCGCTCGGCGAGCAGGTGCACCAGGGCCGCGTCGATGTTGTCGATGGTGCCGCGGATGGACTGCAGCTCGGCGAGCACCCGGGGGTCCGCCTCGCCCCGCAGCGAGGACGCCGCGGGGTCGAAGTCGTGGTGGGCACGGACGTCGGCGGAGGCGTGGGGGTGCGGAGCGCTCATGCCCGCCAGTCTATCGGCCGGCGCCGGGCCCGCTCGCGACGTCGGGGCGGGCCAGCGAGTGCGCCCGGTCCACGGTGGCCTGCCCGAGCACGCGGGTGCCCTGGTAGAGCACGACGGACTGCCCGGGGGCGACCCCGCGCAGCGGCTCCTCGAGCCGGACCACCAGCTCGGGCACCGGGGCGCCGCCGGCCCCCTCGACGAGCTCCAGGTGCGCCCGGGCGGCCACCGGGTCCCCGTGCGCACGGACCTGCGCCCGGACGGGGAACGACGACGACACCTCCCCCGCCGCGGCACCGGGCCGCAGCACCGGCGCCGCCTCGGGCACGGGCGCCCCGGCCCAGGAGGGGCGGATCCCGCGCAGCTCGTCCACGGCGAGCATCGACTCCGGGCCCACGACGACCTCGTTGGTCCTGGGCCGGATCTCCAGCACGAAGCGCGGCTTCCCGTCGGGGGCGGGGGTGCCGATCCGCAGGCCCCTGCGCTGGCCCACGGTGAAGGCGTTGGCCCCGGGGTGGGTGCCGACGACGGTGCCCTCGACGTCGCGGATCTCGCCCTCGCGCATCTCGATGCGCTCGGCGAGCCAGCCGCGGGTGTCGCCGTCGGGGATGAAGCAGATGTCGTGGGAGTCGGGCTTCTGCGCCACGGACAGGCCCCGCCGGGCCGCCTCGGCCCGCACCTCGGCCTTGGACGGGGTGTCGGCCAGCGGGAGCAGCACGTGCTCGAGCTGCTCGGCGGTGAGCACCCCCAGCACGTAGGACTGGTCCTTGGCCCAGTCCGCGGCCCGGTGCAGCTCCCGCCGGCCGTCGGCGTCCTGGACGACCTTGGCGTAGTGGCCGGTGCACACGGCGTCGAAGCCCAGGGCGAGGGCCTTCTCCAGCAGAGCCGCGAACTTGATCTTCTCGTTGCAGCGCAGGCACGGGTTGGGCGTGCGCCCGGCGGCGTACTCGGCGACGAAGTCGTCGACGACGTCGGCCTGGAAGCGCTCGGAGAAGTCCCACACGTAGTAGGGGATGCCCAGCACGTCGGCGGCGCGCCACGCGTCCCGGGAGTCCTCGATCGTGCAGCAGCCGCGGGAGCCGGTGCGCAGGGTGCCGGGGGTGCGGGAGAGGGCCAGGTGCACGCCCGTGACGTCGTGGCCGGCGTCGACGGCCCGGGCGGCCGCCACGGCCGAGTCGACGCCGCCGCTCATGGCTGCCAGTACTCGCACGGTCGGGTCCTTCCCCTGCGCGGGGGCAGGTGGGTCGGGATCGGGGGTCGTGGGCTCAACGACCCGGTGCCGGGGCCTATTCCCGGCCCGGGGGTGCGGGCTCAGCCCGGGGGCGCCCCGGAGAGCCCGGCGCGCCGGGCCCGGGCGTGGACCCCGGGCAGCGCGTCGAGCAGGGCGTCGACGTCGGCCTCGGTGCTCGTGCGCCCCAGGCTGAAGCGCTGGGCACCGCGGGCCGCGGCCTCGTCGAGGCCCATGGCCAGCAGCACCGAGGACGCCCGGGGCACCCCGGCGTGGCAGGCCGAGCCGGTGGAGGAGGCGATCCCGGCGCCGTCGAGCAGGAACAGCAGCGAGTCCCCCTCGCACCCCGGGAAGGTGAAGTGGGCGTTGCCGGGCAACCGGGCGCCCGTGTGCTCCGGGTCCTCCGGTCCGCGCAGCACGGCCTCCGGCACGGCCCGCCGCACGCCCTCCACCAGGCGGTCGCGCAGGGCCGCGAGCCGCTCGGCCTCGTCCGCCCGCTCGGCCACGGCCTCCCGGGCCGCGGCCCCGAAGCCGGCGAGCGCGGCGGCGTCGAGGGTGCCGGAGCGGATCCGGCGCTCCTGCCCGCCCCCGTGCTGGACGGGGGCGAGCCCGACCGCGCGCCCGGCCACGAGGGCTCCCGCGCCCACCGGACCGCCCACCTTGTGCGCCGAGACGGCCAGCGTGGTCAGCCCGGGCAGGTGCGCGTCGACGGGCAGGGAGCCGAAGGCCTGGACGGCGTCGCAGTGGAAGGGGACGCCGAACTCCTCGGCGAGCGCGGACAGCTCCGCCACGGGCTGGACGGTGCCGACCTCGTTGTTGGCCCACATGACGCTCAGCAGCGCCACGGCGCCGGGGTCCCTGGCCAGCTCCGCCCGGACCGTCACCGGGTCCACCCGGCCCGCGGCGTCGACGGGCAGGTGCACGGGCTCGGCACCCTCGTGGGCGGCCAGCCACTCCACGGTCTCGGCGACCGCGGCGTGCTCCACCGAGGAGACGAGGATGCGGCGGCGGCGCGGGTCGGCCTCCCGGCGGTGCCGGTACAGGCCCTGCACGGCCAGGTTGTCGGCCTCGGTGCCCCCGGAGGTGAAGATCACCTCGACGGGGTCCGCGCCGAGGGCCGCGGCGACGTCGTCGCGGGCCTGCTCGACCACCGTGCGCGCCGACCGCCCGGCCCGGTGCAGCGAGGAGGGATTGCCGCCGCGGGCCAGCTGCTCGGTGACCGCGGCGAGCGCGGAGGGCCGGAGGGGCGCGGTGGCGGCGTGGTCGAGGTAGACGGGACGGTGCGGCACGCCCTCCAGTCTAGGCCGCCGGACCGGGCGCCGGCCCGGCGTCCGTAGACTGGCGGGCATGCTCCGCATCCTCTTCCACACCCCCGAGATCCCGGGCAACACCGGCAACGCGATCCGTCTGGCCGCCGTCACCGGGGCCGAGCTGCACCTCGTGGAGCCCCTGGGCTTCGACTTCGGCTCCGCGCACCTGCGCCGGGCCGGCCTCGACTACCACGACCTCGCCGTGCTGACCGTGCACCCGGACCTGGAGACGGCGTGGGCGGCGCTGGCCCCGGAGCGGGTCTTCGCCTTCACCACGGACGGGGAGCTGGCGCACACCGACGTCGCCTACCGCCCCGGCGACGTGCTGCTGTTCGGCCGCGAGTCCGTGGGGCTGCCCCCGGAGGTCAAGGCGGACCCGCACGTCACCGCGCGGGTCCGGATCCCGATGCTGCCCGCCCGCCGCTCGCTCAACCTCGCGAACTCGGCGTCCATCGCCGTCTACGAGGCCTGGCGGCAGCTGGGCTTCGCCGGCGCCGGCCGGTAGCCCGGCCGGCGCGCGCACCGGATCAGGACTGCTCCGCGGCGTCCCCGACGGTCACCTCGACGGTGCGCTCCTCGCCGTCGCGCAGGAACGTCATGCTGCCGGTCCCGCCCGCCGGCAGCTCCCGCACGGCGGCGGTGAGGGAGTTCGCGTCCTCGATCCGGTGCCCGTTGAACTCGGTGACGACGTCGTCGACCTCCAGCCCGGCCTCGTCGGCCGGCGAGCCGGGGACGACCTCGCGCACCACGGCGCCGTCGGAGAACGCCCGGCTCTGCCCGTCGGCGGCGGGCGCGGCGCTGACGCTCGTGCCGAGGTAGCCGTGGCTGGCGGTGCCGTCCGCGATGATCTCCTCGGCCACGCGCCGGGCGGTGTCGACCGGGATCGAGAAGCCGACGCCGATGTTGCCGGCCTCCGTGCCGGCCCCGGCCGAGGCGATCGCCACGTTGATCCCGATCACCTCGCCGTCGGTGTTGATCAGCGGACCGCCCGAGTTGCCCGGGTTGATCGCGGCGTCGGTCTGCATCACGTTGAGGTAGACCGACGCCGCGGCGCGCTGCGAGCCCCCGCCCCGGCCCTCCTCGTCGGGGAGGTCGAAGAAGAAGTTGTTGCCGTCGCCCTGCTCGGAGCCGCCCTCGGAGGGCGTGGACGGCGCGGCGGAGGAGGCCACGGCGATGGTGCGGTTCAGGGTGGAGACGATGCCGTCGGTCACCGTTCCCGCGAGCCCGAGGGGGGCCCCGATCGCGATCGCCGTGTCGCCCACGTTGACGTCGTCCAGGGAGCCGAGGGTCGCCGGCGTCAGGCCCGGGACGTCGACCTTGAGCACCGCGAGGTCGGAGAGCGGGTCCGTGCCGACCACGGTGGCCGGGTGGACGCTGCCGTCCTCGAGCTGGACCTCGATGCCGGGGTCGCTGGCCGTGCCGTCGAGCGTGACCACGTGCGTGTTGGTCAGGATGTGGCCCTCGTCGTCGAGGATCACGCCGGAGCCGGAGCCGGACTGGCCGCCGCCGGAGGCGGAGATCGTCACCACCGACGGGGAGGCCTTGAGCGCCGCCGCGGTGACCGCGTTCACCTCGTCCTGGTCGTTGACGATGATCGACTCCGACGTCGAGCCGCTCGTCACCGGAGCGGTGCCGCCTCCGTCCAGCAGGGCGTCGGTCCCCACGGCCGCCCCCGCTCCCACGAGCGCGGCGAGCGCCATCCCGGTGACGAGCGCGCCCGCCGAGAAGCCCCGGCGCCGGCCGGGACGGGCCCCCTCGGACCCGTCCCCGCCGCCGCTCCCCCACCCGGGCTGCGCGGCAGGCTGTCCGGGTCCGGGCTGCGCGGCCCCGTAGACGGGCCGGGCGCCCGGTGCGGGTGCGCCGGCGGGCGGCCAGGGAGCCTGGGACGGGCGGTCGCCGACCGGCGGGATCGGCTGGGTGTGCTGGGTCTCGGCGTCGAAGCGCGGGTCGCGGGGCTCGGACATGGGGGCTCTCCTCCTGGGAACGGCCGGGCCCGGCCCGCCGGGAAGGGCGGTACGGGCGGATCTGCTCCCCAGTATCCCGGTCGGCACTGAAACGACGCTGAGAGCCCTCACCATCGGCCAGGAGCTGCCCGGGAACAGCCCGGAGATGGCCCGGACGAGTTCTGGGCACCACCCGGACATCCGCGGTGCAGTCGACAGCCCCCTTTCGATTTCGCCCTGCGCGTAGGAAACCCGTCGTCCGGGACGGCGCCGCGGCCCCGCCCTAGAATCGGGACCACCGACCTCGTGAGGGAGATCATGCACTGGTGCCCCGTGTCCCGCCGCACCGCCGCCGGCTGCGGCCTGGCGCTCGCCCTGCTCGTGCCCGTGGGGGCGGCCGTCGCCGAGCCGCCCGTGGACGTGCCCCCGGGCGAGCGCATCGTCGACGACTCCGGGGTGCTGCAGGACCCCGCGGCGCTGGAGGCGGACGTGCGCGACCTCGCCACGGAGGAGGGCGTCAACCTCACGACGGTGTTCGTGGACACGTTCACCAGTCCGACCGCGCCCGACGCGTGGCTGGAGGAGTTCGCCGCGCTCAACGGCTTCGGCAGCTCCGACGCGGTGCTGGTCGTGGCCACCGAGGACCGCCAGGCGCGCTTCGCGGCCTCCTCCGCCGGCCCCCTGGACCAGGCGCAGCAGGAGCGCATCTACCGCGAGCACATCTCCCCCGCCCTGTCCTCCGGGGACTGGGACGGCGCGGTCCGCGGAGCGGTCGAGGGCATCGACGCCGAGCTCGGCGGCACCGGCGGCGGCGGCGAGGAGGGTGCCTCCGGCGCCGGTGCGGGCGCGGGCATCCTGGGCCTCGGCGCCCTGGGCCTGGGCGGGCTGGCCGTCTACGGCATCGCCTCCCGGAACAAGAAGCGCCGGCAGCGCGGGCACCCGCAGGACGGCCGGCCGGCCGCGCAGGAGCACCCGGCCGGCCCCTATCCGGACGTGCCGGTGCCCGAGCTGCGCAAGCGCGCCGGGACGCTGCTGGTGGCCACCGACAACGCGATCCAGCACTCCGAGCAGGAGCTGGCCTTCGCCCAGCTGCAGTACGGGGACGAGCAGGTGGAGCCCTTCCGCCGTGCCGTCCAGGACGCCAAGAAGCACATGCAGGCCTCCTTCGCCCTGCAGCAGCAGCTCGAGGACCACATCCCGGACACCGAGGAGCAGCAGCGGGCCTGGCTCGCCGAGATCATCGCCCGGTCGCAGGACGCCCAGCGCCCCCTCCAGGAGCACCAGAAGGCCTTCAGCTCCCTGCGGCAGCTGGAGACCCGGGCCCCGGACGCGCTGGCGGACGTCCAGCGCGAGGCCGAGGCCGTGCGGCCCCGCTTCGGCACCGCCGACGCCCGGCTGCGCGAGCTCGCCGGCCGCTACAACGACACCGCGCTCGCCCCGGTCCGCGACAACATCGACCAGGCCCGCGACCGCCTCGACTTCGTGGGCGCCGCCGTGGACGAGGCCCGCGAGGAGCTCGCGGCCGGCCGCACGAGCGACGCCGTGGTGGACATCCGCGCGGCCGAGGAGGGCGTGGGCCAGGCCCGGGGCCTGCTCGACGCCGTGGACCACGCCGCCACCGAGCTCGCCGCCGCCGAGGAGTCCCTCCGGGACGCCGTGACGATCGCCCAGCGGGACGTCGCCGAGGCGGACGCCCTCGTCCGGCGCGGGTCCAACCCGGAGCTGGCCGGGGCCGTGGCCGGGGTCGCCGCCGTGCTGGGCACCGTCGAGGAGCAGATGCGCGCCGGGCGGATCGACCCGCTCGGGCTCAGCCGCCGGCTGGCCGTGGCCAAGGACGAGCTCGACAAGGGGCTCGCCTCCGTGCGCTCGCAGAACGACCGCGACCGCTCCGCGCGGGAGACCCTGGCCCACACCCTCGTCTCCGCGCAGGCCCAGGTCAGCTCGGCCAGCGAGTACATCTGGGCCCGCCGCGGCGGGGTGGGACCGGAGGCCCGCACCCGCCTCGCCGAGGCCGAGCGCTGCCTGGAGGCCGCCCAGCAGGCACGGCAGTCGCAGCCCTCCGAGGCCGTCGGCTACGCCAACCAGGCGATCCGGCTCGCCGGCGAGGCCCAGTACGCCGCGCAGCGCGACGTGGAGTCCTTCTCCTACGGCGGCTTCGGCGGGCCGATGGGCATGGGCGGCTACCGGGGCCGGTCCAACAGCGGGCTCGGCGGGGCGATGCTCGGCGGGATCCTGCTCGGCTCCATCCTCAACGGCGGCGGCGGCTTCGGCGGGGGCGGATTCAGCGGCGGCGACGGTGGTGGCGGCGGGTTCGGCGGCAGCTTCGGCGGTGGCTTCGGGGGCGGCTTCGGCGGCGACATCGGCGGCGGGTTCTGAGCGCCGCCGCCCGCCCGGACCGCGGCCCGCCCGGCCAGGACCACGACCGCCACGACGACCACGACCGTCCGACGATCCGGGAGACCCCTCCCGGCAGCACCAGAGGAGAGAAGGAACGATGATCAAGCAGTCCATCTTCGGCCGCATCGCCCAGCTCGCGAAGGCCAACATCAACGCCATGATCGACGCCGCCGAGGACCCGCAGCTCATGCTGGACCAGATGGTGCGCGACTACACCGAGAACATCCGGGAGGCCGAGGCCGCCGTCGCCCAGACCATCGGCAGCCTCCGCCTGCTCGAGCAGGACCACGCGGAGGACGTGCGCGAGGCCCAGGAGTGGGGCAACAAGGCCCTGGCCGCCTCCAACCGGGCCGAGGAGTTCCGCGCCTCGGGCAAGGCCTCCGAGGCCGAGAAGTTCGACAACCTCGCCAAGGTGGCCCTCCAGCGCCAGATCCAGTACGAGACGGAGGCGCGGGGCACCGAGCCGCAGATCCAGTCCCAGACCCAGGTCGTGGACAAGCTCAAGGACGGGCTCAACAAGATGCGCGGGAAGCTCCAGGAGCTGTCCAACAAGCGCGACGAGCTCAACGCCCGGCAGAAGTCCGTCCAGGCGCAGTCGCAGGTCCAGGACGCCATCAAGGCCTTCGACGTGCTCGACCCGACCAGCGAGGTCTCCCGCTTCGAGGACAAGATCCGCCGCGAGGAGGCCCGCCTGCTCGGCCAGCAGGAGCTCGCCTCCTCCTCCCTCGACGCGCAGTTCGAGTCCCTGGAGGCCCTGGGCCAGCAGAGCGAGATCGAGGCCCGGCTGGCGGCGCTGAAGTCCCGCAACGCCGAGCGGATCGTCTCCTCCGAAGAGGTCTGACGGGCGGCTGCCCCGCACGCCGGAGGCCCCACGGCCGTGCGCCGTGGGGCCTCCGCCGTACCCGGGGGCCGTGCGCTGCGCCGCCCCGCCGGGTGCCGGGATGACGACGACCACGGCGGACACGGCGAAGGCCCCCGGACCGTTACGGTCCGGGGGCCTTCCGTGGTTGCGGGGGCAAGATTTGAACTTGCGACCTCTGGGTTATGAGCCCAGCGAGCTACCGAACTGCTCCACCCCGCGGCGACAGGTACGACTATACGTGCCGCGGGGTGGAGCCGCAAACCGGCTACTCGGCGGGCTCCTCGGCGGGCTGCTCGGGGGCCAGCGCGCCCTCGGCCTCCGGCTCGACGACGCCGTCCGCCTCGAGCGCCCGCTCGATGGCGTCCTGCAGCCGCTGCTGGGCCTCCCCGTAGGCGGTCCAGTTGCCGTCCGCGAGCGCCTGCTCCGACTCCTGGATCGCCCGGTTGGCCTCCAGCAGGGCGTCGTCGAGACCACCCGCAGGGGCCTCGCCGTCCGCCGGGGCCTCCCCGTCCGGGGACTGCGCCTCGGCGTCGTTCACGCCGGCGCCGGCGGAGGTCTGGGCGCCGGAGTCGCCGCCGAAGACCTCGTCGAGCGCCTCCTCCAGGGTGGGCGCGAAGCCCACCTCCTCGCCGAAGCCGACGAGCACGCGCCGCAGCGTGGGGTACGCGGCGTCGCCCGAGGACTGCACGTAGACCGGCTGCACGTAGAGCATGCCGCCGCCGGCGGGCAGGGTGAGCAGGTTGCCGTTGATCACCTCGGACGCGCCCTGGCGGAGCAGGTTCAGCTCCGTCGAGACGTCGGTGTCCGAGTTGAAGAGGTTCTGCGCCTGGCCGGGCCCGGGCACCACCGAGGAGCGCGGGAGCTCGAGCAGGCGCAGCGTGCCGTACTCCTCGCTCTTCACGCCGTCCTCACCGGTGCCGGCGTCGGAGTTGGCCGAGAGGTACCCGTACATCACGTTGCGGGTGTTGCCCGTCTCCGACTGCTGCGGGATGAAGGACGTGGTGAGGGAGAAGTTGGCCTCCTCCTCACCGGGCATCCGCATCGACAGGTAGTACGGGGGCAGCGCGACCTCGGAGTCCTGCGTCGGGTCGTTGGGCACCGACCAGACGTCGTCGTTCTGGTAGAAGCTGTTCGGGTCCGTCACGTGGTAGCGGTTGAGCAGCTCGCGCTGGACCTTGAACATGTCCTGCGGGTAGCGCACGTGGGCCATCAGCTCCGCCGACATCTCGGAGTAGGGCTTGAGCGTGTCCGGGAAGACGTTCTGCCACGCCTTCAGCACCGGGTCCTGGTCGTCCCAGGCGTACAGGGACACCGAGCCGTCGTAGGCGTTGACCGTGGCCTTGACCGAGTTGCGGATGTAGTTCACCCGCTCCGGCGGCAGGGTCGCGGCCGCGCCCTGGGCCGTCTGGGCGTCCTGCGTGGCCTCGTCCAGCACCGACGGCGTGGAGTACGGGTAGGCGTCGGAGGTGGTGTAGGCGTCGACGATCCACTGCACCTGACCGTCGATGATCGCCGGGTACGGCGCGCCGTCGACCGTCAGGTAGGGGGCGACCTTCTCGATCCGCTCGCGCGGGTCCCGGTCGTACAGGATCTGGGACTCCGGGCGCACGGCGTCCGACAGGAGCAGGTCGGAGGACTGGAACTTGATGCCGTAGGCCAGGCGGTTGAAGAAGTTGCCGATGCTGGGCCCGCCGTTGCCGGCGAACGTGGTCTTGGCGTCCCCGGCCTCGTCCCCGGCCGTCTGCGGGCGGTCGAGCTCGAGCGGCTCGTCGCCCTCCCCGCCGCCGACGATCGAGTACATCGGGGAGTTCTCGCCGAAGTAGATGCGCGGCTCGTAGTCGTCGGAGATGACGCCTCGGGAGGGGATGCCGGCCTGCATGAACTGCGGCTTGCCGTCCGCCTCGACCCGGCTGCCGTAGGCCGCGACCACGCCGTAGCCGTGGGTGTAGACCACGTGCTGGTTGTACCAGCCCTGGTTCTGGTCCGGGTTCAGCTCGCGCGTGGCGATGACCGTGTCCTGGACCTCGCCGTCGATCTCGTACCGGTCCACGTTGAGGGTGTCGGGGAACTGGTAGTACGGGCGGAACTGCTGCAGCTGGGAGAACGCGGAGGAGACCACGTTGGGGTCCAGCAGGCGGATGTTCGACGTCGTCTCGGTGTCCTGGCGCAGCGCGCCCTGCTCGGTCTGGGTGGTGGCGTCGTAGGGCATCACCTCGGCCGCGTCGAGCCCGTACGCCGAGCGGGTGAGCTGGATGTTGCGCTCGATGTACTGGCTCTCCAGGGCCTGCTCGGTCGGGAGGACCTGGAAGCGCTGGACGATCCACGGGTAGATCCCGCCGGCCACGACCGCGACCACGAGCAGCATGGCCGTGCCGATCACCGGCAGTCGCCAGCGGCCGATGACGGACGCCACGACGAACAGGACCGCGACGATCAGGGCCGCCGCGGCGAGGATCGCCTTGGTGGGGATCACCGCGTTGACGTCGGTGTACAGCGCGCCGGTCCACTCCCCGGAGGTCGACTGCAGGGTGGAGTAGCGGTCCAGCCAGAAGTTCGCCGCCTGCAGCAGCAGGAACAGCGCGGCCAGCACGCCCAGGTGCACCCGGGAGGCCCGGGTGGTGGACAGGCCGCGCTCGGTGATCCGGATGCCGCCGTAGACGTAGTGCATCAGGATCCCGGCGACGCCGGCCAGCAGGACGGCCGAGACCAGGAAGCCGATGAGGAAGCGCAGGAACGGGAGGGTGAAGACGTAGAAGCCCAGGTCGAGGCCGAACTGCGGGTCCTCCTGGCCGAACGGCTCCTGGTTGAGGAACAGCAGGACCGTGTCCCACTGGGTCATCGCCGTGCTCGCCGCGAAGAGCCCGAACAGCACCGGCACGACGATCATGACGATCTTGCGGACCGGTTCGAGGGCCTCCTGGTAGCGGCGCAGGTTGTCGTCGACGATCGACTCGGCCGTGATGGGCCGGCTGCGGTAGGCGAGGAACAGGCTCGCGAACATCAGCGCGGCCACGAGCACCGCGGAGACCACGAAGATCGCGATCTTCGTGGCGTTCTCGGTGAAGAACACGCTCAGGTAGCCCAGGTGGTCGTACCACAGGACGTCGGTGTAGAGCTGGGTCAGCCCCACGAAGGCGGCCACGAGGACGAGCACGATGACGACGGTCGGCCACAGCGCACCCCGTTTCCGCCGCTGTCCTGCTGGCTGCTGCCTCGGTGGTCGGGGGGCTGTGGGTCCGGCGGTCACTGGTTACCTCTGCATTTCGCGTCGATCGTCAGATGTGGTGCGTCAGGTCGTGGGTGGTGCACTGCTCCGGGCGGGATCGGGTCCGCCGACGGATCGACGGGGGGCCCCGACCATTCTGCCCGGGCCGTTCTCGGGGGTGCAATCGTGCACGCGGCGGCCCTCATGTGTCGGTGCACCCGGGCAGCGCCGAGAGGTCCCCGCCCTCGCCGACGGCCTCCGCGGCGGCCACGGCGTCGTCGAGGGTGCGCACGGACACCGCCGTCAGGCCTGCGGGCACGTGCCCCCGGGCCTCGGCGCAGTTGCCCTCGGGGACCAGGAACACCTCGGCCCCGGCCTGCTGCGCCCCCTCGAGCTTCTGCCGGATCCCGCCGATGGGCCCGACGTCCCCCTCCGGGGTGATGGTGCCGGTGCCCGCCAGGTGGCGGTCGCCGGCGATCGAGCCCGGGGTCATCTCGTCCACGATCCCGAGGGCGAACATCATGCCTGCGCTGGGGCCGCCGACCTCGTCGAGCTCGAAGTCCACGTCCACGGGGAAGTCGAAGTCGGGCACCAGGAACACGCCGAGCTGCCAGGCGCCGGTCGCCTCGTCCCGCACGGTGTCCACCGCGACCTCGCGCGGCTCGCCGGAGCGCTCGACCTCCAGGCGCACGCCCCGCTCCCCCGCAGCGTCGAGCGCGCCCTTGAGACCGGCCAGGGACGAGACGGTCGAGCCGTCGACGCGGCGCAGCACGTCGCCGCTCTCCAGGAGCCCGTCGGCCGGGCCGCCGGGCACGGTGCCGTGCACCGACAGCTCCGTGTCGAAGCCGATGCCCAGGTGGTCCAGGGCCGCCGCGACGGCGTGCTCCTGCGAGGACGTCATCGCCAGCATCCCGGCGTCGTCCACGTCCTGGCCGGAGACCTCCCGCGGATAGAGGCTGTCGGCCGGCACCACGGAGGCGGAGGGGTCCAGCCAGGAGCCCAGGACCGTGAGGACGTTGACGTTCTTGGTGGGGCCCCCGGTCACGTAGACCGTGGTGAGGTCCAGGACGGAGTCGCTCGGATAGGTCGGCGCGCCGCTCACGCCCAGCAGCTGCCGGCCGTCGTGCTCCCCCACCGTGTTGAACGTGGGCCCCGGCGACTCGATCACGAACGGCGCGGGCAGCACCGTCCCGGCGAGCAGCAGCCCGGCAGACCCCAGCAGCGCCCACGACTCGAGGCTCCGGCGGCGCAGGCCGCGGCGCGGGCGGGGGGAAAGGGTCACGGGCAGTCCTCAGCGGTCGTCGGTGGGGTGGAGCCGGGCGCCTCCCGGTCCGGACGGTCCAGTTTATCGCGGCCGAGCCCCCCGTGAGCTTCCAGCGAACTGGGAGTTGGCCCATGGTCGGCCCGGACCGCGGATCGCTAGGCTGGACGCAGAGACGTCGGGAGCACCCGCGCGCCCCGATCCCGTGACCGATACGACGAAACGGTGGACCCATGACTCCGCAGCCCCCCAACGACCGCTCCGGGGACACCCCCGGGGACGACTCCGGTGACCACCGCAAGGACCCCTTCCAGGAGATGCTCGAGCGCCTCATGGGCCAGGGCGGGATGAGCCCCGAGGACCTGGGCCGCGCCGGGATCCCGATGGACCCGCAGTCGATGTCCATGATGTTCCAGCAGATCCAGTCCATGATGGGCGCCGGCGCCGGCGAGGGCCCGGTGAACTGGAAGCTCGCCCACGACCAGGCCCGCCGGATCGCCGCGGCGGACGGCGACCCCTCCGTCACGCCCGCCCAGCGAGGGGCGGTGGAGGACGCCATGCGGCTCGCCGAGCTGTGGCTGGTGGACCACACCGAGTTCGGGCAGACGTCGATCCGCCCGCAGGCGTGGTCGCGCGCGGAGTGGATCGAGGCCACGCAGGAGACGTGGAAGGACATGACCGGGCCCGTCGCCGAGTCGGTGACCCAGGCGCTCACCGACGCCCTCACCCAGCAGCTGCCCGCGGAGCTGTCGAGCATGATGGGCGGGGCCTCCGGGATGCTGGCCGGCGCCGGCGGGATGCTGTTCGGCATGCAGCTGGGGCAGGCCATCGGCGGGCTCTCCCGCGAGGTGCTCTGCTCCACCGACATCGGGCTGCCGCTGGCGGAGGGCCGGTCCGGGCTGCTGCCCGCCAGCATCAAGGAGTTCGGCGAGGGCCTGGACATCCCGGCGCAGGAGATCATGCTCTACATCGCCGTGCGCGAGGCCGCCCACGTCCGGCTGTTCGCGGCGCACCCCTGGCTGCGGGAGCACATCCTGGAACTCATCAAGCGCTTCTCCGCGGGCATCCACATCGACATGTCCCGGATCGAGGAGGCGGCGCGGGACATCGACCCCATGGACCCCTCCAGCATGCAGGACGCCCTCTCCTCGGGGATCTTCGCCCCGCAGCAGACCCCGGACCAGGAGGCCACGCTCAAGCGGCTGGAGACGGTGCTGGCGCTCGTGGAGGGCTGGGTGCACGTGGTCACCGTGGACTCGACGGCCAACCTGCCCTCCGCGGGGGCCCTCTCGGAGACCGTGCGGCGCCGCCGTGCCTCCGGGGGCCCGGCCGAGCACGCCTTCGGGGCCCTGGTCGGACTCGAGCTGCGCCCGCGCCGGCTGCGCGAGGCGGCGGAGTTCTGGCAGTACGTCGGCGAGCGCCGCGGGATCCAGGACCGTGACGGGCTGTGGGAGGGCCCGGAGCTGCTGCCCACCGACCAGGACCTGGACGACCCCGCGGGCTTCTCCGAGCGCCGCGGACTGCTCACCGCCTCCGAGGACGAGGTCGACGCCGCGCTGCAGCGGCTGCTCTCGGGCGGCTACGAGGGTCCCGGCGCGGACGGCGGCGCCGGCCCGCAGCGGCCGGAGGGCGAGGGGCCCCAGGACGAGGGGCCGCAGGGCGAGGGGCCGCAGGGCGAGGGGCCTCAGGGCGGGGACGCGCCCCGCTGATCCGCCGCGGCCCGCCCGGCCCGTTGGGCCCAGGCGACCCCGTCGAGGAACGCCTGGGCCTTCCCGGCCAGCGGGTACCGGGCCTCCAGCTCACGGAAGCGGGGGCTGTGGTCGGCCTCGAGGAGGTGCGCCAGCTCGTGCACCAGCACGAAGTCGAGGACCCACTCCGGGGCCTCCTGGAGCTGCGCCGAGATCCGGATCACCCCGGTGGCCGGTGTCGCCGAGCCCCACCGTGTGTTCTGCCGCGCCGACCAGCGCACGTCCGAGGGCCGGGCCCGGCCCTCGAGGTGGCGCCGGGACAGCTCCCGGGCG
Source organism: Kocuria oceani (assembly GCF_029524215.1). Classification (NCBI taxonomy): domain Bacteria; kingdom Bacillati; phylum Actinomycetota; class Actinomycetes; order Micrococcales; family Micrococcaceae; genus Kocuria; species Kocuria oceani. The sequence goes on along the minus strand of NZ_JARAMH010000002.1, from coordinate 133,029 downwards.
CGTTCCAGGAGCCGGTCGTCGGACCGGCGGTCGGCGCCCCTGGCCGCCTCCCGGCGGCGGCGCTCCACGACCCGGGGGACGAGCTCCCGGGTCCAGTGCTCGATCTCCCGCCGGGTCGCGGACTGCGGGACGGAGAGCACCACCGTGTCCTCGCTCCAGTGCGCGGACACGGTCTTGCGCCGGCGGGTGGAGCGGCGCACGACGACCTCGGGCTGCGACGGTACGGGCATGGGCTCATTGAACACGCCCGCGCCGCCGGCCGCGAACCGGTGGTCCGCGCGTGTGGACGGCCCCCGACGTGCACAGTGGACGGGCCGCGCTCGCGCGCGCGGCGGGTCCGGCCCGGGCCACAGTGACGGCATCCCGCCCGCCCGTCCGGAAGGTGCTCCCGTGCCGTTGCCCTCCGTCCCCGGTCCCCGCCCCGCGCCGCAGCCGGGCCCGCACCGGCCCGAGCCGCCGCGCCCCGAGGAGGTGCACGTCCTGCTGCTGGGCCTGGACGACCTCGCGGCCGCCCTGGCCGTGCTCCTGCTGCGCTGCGGGGTGCTGGGGCTCAACGTCAACGACGGCTCGCCCGTGGCCGCCCCCGACCTGGGCACCGGCGTGTACCGTCCGGCCGATCTCGGTCGCCCCCGGGACGAGGCCCTGCGCCGGCGGTTGCGCGCGCTGGACCCCCGCTGCGTCCCGGTCAGCGCGCCGGAGCTGTTCCCCGGGGCGCTGCTGCCGGGCACCGTGGTGGTGCGCAGCACCGGGCACGTCCGGCCGGGCGGGGGCGCGGTGTGGGCGGAACCGGCCCTGGACCCTCGCCACCCCCTGGTGTCGTTGCACCACGCCGACGGCGCGCTGCTGCGCTGGCCCACGGTGCCCTGGGCGCACCGGCCGTGCCCGGACTGCCTGCGGGCCACCCTCGGTGCCCGGGAGCCCGATCCGGTGCCCGGTGGCCCCGGTGCCGTGCTCACCGCGTGGGCGCGGCCCGCCCACGCGGCGGCCGTGGCCGGCGGTCTGGCCGTCGAGGTGCTCGCCGTGGCCCTGGACGCGCTGTGGGACGACACCCTGGAGAGCGGGGGCGTCCCCGCGGCGCAGCGGGGCGCCCCGGAAGGGCCGGACGGCCGGTGGCCGCGCGCCCGGCTCCTCGCCCCGCCGTGGCCCGGCGACGGGACGCCGCTGGAGCTCGACCGCGGCCTCTGCCTGTGCGGACTCGGTCAGGCGTGAGCCCGGGCCCCCCGGCCGCGCGGGCCGCGGGCCCGGGGCGGCGGGGTCTCCCGCAGTCCGTCCAGGAACCGTGAGGGCTTGCGCGTGGGCCGCCCGCCCGGGGTGCGGGACAGCGTCCAGGACAGCACCAGGTGCTCGCGCGCCCGGGTGATCCCCACGTAGAGCAGGCGGCGCTCCTCGTCGATCTCGTCGGCGGTCTCGGCGAAGCCGATGGGCACGAGCCCCTCGCTGAGCCCGGCCAGGAACACGGCGTCCCACTCCAAGCCCTTGGCCGAGTGCAGGGACGCCAGGGTCACCCCGTTCATCACGGGGGCGTCCTGCTGGGCCGTGCGGCGCTCCAGCTCGGCCGCGAGGTCCGGCAGCAGGAGCTGCTCCCCGCGGGCCGCGGCCTCCTCGGCCATCCGGTCGGCGAGGGAGACGAGGGCGGCCAGGGACTCCCACCGCTCCCGCACCGCCCCGGTGGAGCGCGGCGCCCGGTCCGAGTAGCCCAGCGAGGAGAGGATGTCCCGCACCAGGCGGGTGGGCTCGTCCGAGGCCTCGGCGGCCCGGGCGGCCGTGCGCAGCTGCACCACGGCCTGCTTGACCTCCGGGCGGTTGAAGAAGCGCTCCGTGCCGCGCAGCTGGAACCCGATGCCCGCCTCGGCCAGGGCCGTCTCGAAGGCCTGGGACTGCCCGTTCGTGCGGAACAGCACGGCGATCCCGGAGGCGGGCACGCCGTCGTCGATCAGGTCCCGGATGCGCGCGGCCGTCCCGGCGGCCTCGGCCTCGTCGTCCGGGTACTCGTTCCAGGACGGGCGGGGGCCGTCCGGGCGCTGGGCCACGAGGTGCAGCGGGGTCGCCCAGGAGCCGGGGGTCGAGCCGGGACCCGGCCGGCGGGCGGCGAGCAGCCGGTTGGCGGTCTCCACGACCTGGGGGGTGGAGCGGTAGTCCCGCACGAGCCGGACCACCCGGGCCTCCGGGTGCCGGCGCGGGAAGTCCAGCAGGTGCCGGGAGCTCGCGCCCGTGAAGGAGTAGATCGTCTGGGAGGCGTCGCCCACCACGCAGATGTCGTCCCGCCCGCCGAGCCAGGCGTCGAGCAGGCGCTGCTGGAGCGGGGAGACGTCCTGGTACTCGTCGACCACGAAGTGCCGGTACTGCTCGCGGACGGTCGCCGCCACGCGCTCGTCCTCCTCGAGCACGGCGACGGTCAGGAGCAGGACGTCCTCGAAGTCGATGAGGTGCCGGTCGGTCTTGAGCTCCTCGTAGGTCTGGTAGAGCCGCTGCACGGTGCGCACCTCGTAGCCCAGGGGCATGTCCCGCCGGGCCGCGCGGGCCGGGTAGGTGTCGGGGGTGAGCATCGAGACCTTGGCCCACTCGATCTCCGCGGCGAGGTCGCGAACGGCCGCGCGGTCCGTGGACAGGCGCATGTTCTGCGCGGCCTCGGTGATCAGCCGGGCCTTGTGCTCCACGAGCCCGGGCAGGGGCCCGCCCACCGCCTGCGGCCAGAAGTACTGGAGCTGGCGCAGCGCGGCGGCGTGGAACGTGCGCGTCTGCACCCCGCCGGCGCCCAGGCCGCGCAGACGGTTGCGCATCTCGTTCGCGGCGCGCGCCGTGAACGTCAGGGCCAGCACCTTCTGCGGGGTGTACACGCCCGTGGCGATGCCGTACGCGATCCGGTGGGTGATCGCCCGGGTCTTGCCCGTGCCGGCCCCCGCCAGGACGCACACGGGGCCGCGCAGCGTCGTCGCCACCTCCCGCTGCTCCGGGTCCAGCCCGGCGAGGACCCGCTCCTCGAGCCCGGCCTCCGAGAGCTCTCCGGTGTCCTCCCCGCTCACCACGCGGTCTCCGGCAGGTCCTCGCCGAGCCAGTGCTCGATGAGGGCGTGGGCGATCGAGACCCGCCCGGGCAGCGTCACGGACCCGGTGCGCGCGGCCTCCCGCAGCTCCGCCCGGGTGAACCAGCGCAGCTCCAGGATCTCCTGGCCGTCCGGGACGGCCGCGCCGGAGCGCACCACGGCCCGGCAGCCGAGCATCAGGGAGCGCGGGAACGGCCAGGGCTGGGAGCCGAGGTAGTCGACGTCCCCCACGATCAGTCCCGCCTCCTCGGCCACCTCCCGGACCACGGCCTGCTCGAGGGACTCCCCCGGCTCCACGAACCCGGCCAGCGTCGAGAACCGGTTGCCCTTCCACAGCGCCGAGCGGCCCAGCAGCAGCCGTTCCCGGACGGGGTCGGGGTGGCCGTCGCTGACGGCCACGATGATCGCGGGGTCGGTGCGCGGGAAGTGCAGGGAACGGTCGTCGGGGCACTGCCGCGCCCAGCCGGAGCGGATCACCTCGGTGGGCTCCCCGCACTGCGGGCACCGGGGGTGGTCCCGGTGCCACAGCCCCACGGACTGGGCGGTGACCAGCAGCGCGGTGTCCGCGGCGGGGAGCACCGGGCCCAGCTCCCGCAGCCCGGCCCAGCGCAGCCCCTCCACCCCGCGCGCCGCGGCGGAGGCCGTCACCGCCGCCACGACGGGCTCGGGCACCACGAACGGCTCGGCCGCCGCGTCCCCGTCCGCCGGCTCCGCCGCCGGGACGGCCCGCAGCAGCACGCGAGGGCCCCGCTCGCCCTCGGCGCCGGGCAGCCGGCCCAGGTAGACCTCCGGGCGGCGCGGGTCGTGGTCGACGCGCGGCACGTCGCCGACCGGCACGAGGACCAGGGCGTCGCCGGCCACGGGGGCGAGCCCGCCCGCGAGCACGAGCACGAGCGAGGAGGGGTCCTGGGCGGCGAGCACGCGGACGTCCTCGAGCTCACGGTCGACGGCGTCGCGGTCGAAGGCGGTCGCGGCGAACGGCAGCCGGGCCGCGGAGAGGCGCCCGGGGGCCGGCGCGGAGGACGCGCCGGGGCCGGGCTCGGGCAGGGGAACGGTGGAGGCGGACACGCCTCCCACTGTAGCGATCCCGGCGGACCCCGGAGCGGGCCGGCCGGTGGGCGGGGACGGCGGTGGTCGCCCCCGACCGGGCCTCTTGTAGGGTGAACGCCGTGAGCACCTCCCTCGAGCACCTGGCCGCCGTTGCCGCCGCGGGCGTCCCCGGACTCGCGCCCGTGGCCGTGGGCCCCTCCCCGGACGACGACGCCGACTTCCGTTCCGCCGTGGTCCTCGACGCCGCGGGCCGCCGGTGGCGGGTGCGCTCGCCGCTGAGCCCCGAGGCGAGCGTGCGCCTGGAGACGGAGCACCTGGTGCTGCGCTGCTTCACCCCCGCGATCCGCTCCCGGCTGCCCTTCCTCGTGCCCACCGCGGCGGGCTCGGTCGAGGACGGGCACCTGCACGCCTTCGTGCACTCGCACATCGAGGGCGCGCCGCTGGACATCGACGAGCTCGCCCGCATGGCCGCCGCCCCGGACCCGGAGCACCACCGGCACGTCCCCAGCGCCGAGCCGCCCCCCACCCTGAGCGTGCAGCTCGGGCGCCTGCTGGCCGCGATCCACGCCCTGCCGCCGGCGCTGGTGCTGGACGCGGACCTGCCGAGCTACACGGCCGAGCAGTGCCGGCAGCGGCGCGTGGTCGAGCTGCGCCGGGCCGCCGCCACGGGCCGGGTGCCCGCGGCGCTGCTGCACCGGTGGGAGCAGGTCCTCGAGGACCGGGCCGTGTGGCAGTTCCCGCCCCGGGTGGTCCACGGCGACCTGCAGGAGGACGACCTGCTGATCTCCCGCGGCCGGGTGCGCGGGGTCACCGGCTGGACGGACCTGCACGTGGGCGATCCCGCGGGGGACTTCGCGTGGCTGCTCGCAGCGCGGGACGCCCGCCTCGCCGAGGGCGTGCTGGAGGCCTACGCCGCGGCCTGCCGCCGCACCTCGTTCCAGGCCCCGGACCGGGAGCCGGACCCGCATCTGCTGGACCGCGCCCGGCTGGACGCGGAGCTCGCCCTCGCGCAGTGGCTGGTGCGCGCGGTGGACCGCGGGATGGACGGCCTCGTGGCGGACGCGGAGCAGATGCTCGACACGCTCGACCAGGACGTCGCCCGGCGCTCCGCCGCGGAGGCGCAGGCGATCGGGGCACCGGCCGCCAGGGACAGCGCCGGGGACCGGGACACCGGGGACAGCGCCGGGGACAGGGGCATCGGGGACAGGGCACGAGACGCGGCTGACGGCGGCGTCCCGCGCCCGGCAGCGGGGCCCGGACGGACCGCGGGTGCGCCGCCGGCGGACGGGCCCGGTCAGGACCGCAGCACCACGTCGTAGGCCTCGCGGATCACCGCCTCCAGCTCCTCGGCCCCGGAGAGGTCGTGCGGGCGGACCACCCGGTCCTCGGCCACGTAGTAGAACGCCGCGGTCACCTCCTCGAGCGGGATGCCCCGCAGGCGGGACCACGCGAGCCGGTAGACGGCCAGCTGCGCCGAGCGCTCCCGCAGCTCCCGTCCGGCCGGTGCCCGCCCGGTCTTCCAGTCGACGAGCTCCCACGTGCCGTCGCCGTTGCGGAACACCGCGTCCACGCGCCCGCGCACCGTGATCCCGGCGATCGGGGTCTCGAGCGGGAACTCCACGGCGTGCGGCTGCCGGTCCGCCCAGGGGCTCGAGCGGAACGTCGCCGCGAGCTCGGGAAGGTCGTAGGCCTCGTCGACGTACTCGTCGGCCGTGCCGGGCAGCTCGCCGACGTCGAAGATCGCGGAGCTGCCGTAGTACTGCTCGATCCACGCGTGGAAGGTGGTGCCGCGCCGGGCGGCGGTGCCGGGCCGCCGGGGCATGGGGCGCCGCAGACCCGAGACGACCTCGAGCGGGTCGCGGGCCAGCGCCACGAGCGTCGACGCGGAGACGTGGGACGGCATGGGCACGGACCGCTCGGCCCGTGCGTCCTCGTGCCGGGCCAGCAGGATCCGGGCCTCCTCGGACCAGCGCCGCGGGTCCGGTGAGCGTCCGTCGCGCTCCCCGGCGCCGAGCAGGTCCTCGACGTCGAGGTCCGCGGTGTCCTCGAAGCCGCGCTCCCGGACCGCCCGGGCGGCCCGCTCCAGGCGGGACCGGCGCCCGAGGTGGGCCGGCGGGCTCACCCGCACGGTCTGCGTGCCGTCCTCCCCCGTGACCGTCTCGGTGATCTCCGGGCCCTCCAGCGGGTCGTAGGGCCACGGCGCGCTCAGCACGGTGGCGGCGGCCGGGTTGCGCGCCCCCTCGGGCACCTCGGCCCACGGCCCGAGCCGGACGGGCGGTGCCACCCCCTCGGTCAGCGGCGCCAGCTCGGCCACGAACCGGGAGGGCTCCTGCCCCTTGGCGGCGGTGCCCCGGAAGACGGTGCTGGAGAGCTCCAGCACCGACCGGGCACGGGTCACCGCCACGTACGCCAGGCGCCGCTCCTCGTCCTCGGCGTGCTGCGCCGCGAGCTCGACGAACTCCGTGTGGGACTCCTCGAGGGCCTTGAGGTCGGTGGTGTCCACGGACCACTGCGGCAGGAACCGGGCGTCCCCGCGCAGCGGCCACGCGAGGGCGCCGGTGTCGAGGGTCCAGCGCGCGGGGTTGTCGGTCGGGAAGTTCTTGGCGTTGAGGCCGGGCACGTAGACGTGGTCCCACTCCAGCCCCTTGGACGAGTGCACGGTGACCAGCTGCACGGCGTCGTGCCGGGTGCGGTCGGGACCCGGCTCGAGCCCGTTCTCCTCCGCCAGCGTGACGTCGAGCCAGGCGAGGAACGCCGACACGTCGCCGGTCGCGGAGGAGGCGGTGAAGGACTGCGCCGCCTCCTGGAAGGCGTCCAGGTTGCGCCGCGCCTGGTGGGACGAGCGGTGCGGGTGCGCGGCGACCTCGATGTCGAGGCCGAGGACCGTCTCGATCTCGTGCAGCAGGCTGGGCAGGTCGTCGGAGAGGTAGGAGCGCAGGTGCCCCAGCTCGGCCCGCAGCCTGCCGAGCCGGTGCCGGGCGGCCTCGGACAGGGTCCGGCCGTGCGCGGAGGTCCAGCCCGGGCGCGGGAGGGTCTCCAGCGCCTCGACCAGCGAGGCGTGGTCGGAGAGGTCCGGCTCGACCAGGGCCTCCTCCTCCGCCTCCTCCGCGGTCACGGGGCTCTCGAGGTCCTCCGGCCGCCCGGCCTGCGCGGCCTCGGTCCGGCGCCGCTCCAGGTGCGATGCCCAGTCGGACAGCACCATGAGGTCCCGGGCCCCGATCCGCCACCGGGCCCCCGCGAGCAGGCGCACCAGGGCGTCCGAGCGGCCGGGGTCGTCCAGCACCCGCAGCGTCGCGACGACGTCGGAGACCTCCGGGGTGCTGAGCAGCCCGCCGAGGCCCACGACCTCGTAGGGGATGCCGCGGGCGGCGAGCTCCCGGCGCACGGGCTCGATCTGGGCCCGCTTGCGGCACAGCACCGCCATGGTGGGCATCTCGCCCTCCGGGTCCCCGCGGTGCTCCTCGCGGCGGGCGCCGATCTGCTCGGCGAGGGCGGCCGCCTCCTCGACGTCGGTCGCGTACCGGCTGAGCCGCACGTGCCCGGGACCGGCGCCGGGCCGGGGCGTGAGCTCGGGGACGGTCAGGGAGGACGCCCCCCGCGCCCACGCCGGCAGGGTCCGCAGGGGGGCGGCGAGGGTGTTGGCGACGTCGAGGATGCCGGCGTCGTTGCGCCACGCCGTCGTGAGGAAGCTGGGCTCCCCGTCCTGGCCGGGGGCGACCGGGAAGGAGTCGTAGAAGCCGAACAGCTGGCCGGCCGAGGCCCCGCGGAAGCCGTAGATCGACTGCTGGGGATCACCCACGGCCATCACGGAGTGGCCCTGCCCGAACAGGGCCGCGAAGAGCCGCAGCTGGGCGTGCGAGGTGTCCTGGAACTCGTCGAGGAGCACCACGCGGTGCTGCTCCCGCTCGGTCCGGCGGGCGGCGGGGTCCTGCTCGGCCAGCCGGGCCGCCGCGGAGAGCAGGTCCCCGAAGTCCATGGCCTGGGCCTCCTCCTTGCGCCGGGCGAAGTCGGCCACGAGCTCGGCGAGCACCCACGCGGTGCGCTGGTTCTCCTCGACCTTCTTCAGCGACGCGCCGAGGGTCTTCTTCCGCCGGCCCGGCGGGGTGGTGGCCAGCTCGCCCAGGAGCCCGGCCGCGAAGCGCTCCACGGCCGCCGGGTCCACGAGGTGCTCCGCGCACGCCGAGGCGAGGTCCAGGACGGCGCGGACCATGGTGGACTTCGCGGGCATGGCCTCGAGCAGCTCCCCGGTCCACGCCTCGACGGTCTGGGCGGCGATCTGCCACGTCCGGGCCTGGCCCAGCAGCGTGGTGTCCGGCTCGATGCCGATCCGCAGCCCGTAGTTGCGCACGAGGGTGTTGGCGTAGGAGTGGTAGGTGCTGACGGTCGGGTCCTGGGGCGCGGCCGGGACGTCGTCGTCCTCGGCGCCGGCGGGTGCCACGAGCCCCTCGGCGCGCAGGCGGGCGAGCCGGGAGCGCATCCGCTCCCCCAGCTCCCCGGCGGCCTTGCGGGTGAAGGTGACGCCGAGGACCTGGTCGGGGGCCACGATGCCGTTGGCCACGAGCCACACGACCCGGTCGACCATGGTGGCGGTCTTGCCCGAGCCCGCGCCGGCGACCACGAGCCGGGGCGAGAGCGGGGCGGAGATCACGGCGGACTGCTGCTGCGTGGGGCGGTTGCCGCCGAGCAGCTCCGCGAGCTCCTCGGGGCTGTACCGGGGGTCGACGCCGCCGTAGGGGTGGTCCGGGTCGTGCCCGGTCCGCGCGGCGGGGGTGGCGGGGGCCTCGGTCATGGGGGCTTGGTCCTCCTGTGCTCCGGGGGTGGTGGCGCCGTGGCGCCCGGCGTGGGGTCCGGCGGACCCGGGTGCGGTCCTCACGGCTCGCTCACCTGCCGGCCCTCGGCGCACAGGGGGCAGATCTGCGGCAGCCGGCACCCGTGCCCGCCGAAGGCGCCCTCCGCCTGGTCGTGGCGGGAGACGAAGCGCTCACCGGCCACCAGTTCCGCGGCGCGCGTGATCAGGTCCCGCGCCCAGGTGTCCGCCGGGTCCAGTGGGTCCTGCTGCTGCACGGAGGGGGACTTCGCCCGGGTCCCGAGCTGGACCAGGAGGGCACCGCCGGAGAGCTCCGTGACCGTGCCGCCGGGCAGCTCCAGGACGGCCTCGTCCTCGCCCGTGACCATGGCCGTCCCCGCGCCCGCGGACAACGCCACCTGGTAGGCCGCCAGCTGGGGGTGCTCGGCGATCTTCGCCCCGGCCGGCTGGTTCCGGCCGGTCTTCAGGTCGACGACGACGTAGCGCCCCTGCTCGTCGAGCTCCAGCCGGTCCACGCGTCCGCGGAGCAGGGCGTCCCGGGCCCGTCCCTGGACGAGCACGCTGAAGGAGCCCTCCACCGAGGCCAGCCGCCGGCCGTGCCGGCTGCGGGCGTCCACCACGTACTGGGCGAACTTGCGCAGCATCTGCCGGGCGCGCTCCAGCTGCACCGCGGACTCCCACGTCTCCGGCAGCCCCAGCGTGGGCCAGCGGCGTTCGAGCTCGGCCACGAGCTCGGACCCGGAGGCCTCCGGCAGCTCCTCGGCGATGGCGTGCACGAGGGAGCCGAGGCTGCGGCTGAGGTCGGTGGCGGCCTCCGCGCGGGAGGCCGCGACGAACCAGTCGAGCGGGGACCGGTGGATGGTCTCGATCCGCGACGGGGAGACGGGCACCGGGACCCCGTCGTCGAAGACCGGGGCCGTGCTGGAGAGTTCCGCCGCGCCCCACCAGGTGTCGGGGTGCGCCCCGGGCACCGGGCGCGGGGACGAGGCGATGCGGTGCAGCAGCCGTGCGGCGGCCTCGGCGCGCACGGGGTCCTCGTCGTGCAGCTGCACCCACTGCCGCAGCTCCGCCACCAGGGCTCGCAGGGTCATGGGCCGGGGGGCGTCCACGACGGCCCGGACGCCGTCCCCCGGACCCGTGCCCGGCGGGTCGACGAGGTCCAGGAACTCGGAGGGCTGCTGGTCCTCGTCGGAGGCCGCCGTCACCACGAGCGTGCCCCGGCTGCGGGAGACCGCGGCGGAGAAGGAGCGCAGCTCGTCGTGGCGGACCTCGCGCATCCGGGTGACCGGGGTGACCCGCGAGGCCTGCTCGACGCCGAGGTCGAGGGCGTCCGTGAGCAGGTCCGCGGCCAGCAGCTGCCCGCGCAGGCGGGTGTTCGGCCACACGCCCTCCTGGACCCCGGCGACGAAGACGACCGGCCACTGCCGACCGGCCGAGGTGGCCGGGGTCATGATCTCGACGGTCTCGTCGGTCGGGGCGCGGGCGGCCAGGGTGTCCATGGGCAGCTCCTGGCTGTCGATGTAGTCCAGGAACTGCGCGGGGCTCGCGCCGGGCAGGTGGTCGACGTAGCGCTCGGCCGCCTCGAACAGGCCGACGACGGCGTCGAGGTCGCGGTCCGCCCGCTCGCCCGCGGGTCCGCCCTCCAGGGCGCGGCGGCGCCAGGACTCGGCCACCCCGGCGGCCTCCCACAGCGCCCACAGGACCGTCTCCGCGGTGGCGCCCTCCTCGCGCAGGGCGCGGCGGCCGGCCGTGAGCATCCGGGCGATCCTGCGGGCGGGCCCGGAGCGCACTCCCGCGGCGTCCAGCGCGCCGGGGGCCACGAGGGCCTCGACGAGCAGGTCGTCGCTGGTCCGGCCGCCGCCGGCGGCGAGCTCCTCGCCCCGGAGCCGCTGGCGCAGCCGCCGGACGTCCATCGGGGAGGCGTTGCCGATCCGGGAGGACAGCAGCTCCACGGCCGCCTGCACCGTGAGGGCGGCGAAGTGCCCGCCCCCGTCCCGCTCGGCGGCCGCGGCGTCCGCCTCGGTCACGATCCGCAGGGCGCCCAGCAGCGGGCGCACCGCCGCCTCGTCCCGCACCGGTGTCTCGGCGGCGGACGTGCTGACGGGCACGCCCAGGGCCGAGAGCTGGCGCTCCAGGCTCTCCAGGTAGCGGCCGCTGCGCACGACCACGGCCATGTCCGCCAGGGGGACGTCCTGCACCAGGTGGCGCTCGAGGATCTCGTGGGCGATCCAGCGGGCCTCGTGCAGCGGGGAGGAGAGCACGACGGTGACGACCTCCCCCTCCCCCGCCACGTCGTCCGACGGTTCCAGCCGCCGCGGGTGCCGGGCGCCGGCCACGGCGGGGATGCGCTCCGCGACGCGCTGCCAGACCTCCGCCACCGCCGGCGGCATCCGGCGGCTCTCCCCCAGCAGGTGCCGCTCGAGCGGGCGGCCGGGCTCGGCGAGCCGGTCGTCGAGGGTGCGGAGCAGATCGGGCCGGGCTCCGCGGAAGCCCTGCACCACGGTGTCCGTGCAGGCGGTCAGTACGGTGTCCCGGCCCCGGCAGAGCACGGCGAGCAGCCGGTGGATCGAGGGCGTCGCCTCGTGGAGGTCGTCCACGAGCACCAGGTCGAGGCGCTCCTGCTCGGCCCGCAGCAGATCCGGCTGCTGCTCGAGGACCCGCGCGGCCTCGGTCACCAGGGCCGAGGGGTCGTAGGACTCGGGCATCCGCAGCCGGCGCACGGCCTGGTACTCGGCGCGCATCGCGGCGGCGGCGGACCAGTCCGGGCGGCCCAGCCGGCGGGCGAGGTCGCTCAGCTCCCCGGGCGCGAGGTCGTACTCGGACATCCGGTCGAACAGCTCGCGCACCTCCTGCCGGAAGCCCCGCGTGCCCAGCGCCTCCCGCAGGTCCGCGGGCCAGACGACGGCGGCGCCCTCCCCCGCGGCGTGCCCGGCCATGAGCTCGCCGATCAGGACGTCCTGCTCGGGGCCGGACAGCAGCTTGGGGCTGTGGGCCACGCCGGGCAGCAGGCCCTCGTTCTGCGCCCGCCGGAGCAGGTCGAAGGCGTAGGACTGCCAGGCGCGCACCGGCGGGGTGCTCATGGTCGCGGACACGGAGGCGGTGAGCTCGTCCCGCACCCGGGCGGCGGAGAGCCGGGAGGGGGTGAGCACGAGCAGCCGGTCCGGGTCCAGGCCCGCCCGGATCCGGCGTGCCGCCAGCTCCACGAGCACCCGGGTGCGCCCGGTTCCGGGCCCGCCGAGCACGAGACGGGGCCCGCACCCGGCCGGCAGACCGGCCACGGCCTCCTGCTCGGGGGCCGGCTGCCACGGCGGCCGGGCGGGGCCGGCGCCGGACGGGGGCACGAGGTTCCAGCGCACCGGTCCCGCCCCGGGCGCCGCGGCGGTGCTGGTCGTCTGGGTGCTGTCCTCGGAGTGCCGCATGGGTCTCATCCCATCACGGCACTCCGACGGGATAACGCCACCGGCCGCGGCCACTCGTCAGGAGACGTCCTGGGCCCCGGCCGGCGCCGGGGCGAGGACGTCCAGCAGCTCCCCGATCTCGTGGGCGGCGATGGCCGGGTGCCGGAAGGGCCGGTGACCGTCGACCGTGTAGTGGCTGCGGCGCCCGGTGCGGTGGCGGCGGAGGTAGCCGGCGGACTCGAGGTCCTTGAGGATCGCCAGCGTGGCGCGCGTGGTGATGCCCACCCGGGCGGCGATCTCGCTGACCCGGGCGTCCTGCGACTGGGCCACGGCCAGCAGCACGTGGCCGTGGTTGGTCAGGAAGGTCCAGGGCGGCCGGACGACCGTACCGGCGGGCGCGGGCGGCCCGGGTCTCGGGGTCCGCCCGTCGCGCGGGCCGTCGTCGCGCGGCGGGACGGGAGCCGGCGCGTCGAGATCCGGTGCGTCGAGGTCCGGTGCGTCGAGGTCCGGCGGGTCGGGAGCCGGGGCGCCGGGGGCGGCCGAACGGGTCACGGCGAGCTCCTCCCGTGCAGCGGGCGGGTCACAGCTGGTCCAGCCGGCGGGAGCGCGCCGGGCGGTGCACCGCGAGCGGGGCGGCCGCCCCGGAGGCCACGAGGACCACGCCGGGTCCGTGCTCGACCGTGGGCACGGGCAGCTGGACCGGGGTGACCACCACCAAGGCCCCGGCCCGGTGCGCCGCGTGGGCCAGGGCGATGGCGCGGGCCTGCCGGGGGCCGCTGAGGCCGCAGCTGCGGTGCCAGACCACGTGCACCCGGAACGGCACGCCGGAGGCCTCCAGGGCCGGCAGGGCGCGGGCGGCGACGGCTCGCGCGTCCTGCAGCGCCTCCTCGTGCACGTGGCGGCCGATGACGGCGTCGTCGGTGAACGCCGACCGGAGCGTCGGCACCAGCAGCAGCAGCGGCCGGCCCGCCTCGGCGGCGATCCGGGCGGCTCGTCGGGCCACCGCCGCGGCCTCGGGGCCGTCGGTGATCACCGCGGCGACCGGGTGCCGGGCTCCGGTGGCCAAAACGTTCATCGGGCTTCTCCCTCGTGCTGTCGGTCGTGGTCGTCCCGGGCCCCGGGCCGGGACCCGCCCTCGGCGCCGCGGCCGGACGGGACGGCGGCGTCGTGGGTCTGCCCGGCCCGGCCCCGCGCGGGTCGGCGCCACAGCGGCTCGAGCGCGGCCGTCTCCTCCTCCGAGGCGGTGCGGAAGGGCGGGACGGGCGGGGCGGGAAGGGCGCGGCGGCCCTGACCGCGGGTGGCGCGCAGGCTGGCGGCGATCGAGACGGTGAGGATCGTGGCGACCACCGCCAAGGAGATGCCGGTGGGGATGTAGACGATGTCGATCTTCAGCAGCATCTTGAGCCCCACCCAGACCAGCACCAGGGCCAGGCCGACCTTCAGGTACACGAAGCGGTGGATCAGGTCCGCCAGCAGGAAGTACATCGCCCGCAGCCCCAGGATCGCGAAGGCGTTGGCCGTGAAGACCAGGAACACCTCCTCGGTCACCGCGAAGATCGCCGGGATCGAGTCCACCGCGAAGACGACGTCGGTGACCTCGATCAGCACCAGCACCGCCAGCAGCGGGGTGGCCAGCAGCACCCCGCCGCGGCGGACCAGCAGCTTCTGCCCGTGGTAGGTGTCGGTCATCGGCACGAAGCGGCGGAACAGGCGCAGGACGGCGGACTGGTCCGGCTCCAGGTGCTGGTCGCGCTGGCGGATCATCCGCCACCCGGTGTAGAGCAGGAACGCGGCGAAGACGTAGAGGATCCAGGAGAAGTTCTGGATCAGCACCGCCCCGGCGGCGATGAAGATCCCGCGGAACACCAGGGCCCCGAGCACCCCCAGGAACAGCACCCGGTGCTGGAACTGCCGCGGCACCGCGAAGTAGCTGAAGATGATCGCCCAGACGAACACGTTGTCCACCGCCAGGGACTTCTCGATGAGGTAGCCGGCGAAGTACTGCTGGCCGAACTCCGCCCCCCATCCCCACCAGACGAGAGCTCCGAAGCCGACGCCGAAGGCAACCCACACCCCTGACCACAGGGCCGCCTCCCGCACCCCGATCACGTGGGCGTGCCGGTGGGCGAACAGGTCCACGGCCAGCATCAGCACGATGAAGCCGAGCACCGCGGTCCAGATCCAGAACGGGACGTCCATCACAGCACCTTCCGATCGATCCGATCGGAGGTCTCTCCCGGCCCGGTCCGGGCCCGCCCGCCGGACCCCTCCAGGGGCCGTAGTGACGACGGTGCGCTGGTGGGATACTCCCCTCCCTGCTCCGACAAGTGAAGCACTGTTCACCTGTTTGGGCAAGACCCCCGCAGGGACCACGCGCGGGGCGGGGCTCGGCGGGCGGCGCTCGGCGGGCGCCGCCGTGGCCGCGACCGTGCACCGCCGGGGCCCGTGCGGCACGGGGGCGGATCCGTCGCCGGGCACGGCCGGCCGTGCCCGGCGACGCGGCGTGGCGGGTCCGAGGGGGCCGGTACGGTGGGTCCATGTCCTCGCCCTCACGTCCTGCCGAGCCCACCGACCAGCCTCCCCTGTTCGACGCCGCGCCGCTGCGCGCCCCGGCGCCGGCGCCCTCGGCGGCCGGCGCCGACGCGGAGCAGGACGTCCTGTTCGAGCTCGACCCTCCGCCGGTCGCGCCCGGCGCCGCCCCGGCGTGGACCGAGGGTCCGCGGGCGGCCTTCGACCTGGAGACGACCGGACGGGACCCGCACACCGCCCGCATCGTCACGGCGTCCGTCCTGCGCACCGACGCCTCCGGCACGGTGACGGACCAGTGGGAGTGGCTGGCGGACCCGGGGGTGGAGATCCCGGAGGAGGCGGCGGCCGTGCACGGGGTGAGCACCGAGCATGCCCGCGCCGAGGGCCGGCCGGCGGCCGACGTGGTCAGAGAGATCGCCGGGGTTCTGGCCGAGCTGTTCGCGGCCGGGACGCCCGTGCTGGTGTTCAACGCCTCCTACGACTTCACGGTCCTCGCCCACGAGGGGCGCCGGCACGGTGTCGAGGTGCCGCAGCCGTTCCCGGTGCTCGACCCCTATGTCCTGAACAAGCAGGTGCACCGGTACCGGCGCGGCAAGCGCACCCTCGGGGCGCTGTGCGAGGAGTACGGGGTCGAGCTCACCGCCGCGCACACCTCGGCGGCGGACTCGGTGGCCACCGAGCGGCTCGCGGTGCTGATGGCGCGGCGGTTCCGCGAGCTCGTGCGCCCGGCCGCCGAGCTCCACGAGGACCAGGTGGGCTGGGCGGCGGAGCAGGCCGCGAGCCTGCAGGAGTACTTCCGGCGCACCCGGCCCGACGCGGTGGTGGACGGCGCCTGGCCGCTGCGCCGCCCCGAGGACGCCTGAGCGTCCCCGGAGCGGTCCTCGCTCAGGCGGCCGGCCGGGCCTCGGCGGCGGCCCGCGCGGCCGCGGGCAGGGCGGAGACGATCCGGTCCATGGCGGCGTCGTCGTGGGCGGCGGAGAGGAACCACGCCTCGAACACGGACGGGGGCAGGTACACGCCCTGGTCCAGCATCGCGTGGAAGAAGGCCGGGTAGCGGAACGTCTCCTGCGCCCTGGCCTGCGCGTAGTCGTGCACGCCCGTGGCCGCGGTGCCGAAGGCCACCGAGAACAGGCTGCCGGCCGACTGGATCGAGTGGTTCACCCCGGCCTCGTCCAGCGCGGCGCGCACGGCCTCCTGCAGCTGGGCCGACCGGCGGTCGACGGTCTGGTAGGCGATCCGGTCCGCGGTGCGCAGCGTCGCCGCGCCCGCGGCCATCGCCACCGGGTTCCCGGACAGCGTGCCCGCCTGGTAGACGGGACCCAGCGGCGCCAAGTGGTTCATCACCTCGGCGCGGCCGCCCACCCCGGCCGCGGGCAGCCCGCCGCCGATGACCTTGCCGAACATGAAGAGGTCCGGCTCCCAGCCGTCCTCGCCGGCCGCGGTGAGGCCCCAGTAGCCGGCCTCGTGCACACGGAAGCCGGTCAGCACCTCGTCGAAGATCATCAGCGCGCCGTGCTCGCGCGTGAGCCGGCGCAGACCCGCGTTGAAGCCCTCGAGGGGCGTCACGACGCCCATGTTGGCGGGCGCGCCCTCGGTGATGACGGCCGCGATCCGGCCGGGGTGGGCGGCGAAGGCCTCCTCCACGGCGGCGAGGTCGTTGTAGGGCAGCACGAGGGTCTCGGCGGCGGTGGCCGCGGTGACCCCGGCCGAGCCGGGCAGGGCCAGGGTCGCGACGCCGGAGCCCGCCTCGGAGAGCAGGGAGTCCACGTGGCCGTGGTAGCAGCCGGCGAACTTCACGATCAGGTCCCGACCGGTCACGCCGCGCGCCAGGCGGATCGCGGTCATGGCCGCCTCGGTGCCGGTGGAGACCATCCGCAGCTCGTCGATCGCGCCGATCCGGTCGACGACCAGCTCGGCGAGCTCGGTCTCGCCGCGGGTGGTCGCCCCGAAGGACAGGCCCCGCTCCACGGCCTCGTGCACGGCCTCGATGACCGCGGGGTGGGAGTGGCCGATGAGGGCCGGCCCCCACGAGCTGACGAGGTCGACGTACTCGCGGCCGTCGACGTCGGTGAGGTACGGGCCCTTGGCGGCGGTGATGAACGGCGGGGTGCCGCCCACGGAGGCGAAGGCGCGCACCGGCGAGTTGACCCCGCCGGGCATGACCTTGCGGGCTCGGTCGAAGAGTTCCTGGGAAACGCTCATGGGTTCTGTCTGCTTCCTTTCGCCGGGGGTGCCGGCTCGGGGGAGGATGGGGTTCAGGAGAGGCCGTTCTCCTCGCGGAACCAGTCCGCGAGCTCGACGGCGAAGTAGGTCAGCACGGAGTCGGCCCCCGCGCGGCGGATGGAGAGCACGGACTCCTGGACGGCGGCCCGCCGGTCGATCCACCCGTTGGCCGCGGCGGCCTCGATCATGGCGTACTCCCCGGAGATCTGGTACGCGGAGACGGGCACCGGGGAGACCTCGGCGACGTCGCGCAGGATGTCGAGGTAGCTCATGGCAGGTTTGACCATGACCATGTCGGCGCCCTCGTCCAGGTCCAGCTGCAGCTCGTGCAGCGCCTCGCGCCGGTTGGCGGGGTCCATCTGGTAGGTGCGCCGGTCGCCCTGCAGCTGCGAGTCCACCGCCTCCCGGAAGGGGCCGTAGAACGCCGAGGAGTACTTCGCGGAGTAGGCCAGGACGGCCACGTCGGGCCGGCCCGCCTCGTCGAGGGCGGCACGGATCACCCCGACCTGGCCGTCCATCATGCCGGAGGGGCCGAGCACGTGGGCGCCCGCCTCGGCCTGCGCCACGGCCATCCGGCCGTAGATCTCCAGGGTCGCGTCGTTGTCCACGGTCCCGTCCTCGGCCAGGACGCCGCAGTGCCCGTGGTCGGTGAACTCGTCGAGGCACAGGTCTGCCATGACCACGGTGTCGTCGCCGACCTCGGCGCGCACGGCGCGCAGGGCACGGTTCAGGACGCCCTCGGGATCGCACCCCGCGCTGCCCCGGGCGTCCCGCTGCGCGGGCACGCCGAAGAGCATGATCCCGCCCAGTCCCTTGGCCGCGACCTCGGCCGCGGCGCGGCGGAGCGAGTCCATGGAGTGCTGGACGACACCCGGCATGGAGCCGAGCGGGGCGGGCTCGGTGAGTCCCTCCCGCACGAACACCGGGAGGATGAGGTCGGACGGGTGCACCCGGGTCTGGGCGGCCAGGCGCCGGACGGCGGGTGTGGTGCGCAGCCGGCGGGGCCGGGACACGAGGTCGTAGCGCGGGGTTCGGTGGGTCACGGGAGTCGTCTCCTCGGTCGGGGATGTCGTCGGTGTCGTCGGTGCCGGGCGCCGCGGCCCGCCGGGGTCCGCGAGGGCGCGGGCGAGGGCGGCGCGGACCGCCTCCGGGGTGGGACGGTCCGCCGCGTGGGCGGTCAGGCCGCGGTCGGCGGCCGCCTGCCGGGTCGGTTCGCCGATGGCCACGAGCGCGGTGCCCGCCAGCACGGCGGGGTCCTCGCCCACCAGCTCGGCGAGGTGGGAGGGCGCGGTGAGCACCACTGCGTCGGCCTCGCCGGCGGCCAGGGCCGCCAGCAGCCCGGCCCGGTCCAGCGTCGGCACGGCGGCGTCCGCCGCCGTCTCCGGCACGAGGGGCTCCGGGGCCGGCCACGGGACCGTGTCATAGGCCGTGGCCGTGAGGACACGGTACCCCTTCGCGGCGAGGCCCGCCTCGAGGGTCGGCCGGGCCCGGCCGGAGAGGGGCAGCAGCACGGTGCCGGGGGCCGCTTCGGCCGGCCAGTCCGCGAGCAGCCCCGCGGCCGAGTGCGCCGTGCCGGGGACGAGGTCCGGGGCCAGCCCGGCGTCCGCGAGGGCGGCGGCCGTGGCGTCCCCCACCGCCGCCACGCGCAGTCCCGCGCTCCGGGCCGCGGCCAGCCGCGTGCCGAGCCCGGGCGGACCGGAGGCCCCGGTGACGGCCTGCAGGGCGCGCACGGTGTTGACGGAGGTCACCGCCAGCCAGGTGCGCCCCGCGGGTCCGGGCGCCGCCGCGCGGTCCAGCAGCGCGGACAGCGCCGCGGTGTCCGCCGCCAGGGTCGGCTCGAGCAGCGGCGCGAGCCGGACGCGGACCCCGTCCGCGCGCAACAGCGCCACGAGTTCCCGGGCCCGCCCGGCGGAGCGCGTGACGACGACCCGGGCCCCGCGCAGGGCACCGGAGCGGTCGTCGTGGCCGGGGCGCGGCACGGGTCTCAGAGCGTCAACCGGGCCAGCCGGCCGGCGCCGTCGGCGAGCAGCTCGTCGGCCAGCCGGGTGCCGAGGTCCCGGGCGGCGTCGACGGTGCGCTCCGCCGTGCTGCCGCCGCGGCGCATCACCTGGCTGCCGTCCGGGTCGGCCACGACCACGTCGAGCACCAGCTCGTCGCCCCGGGTCCTCCCGTAGGTGCCGACGGGGGCGGCGCACCCGGCCTCGAGACGGGTCAGCAGCGCCCGCTCGGCGGTCACGGCGAGCCGCGTCTCCAGGTGGTCCACCGCGGCCAGGGCGGTGGCGAGGGGAGCGTCCCCGGCGGCGTCCTCGGTCCGGCACTCCAGGGCCAGGGCGCCCTGGCCCGGTGCCGGGAGCATCACGGACGGGTCGATCAGCTCGGTGATCGCGTCCTGCCGGCCCAGCCGGTGCAGCCCCGAGGCGGCGAGGACCACCGCGTCGAGGTCGCCGGGGGCCACACGCGCCAGGCGGGTGCCGACGTTGCCGCGGATGTCCACGATCTCCAGGTCCGGGCGGGCGGCGCGCACCTGCGCCGCCCGCCGCGGCGAGCCCGTGCCGACCTTCGCCCCGGCCGGCAGCTGCGCCAGGGTGAGCCCGTCGCGGGCGCACAGGGCGTCGCGGGGGTCCTCCCGCTCCGGCACCGCGGCCACCTCGAGACCGGGCACGGGGGTGGTGGGCAGGTCCTTGAGCGAGTGCACGGCCAGGTCCACCGAGCCGGCCAGCAGCGCCGCGCGCAGCGCCGTGGCGAAGACCCCGGTGCCGCCCATCTGGGAGAGCGGGCCGGTCAGGACGTCACCCTCCGTGCGGATCGTGACGAGCTCCGGCTCGAGTCCGCCCGCGGCCGCCACGGCGCGCGCGGCCGTGGCGGTCTGGGTCAGGGCCAGCTGGGAGCCGCGGGTCCCGACCCGGAGGACGGGCCGGTCCGCGGCGGTCTCGGCCGTCACGCGTACCGCACCTCCCCGGACTCGTCGAGATCGACGGGGATCGGGTCGCCCTCGGGACGCTGGGCGATGGTCGGGCGCGGGCCGGCGGCGCCCCGCAGCACCTTGACGCAGCAGTCCGGGGCGCAGTCGTCGAACCACGTGCCCTGGGCGCACGCGGAGACCCGCGGCGGCGCGGCGCGGCCGGCGACCCGTTGCTCGACGAGGTCGGCCAGCCCGGACACGAAGGCCGGGTGCGTGCCGGCGGTGGGGGTGCGGACGGCCGGCAGGCCCAGCCGCTCACAGGTCTCGAGGGCCTCCGTGTCGAGGTCCCACTTGACCTCCATGTGGTCGGAGACGAAGCCCAGCGGCACCAGCACCGCACCGGCGACCCCGCGCCCGGCGACCTCCTCGAGGGCGTCGTTGACGTCCGGCTCGAGCCACGGCACCTGCGGGGGCCCGGAGCGGGACTGGTAGACGAGGTCCCAGGTGTGGTCGCCCAGCTCCTCCGGCCCCACGCGCTCGAGCACGGTGCGGGCGACGGCGAGGTGCTGCGCCACGTAGGCGGAGTTCTCCTCGAAGTCCATCCGCGCCGGCCCGGACGCCTCGGCGTCGGTGGTCGGGATGGAGTGGGTGCAAAACAGGATCGCGATCCGTCCGCCCTCGGCGCCCAGCCGCTCCCGGACCTGTGCGAGGCCGTCCCGGAGGCCTTCGACGAAGGGCTGCACGAACCCCTCGGAGTCGTAGTACTGGTGCACCTTGTCGATGTGCATCTCGTCCCGCAGGCCGAGCTCTTCGAGCGCGACGCCGTAGTCCTCGCGGTACTGCCGGCACCCGGAGTAGCTGGAGTACGCGCTCGTGGCCAGCACCAGCAGCCGGTGCATGCCCCGGGCGTGGCACTCCCGCACCACGTCGGCCACGTAGGGAGCCCAGTTGCGGTTGGCCCAGAGCACGGGCACGTGCATCCCCCGGCCCAGCAGCTCCGCCTCGAGGGCGGAGCGCAGCGCGCGGTTCTGGGCGTTGATGGGGCTCACGCCGCCGTTGGCCCGGTAGTGGGTGGCGACCTCCTCGAGCCGCTCGTCGGGGATGCCGCGGCCCTTCGTGACGTTGCGCAGGAAGGGCAGGACGTCGTCCTGGCCCTCGGGGCCCCCGAAGGAGGAGAGGATGACGGCGTCGTAGTCCTCGGGCGGGTGGGCCCGGGCGCGGGAGAGGTCGTTCTCGGCGGTCATCGCAGCACCTCCGCGATCTCCTCGGTGCCGATCCGGCGACCGGTGTAGAAGGGCGTCTCCTCGCGCACGTGCAGCCGGGCCTCCGTGTTGCGGAAGGCCCGCATCACGTCCACGAGGTCCACGAGCTCGGGCGCCTCCAGGGCCAGCAGCCACTCGAAGTCGTTGAGCCCGAAGCAGGCGATGGTGTTGGCCAGCACCTGGGGGTAGTCCCGGGCGGCCATGCCGTGGTTGCGCAGCATCTCGCCGCGGCGCTGGGGGTTCATGTAGTACCACTCGTAGGAGCGCACGAACGGGTAGACGCACACCCACTGCTCGGCCGGGACTCCCCGGGCGAAGGACGGGGAGTGGTTGCGGGTGAACTCGGCGTCCCGGTGGACGCCCATCGCGTTCCAGACCTGGGCGGTGCCCGCGAGCAGGCCCGTGCGGCGCAGCCGGCGGACCGCCGCCTGCAGCGCCTGGGGGTCCTCGCCGTGCAGCCAGGTCAGGACGTCGGCGTCCTCGCGCATGCCGGAGACGTCGTAGACCCCGCGCAGCGTCACGCCCTCGGCGGACAGCTGCTCGACGACGCCGTCGAACTCCGCGGCGGCCCCGTCGGAACCGGCGGAGGCTCCGCCGGAGGGCCCCGCGGGCCGGGCGAACACGGTCCAGACGGCCCAGTGGAGCTGCTCCGCACCCCCGTCCTGCGCCTGTTCGGGCTCGGCGGCGGGTCGGCCGTCGTGCGACTGCGGCCTGGTGTCGTGGCTCAAGGATCAGTCCTTTCGTCGGGTGGGGTCGGTGTCGGTCCGGGCGGGTCCGGACCCGGGCGGCGCGGCGGCCTCCGGGACGCCGGCCTCGGCGAGGAGCGCGCGGACCTGGGAGCGGGTGTCGGCGACGACGGAGGCGAGTCCCGTGCCGGCCAGCCAGCCGCCGACGGCGACGGCGTCGGGCAGCTGCGCCAGCGCCCGGCGGAACTCCGTCACGCGGCGGGCGTGGCCGACCCCCGCGCGGGGCAGCGCCGAGCGCCACCGCACGATGTCCGCGCCGACCAGCTGCGCCGGGCGCAGGGGCACCCCCATCAGGGTCGAGGCGTCGGAGAGCGCCAGCCGGATCAGCTGCTCGTCGGGCAGGGCGACCTCGGGGGGCACCGCGGAGGCGTCGGGCTGGGCGCGGCCGTAGGACAGGCGCAGCACGTGCCGGCCCGGGCCGGCGGCCTCCCGCAGCCAGTCCCACTTGGCACTGGCGTGGGTCAGGGCCTTGGCGCGCACCGCGCGGGCGTCCTCGCTGACGAGCAGGCCCGTGCCCCGGGGCGCGCCGTCCAGGCGCGGCTCGTCCACCACGAGGGTGGCGAGGGCCACCTGGGGACCCGGTTCCGGGGTGAACCGCTGGAGCTCGTGGCGGTGTCCGGCCAGGAGCCGGACGGCGGTGGCGCCGTCCGTGGCCACGACCAGCAGCTCGCCGCGGGCCACAGCGGTCTTCTCGCCGCGGCGGGGCTGGCGCTGGATGACCATCCAGCCCTCGCGCCGGGGGTCGCGGTCCAGGGCGATGACGTCGTAGTCGGTGACCAGCTTCACGCCCGCGCGCTCGAGCTCGCGCACGAGCGTCTCGGACAGGGCGTTCATCCCGCCGCGCAGCCCGGCCACGTTCGCCCCCGCGGGCGCGGCGCGGCGCAGGGCCCCCGCCGCGGCGCCGAGGGAGCCGTGCTCGCGCAGGGCCCGGCGCAGGCCGGGCGCCACCGCGTCGACGTCGAGATCGTCGGGGTGGGCGGAGTGCACGCCCGTGGTGAACGGGGCGACGAGACGCTCCAGCACCCGGTCCCCCATCCGCGCCCGGACGAGACCGCCCAGGGAGCGCTCGGTCGTGCCGACGAAGGCGGGCAGCCGGCGGTCGAGGCCGGCCCGGACCATGCCCGCGCGGCCCAGGGCCGCCCGCAGCCGCGGGGCGGTCGGATCAGCGGGAATGCCGAGGATCCCGGAGTCGGGCGCCGGGACGGCACCCTCGGGCAGGAACAGCCAGGAGCCGCCCCGGCGGGGCTGCACCACGCGGTCGCCCAGCCCGAGCTCCTCCAGGAGGTCCGGCACCGCCCGGGAGCGCGTCGCGAAGGACTCCGCGCCGGAGTCCATGACGAGACCGGCGACCTGGTGGGCGCCGACGGCGCCGCCCAGGTGGTCCTCGGCCTCGACCAGCGTGACGCGCAGCCCCCGCGCGGCGAGGTCGTGGGCGGCCACCAGACCGGAGACGCCCCCGCCGACCACGAGGGCGGAGCGGGGCGGTGCCGTCCGTCCGGCGGGGCGGGGGCTCACGGTGTGCCCTCGCGCGGGGCCCGCTCCACCGGCTGGTCGTGGACGAAGCCCACGAGATCGGTCAGCACCTGGGGATCCGTCCCGGGCGGGACGCCGTGGCCGAGGTTCACGACGTGGCCGGGCGCCCGGTCCCCGCCGCGCAGGACCTCGCGCACGTGCTCGGTGAGCACCGGCCACGGGGCCGCGAGCAGGGCGGGGTCGATGTTGCCCTGGAGCACCGTGCGGCCGCCGAGCCGGCGGTTGGCCTCCTCGAGGGGCAGCCGGTAGTCGACGCCGACGGCGTCCGCCCCGGCGTCGCGCATGGCCGGGAGCAGCTCGCCGGTGCCGGTCCCGAAGTGGACGCGGGGCACGGCGAGGTCGGCCACGGCCCCGAGCGCGGCCGTCGAGTGCTCCAGCACGTGCGCCCGGTAGTCGGGCAGCGAGAGGGAGCCCGCCCAGGAGTCGAACAGCTGCACGGCCGAGGCGCCCGCCTCGACCTGGGCGCGAAGGAACGCCCCGGAGGTCCGGGCGGCCCACTCGGCCAGCGCCCGCCACGCGGCGGGGTCGGCGTGCATCATCGTGCGCGGCAGGAGGTGGTCCCGCGAGGGCCCGCCCTCCACCATGTAGGCGGCCACGGTGAAGGGGGCGCCGGCGAAGCCGATCAGCGGGGTGGCGCCGAGCTCCGCGACGGTGCGGGCGACGGCCTCCCGGACGGGGTCCAGGGCGGCGTCCGCCAGCTCCGGGAGCGCGGCGACGTCCGCGGCGGTGCGGACGGGGTGCTCCAGGACGGGACCGCGACCGGGGACGATCTCGACGTCCACGCCGGCCACGCGCATGGGCACGACGATGTCGGAGAAGAAGATGGCGGCGTCCACGTCGTGGCGGCGCACCGGCTGGAGCGTGATCTCGGCGGCCATCGCCGGGTCGAGGCACGCGTCGAGCATCGCGGTGCCCTGGCGCAGGCTGCGGTACTCCGGCAGCGAGCGGCCGGCCTGCCGCATGAACCACACCGGGCGGCGGTCGGGCGTGCGGCCGGTGAGAGCCTGCAGCAGCGGCGCGTCCATCGTCCCGGCGGCGCGCAGCGGGTGGCGCTCCGGCAGCGCCCCGAGCGATCCGGTCAGGCGGTCGAACGCCGCCGAGGGGTGGGTGCCGCCCGTGGGATGCCCGGGAACGGCTGCGGTCGACGTGTCCGGCGTGCTCGCCGTCTCAGGGGTGGTAGGCATAGTGCCTCCATTGTGCCAAGGAACACCGACGTCGTTTGCCGACGCAGCGTCACCGCCGGGGGTGAGCGGCCTCTCACGCGTCACCGGGGCACGCAATCGCGGTGACCGTCTAGTATGAATGGACTGTGGTCCTCTTCGCACTCGTCGCCTCCCACCAGAACGTCGATCTGAACACCGTTGCGCGTCTCAGCACCGGTGCCCTCGGCCTGTCCGAGGAGATGGTCGGCTCCGGCCGGCTCCAGGGGGCCGTCACCCTGTCCACGTGCAACCGGCTCGAGCTCTACGGCGAGCTCGAGCCCGCGCCGGGCGCCTCCCCGCGGGCCGCACTGGACGAGGTCCTCTCCGAGCTCGCCGAACAGATCGGCTACCGCTCCGGGCTGGATCCGGAGTTCGTCACCGGTTCGCTGCGGGTCTTCACCGACTCGGGCGCCGCGCGCCACCTCTTCACGGTCGTCTCGGGACTGGAGTCCGCCGTCGTGGGCGAGCGCGAGATCACCGGGCAGGTCCGGCGGGCGCTCAACGACGCCCAGCAGGCGGGGACCGTCTCGGGCCGGCTCCTGCGCCTGTTCGAGGCGGCCGCGCGCACGGCGCGGAAGATCGGCACGCAGACCGCGCTGGGTGAGCGGGGCCGGTCGATCGTCTCCGTGGCCCTGGACCTCGCCGACGACGTCACGGCCGGCACCTGGGCCTCGCGCCGGGCCCTCGTGTTCGGCACCGGCGCCTATGCCGGGGCGACCATGGCCGCCCTGCGCGACCGCGGCTGCGCCGACATCGAGGTGTTCTCCGGGTCCGGCCGCGCCGAGCAGTTCACGCAGAACCGCGGCGGGACCCCGGTGGAGCCCGCGGGGCTGCCCGCCGCCCTGGAGCGCGCCGACGTGGTGATCGGCTGCAGCGGCGGCTCCTCCCCCATGGGCGCCTCCGCGCTCCCCGCCGGACCGCGCACCGTCGTCGACCTGGCGCTCACCCGCGACTTCGACCCGGCCGTGGCGGACCTGCCGGGCGTGGACCTGATCACCCTCGAGTCGGTGCGCCTGGCCGCCCCCGAGGAGACCCGGGAGTCGGTCGAGGCCGCGACCGGGATCGTGGAGCAAGCCGCCCAGGAGTTCGCCGCGAGCCAGGACGGACGGGACATGGACGCCGCGATCGTCGCGCTGCGCCGGCACACCATGGCCGTGCTGGACGCCGAGCTCGAGAAGGTCACGTCCCACCACGGCTGCACGGCCGCGAAGGAGCAGATCGAGCTGGCGATGCGCCGCATGGTCCGCTCCCTGCTGCACACCCCGACCGTGCGCGCCCGGGAGCTCGCCGCGCAGGGCCGGCAGGACGAGTACATCACCGGCCTGGAGGCCCTGTACGGCATCGAGGTCCCCGCCGCCCCGGCCGAGCGGACCGCGTCCCCGGCCCCCGCTCCGGCCGCGGAGATCGACCACCGTCCGAAGGCGGCAGGGTAGGGCAGCATTTCGTGCGGCCGGCTCCGCCGGCCGGTTGAGGAGGAACGGTTCATGACTGAGACCAGGAGAGGCCGCCCCGCGCGCCTGCCGCGGGAGGCGCGCCGCCGGCAGCTGCTGGAGACGGCACTGACCGTGTTCTCCTCCAACGGCTACCACGGGTCGTCGATGGACGACATCGCGGACGCCGCCCAGGTGAGCAAGCCGGTGCTGTACCAGCACTTCCCCGGCAAGCGCGAGCTCTACCTGGCGCTCGTCGACTACTACCTCCAGGAGCTCTCTGAGGCCCTCGTCGCCGCGCTGCGGGGCAGCGAGGTCAACCGCGAGCGGGTGGAGTCCATGCTGGACGTCTACTTCGGGTTCGTGGAGGCCAACCCGGAGGCCCACCGGCTGATCTTCGAGTCGGACCTGCTCGCGGATCCCGAGGTCGCCGAGCGGTTCGAGAACTTCCACTTGACGGTGGCCGACGCGATCGCCACGGTGCTCGGGCCCAACGCGGGGCTCAGCCACCCGCACGCGGTGCTCGTCTCCCGGTCCCTGACCGGCATGGCGCAGACCGCGGCGGTGCACTGGATCCGCAACCCGGGCACCGGCGGGCGGGCCGAGGCCCAGCGGCAGATCTTCCGTTTAGCTTGGGGCGGAATCTCGGTGCTCGACGAGGACTGGGAGTAGCCCCCCCCTAGACTGACCGGGACGCACCCGCAGCCCCGCTTTCGAGGAGGACCCATGGAGATCAAGATCGGTGTTCAGCACGTCGCGAGGGAGATCGTCGTCGACTCCGCGCTCGAGGCGCAGGAAGCCGTCGAGCAGATCACCGCGGCCATCTCCTCCGGGACCCCGCTGACCCTCACGGACGCCAAGGGCAACGTGACCGTCGTCCCCGCGAACGTCATCGGCTACGCCGCCGTCGGCGCCGAGCAGAAGCGGCCCGTGGGGTTCATGCCCTTCACCAAGGACGACTGAGCGCCCGCCCGCCGAGCACGGCGGACCCCGGCCCGGCGACCGCACGGAGTGTGCGCGGTCGCCGGGCTACACTGTTAAGCGCACTGGATGACCGGTCGTACCCGCGATCCCACGAACGACAGACACCTTCTCGCCCCCGTTCCCGGCGACCAGGCCCCGCACGGCGGCCGCGCACGGGACCGGAGCCGGGCCCCACGATCCCGTGGCGCGCCCGGTCGGGGCGGCGCACGCTCGCGATCGGCTTCCACCCACCGCACGCCCCCGGCGGCAGCCACCACGGCGGCCCCAGGCCGGACCCCGGTCCGCGCCCCTGGCGCGGGCGTGCCCGAACGAAGGAACCCGCATCGTGACCGAAGACACCACCGACCGCAGCACCGACCACATCACCGACACCGTCCCCGAGGACCTCGCGGCCGGCGGGGCGGCGCCGGCCGGCACCCCCGACGTCGTCGTGGAGACCGACGAGCACCCCCAGCCGCTGCCGCAGGGCTTCGGCGAGTTCGGGGTGCGCCAGGACATCGTGGACTCCCTCGCTGCCGAGGGCATCGTCCACCCCTTCCCCATCCAGGCCATGACCCTGCCGGTGGCCCTGTCCGGGCAGGACATCATCGGCCAGGCGAAGACCGGCACCGGCAAGACCCTGGGCTTCGGCATCCCCGTGGTGCAGCGCGTGGTGGGCCGCGGCGACGCCGGCTGGGAGCAGCTGAAGAAGCCGGGCGCCCCGCAGGCCCTCATCGTGGTGCCCACGCGCGAGCTGGCCGTCCAGGTCGGGCAGGACCTCTCGACCGCCGCGCGGACCCGGGACGCCCGGGTCGCCACGATCTACGGCGGCCGGGCCTACGAGCCCCAGATCGAGGAGCTGCAGCGCGGCGTCGAGGTGGTCGTGGGCACCCCGGGCCGGCTCATCGACCTCAACCGGCAGCGCCACCTCGACCTCTCCGCGGTGCGTGCCGTGGTCCTCGACGAGGCCGACGAGATGCTGGACCTGGGCTTCCTGCCCGACGTCGAGAAGCTGCTCGCGGCGG
Organism: Kocuria oceani; assembly: GCF_029524215.1. Lineage (NCBI taxonomy): Bacteria > Bacillati > Actinomycetota > Actinomycetes > Micrococcales > Micrococcaceae > Kocuria > Kocuria oceani. The sequence continues at coordinate 104,916 of NZ_JARAMH010000002.1, read as the reverse complement.
TGCCCGAGGTCCGCCAGACCATGCTTTTCTCCGCGACGATGCCCGGTCCCGTGGTGGCCATGGCCCGGCGCTACATGACCAAGCCCATGCACATCCGGGCCGCCGCTCCGGACGAGGGCGCCACCAAGAAGGACATCCGGCAGGTCGTCTACCGGGCCCACCAGCTCGACAAGGACGAGGTCGTGGCCCGGATCCTGCAGGCCGAGGGCCGCGGGCGCACGATCGTCTTCACGAAGACCAAGCGCGCCGCCGCCAAGCTGGCGGACGAGCTGATCTCCCGCGGCTTCGCCGCCGCACCGCTGCACGGCGACCTCGGGCAGGGGGCGCGCGAGCAGGCCCTGCGGGCCTTCCGCAACAACAAGGTCGACGTGCTCGTGGCCACCGACGTCGCCGCCCGCGGCATCGACGTCGAGGACGTCACCCACGTCATCAACTTCCAGTGCCCCGAGGACGAGAAGACCTACCTGCACCGCACGGGGCGCACCGGGCGCGCCGGCAACAAGGGCACCGCCGTCACGTTCGTGGACTGGGACGACGTGCCCCGCTGGCGGCTCATCGACAAGGCCCTCGAGCTGGGCATCCCCGAGCCGCGGGAGACCTACTCCTCCTCGGAGCACCTGTACGAGGACCTGGGCATCCCGAAGGGCACCAAGGGCCGGCTGCCCCGCTCCAAGCGCACCCACGCCGGGCTGGAGGCCGAGGTGCTCGAGGACCTCGGCGAGCCGGGCGGGCGCAAGTCCGGCCCGCGCGGCGAGGGCCGGGGCGGGCGCTCCCGCGACCGCGACGCGACCCGCGACCGCGACGCGACCCGCTCCGGCGGCGGGTCCCGCCGGGGCCAGGACCGCCGGGAGGACCGCGGCGAGGACCGCGGCGAGCGCCGGAGCCGCCGGGAGGCGGCCCCGGCAACGGGCGAGCGGCGCGCGGAGGCCCGGGAGACCGCCCGGGAGACCTCGGTGGAGCGCACCTCCGACGGCACCACCCGCCGGCGCCGGCGCCGCCGCGGCGGCCAGGGCGGCGGCGAGGCCCAGCGGGCGCAGAGCGGCACCGCCGCCGAGTGATCCCCTTCGTCTTCGACGCCGAGGGCCCCGACGCGGTGGTCGCCGCGGAGAACCTGGATCTCCTGCGGCGGCTGCCCGGCGGGGCCTTCCGCATGATCTACGTGGACCCGCCCTTCAACACGGGCCGCACCCAGCGCCGGCGCGCCGCCAGCATGACCCCCGCGGCGGACGGGGAGGGCGACCGGACCGGCTTCGCCGGTCGCTCGTACACGACGGTGCTGGGCGCGCTGCGCAGCTACGACGACGCGTTCGCCGACTACTGGGGCTTCCTGGAGCCGCGGCTGCGGGAGGCGTGGCGGGTGCTGGCCGACGACGGGACGCTGTACCTGCACCTGGACTACCGGGAGGTGCACTACGCCAAGGTCATGCTGGACGCGATCTTCGGCCGGGAGTGCTTCCTCAACGAGATCATCTGGGCCTACGACTACGGCGGGCGCTCCCGCCGCCGGTGGCCGGCCAAGCACGACAACGTCCTGGTCTACGTCAAGGACCCGGAGCGCTACCTGTTCGACAGCACCGAGGTGGACCGGGAGCCCTACATGGCCCCGGGGCTGGTGACCCCCGAGAAGGTGGAGCGGGGGAAGCTGCCCACGGACGTGTGGTGGCACACCATCGTCTCCCCCACCGGGCGGGAGAAGACCGGCTACCCCACCCAGAAGCCCGTGGGCCTGGTGCGGCGGATGGTCGCGGCCAGCTCCGCCCGCGGGGACTGGGTGCTGGACTTCTTCGCCGGCTCCGGGACCCTCGGGGCCGCCGCCCATCAGCTGGACCGGCGGTTCGTGTGCGTGGACCGCAACCCGGAGGCGGTCGAGGTCATGCGCGAGCGCCTGCCGCACGCGGCCGTGCGCAGCTGAGCCGGCCGGCTCAGGGGTACCGGACCACCACGCCGGAGGTGGCCTGCTCCTCGATCCGCACGAGCGACTGCACCGACGTCAGGTTCTCCCCGAGGCGGTTGGGCTTGCCGGTGCCGTGGTAGTCGCTCGAGCCCGTCACCAGCAGGTCGTGCTCGGAGGCCATCTGCACCAGGCGCGCCCGGGCGTCGTCGGGGTTGTCCCGGTGGGCGACCTCCAGCCCGGCCAGGCCGGCGTCGATCATGGCCTCGAAGACCTCGGGGCCGACCACCCGGCCCCGGGCGGCCGCCAGCGGGTGCGCGAACACCGGGACCCCGCCGGCGGCGCGCACCAGGCGCACGGCCCGCACCGGGTCCGGGGCGTAGTGCGGGACGTAGTAGCGGGAGCGGCTGTGCAGCACCGAGGCGAAGGCTGCGCTGCGGTCCTCCACGACCCCGGCGGTGACCAGGGCGTCGGCGATGTGCGGGCGGCCCACCGTGGCGTCCTCGTGGACGTGGTCCAGGACCACGTCCCAGTCGATGGGGTAGTCCTCGGAGAGCAGCTCGACCATGCGCTGGGCGCGGGTGCGCCGGGAGCCGCGGGAGGACTCGACCTCGGCGAGCAGCGCCGGATCCGCGGGATCGTGCAGATAGCTCAGCAGGTGCACGGAGATCCCGGTGCCCGTGGTGCAGGAGATCTCCATGCCGGGCACGAACGCGACCCCGAGGGCCACCGCCGCGTCACCGGCCTCCTGCCACCCGGACGTGGTGTCGTGGTCGGTCAGCGCGAACACGTCCAGCCCCGCCGCGTGGGCGGCGCGGGCGACGTCCGCCGGGCGCTCCGTGCCGTCGGATTCCGCCGAGTGGGTGTGCAGGTCGATCTTCACCTCCTCCACGATACCGGTCCCGGCGGGGACGGCCCGCGGCCCGCCGTGGCACGATGAGACTGACGAGACGAGGAAAGGAACCATGACAGAGCACAGCAGCACACCCCAGCACGCCGACCAGCCGCTCTCCGACCGGGTCGAGAACCGGTCGCAGCGGCCGGACTCCCCCGCCTTCCAGCAGTTCATGGCCTCCCAGTGGGCCGACCCGGAGCCGGCCGGGACCCGGCGGGAGCCGGTGGCCGACTTCGCGGCCCGGCGCCGCCGGCGGATCTCCGAGCGGTTCCCGGGCGAGCGGCTCGTGCTGCCCGCCGGGCCGCTGAAGGTCCGCTCCAACGACACGGACTACCGCTTCCGCCCGCACTCCGCATTCGCCCACCTCACGGGCCTGGGCGTGGACCACGAGCCGGACGCCGTCCTGGTGCTCGAGCCCGTGGAGGAGGGCCGCGGCGACGACGGCGGCGGGCACGAGGCCACCCTGTACTTCCACCCCATGGCCGGCCGCGACTCCAAGGAGTTCTACGCGGACGCCAAGAACGGCGAGTTCTGGGTGGGGCCCCGCCCCACCCTGGAGGAGCTGGGCACCGCCTACGGGCTGCGCACCCGGGACCTGGGCGGGCTCGAGGACGCCATCACCAAGAACGCGGGGCCGGCGGCCCTGGGCGGGGTGCGGATCCGGCTGGTGCGCGAGGTCGACCTCAACGTCGACGCCCTGGTCGACACCTCGCGGATCAACACCGGGGTGGAGCTGGAGAGCTCGGACGCCCTCGACGGCGAGCTCACCGAGGCGCTCTCCGAGCTGCGACTGGTCAAGGACGAGCACGAGGTCGAGCAGCTGCGCGAGGCCGTGCACGCGACGATCGCCGGCTTCACCGACATCGTGCATGTGCTCCCCGCCGCCGCCGGCCACCGCCACCGCGGCGAGCGCATGGTCGAGGGCGCGTTCTTCGCCCGGGCCCGCACGGAGGGCAACGACCTCGGCTACGACACCATCGCGGCGTGCGGCAACAACGCCACCGTCCTGCACTGGATCCGCAACACCGGCCGGGTGATCCCCGGGGAGCTCATCCTGGTGGACGCGGGCGTGGAGGCCGATTCGCTCTACACCGCCGACATCACCCGCACCCTGCCGGTGAACGGACGCTACACCGACGTCCAGCGACGGATCTACCAGGCGGTCCTCGACGCCGCCGACGCCGCCTTCGACGCGGCGGTGCCCGGCAACCGCTTCCGCGACGTGCACGCCGCGGCCATGGAGGTGCTCGCCCGCCGGCTGGAGAGCTGGGGGCTGCTCCCCGTGTCCGCGGAGGTCTCGCTGTCCGCGGAGGGCCAGCACCACCGGCGCTGGATGCCCCACGGCACCAGCCACCACCTGGGCCTGGACGTGCACGACTGCGCGCAGGCCAAGCGGGAGCTGTACGTGGACGGGGTGATCGAGCCGGGGATGGTCTTCACGATCGAGCCCGGCCTCTACTTCAAGGCCGAGGACCTCGCCGTGCCGGAGGAGTACCGGGGCATCGGCGTGCGGATCGAGGACGACGTCCTGATCACCGAGGACGGCAACGTCAACCTCTCCTCGGGGCTGCCGCGCACCCCGGACGAGGTGGAGGCCTGGATGACGGGCCTGTGGCACGCCCGGGAGGGCGTCGACCCGAGCTGAGCCGCCGCCCACCGGCGGGAGGACGGGCCCGCCCCGCAGGAGGCCGCGCCTGACGGGCGGGCCGTCCCGCCCGTCAGCGGGAGGCGTCGGCCGAGGTGCTCCCGCCGGCGGACGGCTCACCCGGGCCGTCCTCGGGGCCCTTCTCCGGGGCGGCACGGTGCTCGGCCGGCCCGGCGTCGCGGCGGGCCGGCTCCCCGGCCGGGAGACGGATGCCGTACTGCGGCCGCCCGTCGGGGAGGTCCTCGAACCCGGCGGAGCGCCCGGGCACCGGCTCCTCGGGCCGCTGCCCGGGGGCAGGCCCCGCGGGGCCCTGTTGCCCGGGGCCCCGCTGCCCGGGGGTCTGGGGCCCGGTCCCCTGACCGGTCGGGGCGCCGTAGGCCGGGCGCTGCCACGGGGCCCCTGGTCCCGGCGGCTGCTGGCCGTGTGCAGGCCCCTGGTCGTGCACGGGGCCCTGGCCGTGCGCGGGGGCCTGCGCGGGATTGGGCCGGGAGGACCCGCCGAGCGGCAGGCTCTGCAGCCCGCGCAGCCCCTGCAGCACCTGCCGGGCGCGCTGGGCCACCTCCGGGGCGGCCACGACGTCGTAGGAGGTGGCGACGATCTGGTTGGTGGAGGTGAAGTCCCGCTTGCCGCGCTGCATCGCGTAGGTCACCGTGGCCAGCAGCATCCAGAACGCCCCGCCGAGCAGCACCGACACCAGCAGGGAAGACACCCACTCGCCGCCGCCGAGCAGGGAGAGGATCATCCCGAGGAAGGCGCCGAAGACCATGCCGTTGAGCGCGCCCTGGCCGGCGACCTTCGGATAGCTCAGCCGGCCGGTGACCTGCTCCACGGACTTCAGGTCGTTGCCGACGATCGCGATCCGGTCCACCTCGAACTGCTCGTCCGCGAGGTGGTCCACGGCCTTCTGGGCGTCGGCGTAGGTGCCGTAGCGGCCGATCACCTCCCCGCGGGGCAGGCCGCGGACGGCGGGGCTGGCGGGGGGCAGGGACCGTGGCGTGCTCATGGCCCCATTCTCCCCCATGCCCGGCTCCTTCCGGGTCCTCCCCCGGCCGGACCGGGCGCCTCGGGCCGATGGGTAGTCTTGTACGGTGAGCAGCAACATCGACAAGATCTTCATCGCGCGCCTGATCGGCCTCGACGTGTTCGACCCCCTGGGGGACCGTCTGGGGCGGTTGCGCGACGTCGTCGTGCTGATGCGCGGGAGCTCCCGGTACGGGCGCTCCTCCCGCCGCCCGCTCGTGGTGGGGCTCGTGGTGGAGGTCCTCGGCAAGAAGCGCGTGTTCGTGCCCATGACCCGGGTGACCAGCATCGACGCGGAGAAGATCATCAGCACCGGGCTCGTCAACCTGCGCCGCTTCGAGCAGCGCGGCGCGGAGACCCTGGCCATCGGCGAGGTCTTCGACCGCACCGTGGTGCTGCGCGACGGCTCCGGTGAGGCCACCATCGAGGACATGGCCATGGAGCGCAAGCGCAACACCGGCGACTGGCTGATCACCCAGCTCTTCGTCCGGCGCACCGGCACCGGCGGCGGCCTGATGCGCCGGCGCAACGAGACGCTGATCATCGACTGGGAGGACGCCGGGGACCCCTCCGCCGCGGGCCACCAGCCGGCCACCCAGTGGGTCGCCACCCACGAGGAGCAGCAGCCCGCCGACCTCGCCGACGAGATCCACGACATGTCGGCCAAGCGCAAGCTCGAGATCGCGCACGAGCTGCAGGACGACCGGCTCGCCGACGTCCTCGAGGAGCTCCCGGAGGAGGACCAGGTCTACATCCTCACCAACATGGCGCGGGACCGCGCGGCCACGGTGCTCGAGGAGATGGAGCCCGACGACGCCGCCGACCTGCTCAACGAGCTGCCCGACGCCCAGGCCGAGGAGCTGCTCGCCCTCATGCAGCCCGAGGACGCCGAGGACGTCCGGCGCCTGCTGGAGTACGAGGAGGGCACGGCCGGCTCGCTGATGACCCCCGTGCCGATCATCCTGCCGCCGGAGGCCACGGTCGCCGAGGCCCTCGCGCACATCCGGCAGGAGGAGCTCAGCCCCGCGGTCGCGGCGGCCGTGATCGTCTCCCGGCCGCCGCTGGAGACGCCCACCGGCAAGTACCTCGGCATGGTGCACACCCAGAAGCTGCTGCGCTACCCGCCGCCCGAGGCCGTGGGCAACCTCATCGACCGCTCGCTCGAGCCGGTCTCCGACCTCGCCTCGCTGCAGGACGTCGCCCGCGAGCTGGCGACCTACGACCTGACCATCATCCCCGTGGTCAACGACCACGACCGGGTGGTCGGGGCGATCACGATCGACGACGTCCTCGACGCCCTGCTGCCCGAGGACTGGCGCACCGCCGACGACGGCACCCCGATCCGGAAGGTGGGCAAGCGATATGAGTGAGCGGGAGGCCCGGCGCGCCCGCGTCAACGCCCTGGACCAGCCCCGGGAGCACCGCCCCGGGCTGCTGGACCGGTTCCGGCCGAACCCGGACGCGTTCGGCAAGTGGACGGAGGGCTTCGCCCGCTTCATGGGCACGCCCCAGTTCCTGTTCTGGATGACCGTGCTGGTGACGGTGTGGCTGGGCTGGAACACCCTCGCCCCGCTGGAGCTGCAGTTCGACTCCCGGGCGCTGAACTTCACCCTGCTGACGCTGATGCTCTCCCTGCAGGCCTCCTACGCCGCCCCGCTGCTGCTGCTGGCGCAGAACCGGCAGGACGACCGGGACCGGGTGACCCAGGAGGAGGACCGGCGCCGCGCGCAGCAGAACCTCGCCGACACCGAGTACCTGACCCGGGAGATCGCGTCGCTGCGGATCGCGCTGCGCGAGGTCGCCACCCGCGACTTCGTGCGCTCCGAGCTGCGCTCGGTGCTCGAGGACCTCCTCGAGGCGCAGGAGGAGGCGCCGGACGCCGACGAGCAGTCCGCCCACCTGCGGAAGAGCCCCCGCCGCCGGAGCAGGGGCCTCGACCGCCCCGCCGCCCCCGAGACCAGAGGAATCCCGCGTGTCTGATCCCCGTGCCGACGACGTCCTGGCCCCCGAGGCCCTGCACCCCGCACTCCGTGCGGCGCTGGACCGCGTGCTCGACCCGGAGCTGCGCCGGCCCGTGACCGAGCTCGGGATGATCCGCTCCGCCGCCCTCGACGACGCCGGCCGCGCCGCGGTGCACGTGCTGCTGACGATCAGCGGCTGCCCCCTGCGCTCGACCATCGAGCAGGACGTCCGGGAGGCCGTCTCGACCGTGGCGGGGGTGCGCTCCGTGACCGTGGAGGTCGGGGTGATGACGTCCGAGCAGCGCTCCGCGCTCAAGGAGCGGGTGGGCCACACCCGGACCGTGCCCTTCAACGACCCGTCCTCCCTGACCCGGGTGCACGCCGTGACCAGCGGCAAGGGCGGGGTCGGCAAGTCGACCGTCACCGTGAACCTCGCCGCCGCGCTGGCCGCCCGGGGCCGGTCCGTGGGGATCGTGGACGCGGACGTCCACGGCTTCTCCGTCCCGGGCCTGCTGGGCATCGACCGGTCCCCCACCCAGGTGGGGGACATGATCCTGCCCCCGGTGGTGGAGGTCCCCGAGGCGGCCCGGCAGGACACCGGCCGCGCCGGGGTGCTCAAGGTCATCTCGATCGGGATGTTCGTGGACCCGGACCAGCCGGTCGCCTGGCGCGGGCCGATGCTGCACCGGGCGGTCGAGCAGTTCCTCACGGACGTGCACTTCGGGGACCTGGACCACCTCTTCCTCGACCTGCCGCCGGGCACCGGGGACGTCGCGATCTCCGTGGCGCAGCTGCTGCCCACCGCCGAGGTGCTGGTCGTCTCCACCCCCCAGCAGGCCGCGGTCGAGGTCGCCGAGCGCTCCGGGGCGCTGGCCGTGCAGACCGGGCAGACGGTGGCCGGGGTGGTCGAGAACATGGCCGGCATGCCCATGCCGGACGGCAGCGTGCTCGAGCTCTTCGGGGCCGGTGGCGGCGCCCGGATCGCGGAGTCGCTGACCCGCCGGCTCGGCTACGAGGTGCCGCTGCTCGGGGCCGTGCCCCTTGACGTCGCCCTCCGGGAGGGCGGGGACGCGGGCCGGCCGGTGGTGTGGTCGGCCCCGGACTCCCCTGCGGCGGCGGCGCTGCGCTCGGTGGCCGACGTGCTGGGCTCCCGGCCGCTCGGGCTGGCCGGCCGGCCGCTGGGCCTCGGCCCCCGCTGACGGGGCCCGCTGACCGGTTCCCACCGGGCGGTCACCGCCGCCCGGTCCGCGCGGACGGACGGCTCAGGTCGCCTCGGTGTCGAAGGGGGCGGGCTCCCCGGGGGCCAGCCGGGTCAGCGAGGACCGGGGGCGCTGCGGGGCGGGGCGGGCCGGCTCGTCGTCCTCCAGCAGCGCCTGGCGCACGATGGTGCGGGGGTCGTACTGGCGGGGATCCAGCCGGCGCCAGTCGACGTCGGCGATCTCGGGCCCCAGGGTCTCCTTGAGCTCCTCCGTGGCGCCGGTGGCGTAGCGCTTGGCCGCCTTGACGAACTCCTTGAGCTTCTCCGCGTACTCCGGCAGCCGCTCCGGCCCGATGATGAACAGGGCAAGGAGCACCAGGATGATCGCTTCGCCGCCGTTGATGCCGAGCACAGGATGAAATTTTACCAGCCGGGAGGAGCGGGACGGGTCAGCCGAAGATCCTGCGCAGTCCGGCGGCCACCGTCTCGGCGACGCCGGGATCCTTCGCGGCCGGCTCCGCCACCCGGCTGAGCTCGTCGGCCAGCACGTGGTGGACGGTGCGGGCCATCGAGGAGGGTCCGCTGCCCCCGGTGACGGTGTACACCACGTCCTCGCCCACCAGCACCACCCGCCACGGCGGACCGGCGTCCAGCCAGAGCGGGACGCCCTCGACCGGGGAGGGCCGGAGCCCCTCGGCGCTCACGGGCAGCCCGGTGATCCCGTCCATGGGATTTCCCCGGTCGACCCGGCCGCGCTGCTCGACCACGACGACGAGGTCCTCCCCGCGCTGCAGCCGCACCTCCACGACCGGGTGGCCGGAACGGGTGTCGCGGGCCATGGAGAGCACCTGGTAGCCGTCCGAGGCGAGGGTGGGCAGCGTCCAGCCCTCCGCGCGCCAGCGGTCCGCGGACGCCTCGTCCGCGTGCACGACCCCGCCGGTGCCGTGCCACGCCGAGACCGGGGCCTGCTCCGCGGCGCCCGTGGACGCCGCGGACTCCGCCACGACGGTGCGCCCGACCGCGTAGCCCGAGCCCAGCAGCAGGGTGAGCACGGCGCTGACGGTCGCAGCGGCCACCGGCACCGCGTTGCTGCGGGGACGGGACGGCACCGGGCCGGCGCGGTCCGGGCGGGGCATCGGGCCTCCTTCGTGCGGGCGCTGGTGGGCGGGGCCGGGCGCGGGGCGCGGCGTCGGTCCCATGATCGGCGGGCAAGCTGGACGCGGACTGGACGATGGCCGGGCGCGGGGACCCAGCCGGTAGGATGACGCGCATTGACCACAGCGACGAAGGGCGGAACATGGGCGCGGACAAGACGACGAGCTGGTCGTACGCCGAGGCGTTCGCCGTGGAGGACGAGCTCGCCTACCGCGCCCGGGAGCGGTCCCTCGCCCTGCGCATCCCGCCGGTCACCCCGGGCACGGCCGCCGCCCTGACGGTGCTCGCCGCGTCGGCGCGGCCCGCCACCGTCGTGGAGGTGGGCACGGGGGCGGGGGTCTCCGGGCTGGCGCTGCTGCGCGGGCTGCCGGCCACGTCCGTGCTGACGACCATCGACACCGACATCCGGGCCCTGCGCGCGGCCCGGGACACGTTCCGGGAGGCCGGGGTGCCGACGAGCCGGACCCGCACCATCCCCGGCCGCGCCTCCCTGGTGATGCCCCGGCTCAGCGCCGGGGCCTACGACCTCGTGTTCCTCGACGCGGACTCCGAGGGGACCCTGGGCTACGCCGAGGAGGCGGTGCGGCTGCTGCGTCCGGGCGGGATGCTGGTGGTCAACGACGCCCTGCACCAGGACAAGGTGGCGCAACCGGCCAACCGCGAGGAGAACACCCGGACCATGCGGGCCGTGCACCGGCTGTTCCGGGACGACGAGCGCTTCAGCACCGCGCTGCTGACCACCGGCTCGGGCCTGCTCCTCGCCGTCCGCCGCTGAGGCGGGCCCCCGGGACGGAGCCTCCCGTCAGCAACCGCACAGGACGGGACCGCAGCACGGCGGAGGGCCCGGCACCACCAGGTGCCGGGCCCTCCGCCGTCGCGGGCGGGACGTCACTCGGTCACGCCGGCCAGGCACTCCTTGAGCTCCGCGGCCTCGCCCGGCTTCAGCTCGACCACGAGCCGGCCGCCACCCTCGAGCGGCACGCGCATGATGAGGCTGCGCCCCTCCTTGGTGACCTCCATCGGTCCGTCACCGGTTCTCGGCTTCATGGCCGCCATGTGGGAACTCCTCTTCCTCAGTTGGTGTTGCACCCATCCTATCCGAGCCGTCACGGTGGGACCGGACGGCACGGGACCGGGGCGGCGCGCGTCGGCGCGGCCCCGGGAACGACTCACGGCGGGTAGTCCCCGCCCCCGGGCAGCTGCTTCCAGTGCCACAGCCAGCCCACCCAGACCAGCTGGAGCACGGCGCCGAAGAGCACGCACGCGACCCGGTAGGCGCGCGAGTCCGAGACCGCCGCCAGCGGCAGGGCGAGCGGGAACAGCGGCAGCAGCAGCCGGAAGGTGCTGGTCTGCGGGTGCAGGAACAGCAGCAGGTACACGGCGTAGCTCGCCAGCCACACCCGGGTGAGCAGGTCCAGCCGCTCGCGCACCACCCGCGAGCGCAGCACGAGGACACCGCCCGCCACCAGCAGCACCGGGGCGACGAGTCCGGCGACCGGGCCGAAGAGGTCCGTCCCGGTGTCGAACCACGGGACCACCGGCACCAGTCCTCCGCCCCGCCAGGCCGTCTCCGTCTCCGTGTACGCCGTCGGCTCCCCGGTGGCCCACCAGGCGATCGCCGGCCAGGCCAGCGCGGCGGCGCAGGACAGGACCGCGAGGGCGAACAGCCCGTCGAACGCGTCGGCCGCCCGGTGCAGCTGCCCGGCCCGGCGGCGGGCCACGGTCCGCACGAGCCAGGTGATCCCGAGGGCGGCCGCGAAGGGCACCCCCGCGGGGCGGGTCAGGCACATGACGAGCACCACCGGCGCCGCCGCGAGATGCCGGCCCCGGGACACCAGCAGCAGGGCCCCGGCCAGCAGCGCCAGGTGCAGCGACTCGGCGTAGGGCACCTGCAGCACCGGGGCCACCGGGTTGAACGCCACGAACGCCAGCCCCCACAGGGCCGTGTCCGGGGCGGCGAACCGGAGGAAGAGCCGGTGGACGAGCAGCGCCGCGCCGAATCCCGCCGCCAGGGACACCGCCGAGGCCGCGGCGTCCCAGCCGGCGCCGGTGAGTCCCGTCACCGCCCGCACGAGCAGCGGGAAGACCGGGTAGAACGCCCAGGCGTTCTCCTGGGCGCGCCCGGCCTCGTCCCGCGGCACGGACCCCGGGTAGCCCTCCCGGGCGATCCGCTCGTACCAGTCCGAGTCCCAGATGCCGGTGAACGCCAGGTAGCCCAGTGCGCCGTCCCCCCACGGGCCGGGGCCCTGCTGACGCCCCACCGTGGTGAACACGGCCCACGCCCACACCCGGGAGGCCGCCCAGACGAGCGCGGCCTGGGCCCACCAGGGGGCGGCGGCCAGGCGGGAGCTCACGCTCCCCGCGCCGGACCGGGTCCGGGGTCCCGGGCCGGCAGCTGCCGGGCGAGGCGGTCGAGCACGGCGTGCACCTCCCCGGGGTCGTAGCCGCGGCGCCGGACGGAGAAGGCGATCCGCCCGACGTCCTCCCGCGTCAGCACCTCGGGCAGCACGAGAGGGGCGTCCGGGGCGCGCTCGGGCCGGATCCCGTCCCGGGCGGGAGCGGTCCAGGCGGAGAGCCGGTCGCGGCCGAGCAGGAGGACGCCCCCGACGGTCAGCAGCAGCACCAGGCCGGTCAGCACCACGAAGAGTTCGGTCATGGCACCAGGCTATGCGCCGGCTTCCGGGCGCCCGGCAGCTGCGCGGCCGCCCGGACGCGAAACATTCCTACGGATCGGTACGCATTTAACGCGGCCGCAACGTGTTCGCCATCACACGGAAGAAATCTGGGATATCTTTCCGGTATGTCACACGCCACTCCGCCGGCCGCCGCACCGTCCGCCGCCGCGCCCGGCATGGGCGAGGCCCTGGTCCGCATGTCGCACGTCAACAAGCACTTCGGGGACCTCCACGTGCTCCGGGACATCAACCTGGAGGTGCGCCGCGGCGAGGTCGTCGTGGTGATCGGCCCGTCCGGGTCCGGCAAGTCGACCCTGTGCCGCGCGATCAACCGGCTCGAGAGCATCGACGACGGCGAGATCCTCATCGACGGCAAGCAGCTGCCCGAGGAGGGCAAGGCCCTCGCCCGGCTGCGTGCGGACGTGGGCATGGTCTTCCAGTCCTTCAACCTCTTCGCCCACAAGTCGGTCCTGCAGAACGTGACCCTCGGGCCGGTCAAGGTCCGTGGCCGCTCGGCGGGCGAGGCGAAGAAGCAGGCCATGGAGCTGCTGACCCGGGTGGGCGTGGCGAACCAGGCCGAGAAGCTGCCGGCCCAGCTCTCCGGGGGGCAGCAGCAGCGCGTGGCGATCGCCCGCGCCCTGGCCATGGAGCCGAAGGTCATGCTGTTCGACGAGCCGACCTCCGCTCTGGACCCCGAGATGATCAACGAGGTGCTCGACACCATGGTCGCGCTGGCGAAGCAGGGCATGACGATGATCGTGGTGACCCACGAGATGGGCTTCGCCCGCAAGGCCGCCGACCGCGTCGTGTTCATGGCCGACGGGCAGATCGTCGAGGAGAACACTCCCGAGGAGTTCTTCACCAATCCGCGCTCCGCCCGCGCCCAGGACTTCCTGGGCAAGATCCTCGGCCACTGACCGTCCACCCGTCCCTCCGACCGAACGCCACCACCCCGACTGCAAGGAGCAGACCATGCGCAACACCAAGCCCCTCGGACTCGCCGCGATGGCCGCGGCCGCGGCCCTGACCCTCACCGCGTGCGGCGGCGGGGAGGAGCAGGCCGGCGGCGGGGAGACCGGCGGGTCCGGCGAGTCCGTCCGGATCGGCATCAAGTACGACCAGCCGGGCCTGGGCTTCCGGGACGGCGACGAGTACACCGGCTTCGACGTCGACGTCGCGACGTACGTCGCCAACGAGCTCGGCTACTCGGAGGACCAGATCGAGTGGGTGGAGTCCCCCTCGGCCAACCGCGAGAACATGCTCGCCAACGACCAGGTGGACATGATCTTCGCGACCTACTCGATCACCGACGAGCGCGACCAGACCGTGGACTTCGCCGGCCCCTACTTCGTGGCCGGCCAGGACCTGCTCGTGCGCGCCGAGGACAACAGCATCCAGGGCCCCGCCGACCTCGAGGGCAAGAACCTGTGCTCGGTGACGGGCTCGACCTCCGCGCAGCGGGTCAAGGAGGACCAGCCCGGCGCCAACCTCGTCGAGCAGCCCGGCTACGCCGACTGCCTCACCGCCCTGGAGTCCGGCCAGGTGGACGCCGTGACCACGGACGACATCATCCTCGCGGGCCTGGCCGCGACCGACGCCAACCAGGGCAAGTTCAAGGTGGTGGGCAACACCTTCTCCGAGGAGCGCTACGGCGTGGGCCTGCCCCAGGGCTCCGACCAGTGCGAGGCCGTCAACGAAGCCATCACCAAGATGATCGACGAGGGCGCCTGGGAGGAGGCGGTCACCGCCAACACGGAGGGGGCCGACTACTCGTTCAACGAGGAGCTCAACCCGCCGGAGATGGAGCCCTGCGGCGAGTGACACCGGACGCGCAGGTCCCGTGACCGGCCGGTCCGGCCGGCCACGGGACCTGCGCCCCCGCAGCACACCGACCGATCCACGACGAAGGGCACTCGCGTGACCCAGCACCACCCCGATCCCCGGGAGCTCCCGTGAGCGACTACCTGGCCGACTTCGCCAGCCTGTTCGAGCAGTACGACGTCCTCGCCGCCTTCTGGGTCAACCTCCGGCTGACCTTCTGGGCCGCGATCGGCTCGGCGGTCCTCGGCGGGCTGATCGCGCTGATGCGCATCTCCCCCATCGCGTCGCTGCGGCTGCTGGGCACCGGGTACGTGAACCTGTTCCGCAACACGCCGCTGACCATCATCCTCGTGTTCCTGGTCCTCGGCGTGTGGAGCCAGCTGGGGATCAACCTCTCCGGCGACTTCAACCAGAACTTCTTCAACTGGGCGGTCATCGGTCTGAGCCTCTACCACGCGGCCTTCGTCTGCGAGGCCATCCGCTCCGGGGTCAACACCGTCCCGGTCGGCCAGGCCGAGGCGGCCCGGGCCATCGGCCTGTCCTTCCTGCCCGCCGCCCGGCTGATCATCTTCCCGCAGGCGCTGCGGGGGGCCGTCACGCCGCTCGGCAACACCCTGATCGCCCTGACGAAGAACACGACGGTGGCCGCGGCCGCGTCGGTCACCGAGATCTCCTCGCTCATGAAGACCATGATCGAGTTCCGCCCGGACGTGATCATCGCGATCTTCCTGGTGGTCGCCCTCGGCTTCGTCCTCATCGTGGTCCCGGTGGGCCTGCTCACCACCTGGGCCTCCCGGAAGCTGGCGGTGAAGCGCTGATGGCCAGGACCCAGAACGTCCTCTTCGACGTCCAAGGACCCCGCGGCCGGCGGATCAGCGCGGCGCTGAACGTGCTCGGCGTGCTGCTCGCGGCGGCCCTCGCCTGGATCGTGCTGAGCGAGCTGGCCGAGAAGGGCCAGCTCGACGCCGCGAAGTGGAGCCCCCTGCTGACCGCCCGCACGTGGGAGAACTTCCTGCTCCCGGGCCTGTGGGACACCCTCCGGGCCGCGCTGCTGGCCGTGGTGCTCTCCGTCGTCTTCGGCCTGGTCTTCGGGCTCGGCCGGCTCTCCCAGCTCGGTCCCGTCCGGTGGGTCTCCACCGTGGTCGTGGAGTTCTTCCGCGCCGTCCCGGTGCTCGTGATGATGATCTTCTTCTACCTGGGCATCGGCCGGGCCGGGCTGGTCGAGCCGTCCAACGTCCCCTTCTGGGCGGTGGTCCTCGGCCTGATGTTCTACAACGGGTCCGTGATCGCCGAGCTGATCCGCTCCGGCGTCCACCAGCTGCCCAAGGGGCAGCGGGAGGCCGGGCTCGTCATCGGGCTCACACCGGCCCGCTCGCTGCGCCTGATCGAGCTCCCCCAGGCCCTGACGGCCATGCTGCCCTCGCTGGTCAGCCAGTTCGTGGTCATCCTCAAGGACACGGCCCTGGGCTACATCATCACCTACCCGGAGCTACTGGCCAGCGGGCGGCGCCTGGGCTCCGGGGACGGCAACATCCTCCAGACGCTGTTCGTCGTGGCCCTGGTCTTCGTGCTGATCAACTACCTGCTGACGCTGCTGGCGGCGTGGCTCTCCCGGTTCCTCAGCTACCGCACGGGAGGCGCCACCAAGCCGGCCGAGGGCCCCCTCGCCGCCGAGGAGGCCACCGTCTGAGCCCGCCGCTCAGTCGGTGAGCCAGGCGGCGAGGGCCCGGTAGCACTCCCGCACGGCCTCGGCGCTCACGTGCTCGTCGTCGGTGTGCGCGAGCAGGGCGTCGCCGGGACCGAAGTTCACCGCCGGCACGCCCATCGCGGAGAAGCGGGCCACGTCGGTCCAGCCGTACTTCGGCTTGGGCTCCTGGCCCACCGCGGCCACGAACGCCGCGGCGGCGGGGCGGTCCAGGCCGGGGCGGGCCGCGGCCGAGAGGTCGGTGAACTCCAGCTCGTAGCCGGCGAAGACCTCCCGGACGTGGGCGACGGCCTCCTCCGGTGTCTTGTCCGGGGCGAAGCGGTAGTTGATCTCCACGTGGGCGGTGTCGGGGACGACGTTGCCGGCCACGCCGCCGCCGATCCCGGTCGCGTTGAGGCCCTCCCGGTAGTCGAGGCCCTCCACGGTGATCGTCCGCGGGGTGTAGGCGGACAGGCGGGCCAGAACGTCGGCCTGCTTGTGGATGGCGTTCTCCCCGATCCAGGACCGCCCCGAGTGGGCCGCGCGCCCGGTGGTGGTGATCCGGAAGCGCATCGTGCCGTTGCAGCCGCCCTCCACCGTCCCGTCCGTGGGCTCGAGGAGCACCGCGAAGTCCGCCTCGAGCAGCTCCGGGGCGTTGCGCTGCAGCCGACCCAGCCCGCTGGCCGCGGCGTCGACCTCCTCGTGGTCGTAGAAGACGTAGCTGACGTCCCGGTTGGGCTCGGTCAGGGCGGCCGCGAGGGCCAGCTGGACGGCCACGCCGCCCTTCATGTCGGTGGCACCGCGCCCGTAGAGCACGCGGTGGCCGTCGGCCTCCTCCCACGAGGAGGGCACGGTCCCGCGGGCGCCGGGCACGGTGGGCAGGGGCACGGTGTCGAGGTGCCCGGCGAGCACCACCCGCTCGTCCCGGCCCAGCTCGGTGCGGGCGACCACGGCGTCCCCGTCACGGTGCACCGTGAGGTGCGGGAGCCGGCGCAGCGCCGCCTCGACGGCGTCGGCGATGGGCCCCTCGCCGCCGGAGACGGACTCCAGGTCGATGAGGTCGGCGGTGAGCTCGGCAGGGTCCGCGGCGAGGTCGAGGTCGGGTGCGATCATGGCTGCCAGCATAGCGGCGGGGCCCCCGGGGCCGGATCGATCCGGGTCCGGCCTCCCCCGTAGGATGGACGCCATGACTTCTCCCACCTCTCGTCCCGCCGCCGGCCGTCCCGCCGCCGGTCGCCCCGCCTCCGGTCTGGGCCTGGCCACCGTCGTGGCCTCCGGCCCCCAGGAGGGCACCGTCCTCGACGTCTGGTACCCGGCCCCGGCGCTGTCCGACGCGGTCGACACCTCCCTCGACGCCGATCTGCGGCTGGCGGCCACCGCCGACCCGGACCGCAACATCCGCAGCGAGATCGTCGAGACGGTCGTCGACCTCGACGCCGCCCCCGGCGACGCCGCCGACGCGTACCTGCGCCTGCACCTGCTCTCCCACCGCCTCGTGCGGCCCAACACCGTGAACCTCGACGGCGTGTTCGGCCTGCTCGCCAACGTCGCCTGGACCGACCGCGGCCCCGTGCTCGCCGAGGAGCTCACCCTCGCCCTGCTGCGGATGAAGGCCACCGGCGGGCACGTGACCGTGCACAGCGTCGACAAGTTCCCGCGGATGGTGGACTACGTGGTGCCCTCGGGCGTGCGGATCGGCGACGCCAACCGGATCCGGCTCGGCGCCCACCTGGCCGCCGGCACCACGGTGATGCACGAGGGCTTCGTGAACTTCAACGCCGGTACCCTCGGCCAGTCCATGGTCGAGGGCCGGATCAGCGCCGGCGTGGTCGTGGGCGACGCCACGGACGTCGGCGGCGGCGCGTCCATCATGGGCACCCTCTCCGGCGGCGGCAAGGAGCGGATCACCGTGGGCGAGCGCGTGCTCCTCGGGGCGAACTCCGGCGTGGGCATCTCCCTCGGCGACGACTGCGTGGTGGAGGCCGGCCTGTACGTCACCGCCGGCACGCGGGTGAGCGTGCTCGCCGACGGGGCGCAGTCCACGGCCAAGGCCTCGGAGCTCTCCGGCGTCCCGAACCTGCTGTTCCGCCGCAACTCGCTCACCGGCACGGTCGAGGTGCTTCCGCGCGCCGGCCGGACCGTGGAGCTCAACGCGGCCCTGCACGCCAACTGAGCACCCGCCCCGGCTGAGCTCCCGCCGGCCGAGCAGCCACGCCGGCGGGCATCCGCCGCCGGCGGGCATCCGCCGCCGGCGGGCATCCGCCGCCGGCCGAGGTCCGCGGGACCGGACACCCGGTCCCGCGGAGCTCGGCCGAGATCCACTCCGCCCCCGTCTCCCCGCCCGTCCAGGAGCCCCCGTGTCCTCCCCCGCCTCCGGCCGCCGCACCAGGTCGGCCGGGCTGTCGCTGTTCGTGCTGCTGCTGGTCTGCGCCGTGCTCGCCGCCGGGGCCCTCGTGGTCGTCGAGCTGCGGGCGGGGCGGCCCTCGGCCGGCGAGCCCCGCTGCGTGGTCGCCACCACGGACCCGGACGGACAGCGCCGGCGGCACACCCTGTCCTCCGAGCAGGCGGCCAACGCGGCGCTGATCACCGCCGAGTCCGTCCGGCGCGGCACGGACCCGTATGCCGCGGTCGTGGCCCTGGCCACGGCCATGCAGGAGTCCCAGCTGGTCAACATCGACTACGGGGACCGCGACTCCGTGGGCCTCTTCCAGCAGCGCCCGTCCCAGGGCTGGGGCACGGTCGAGCAGATCATGGACCCGTCCTACGCCACCGGCGTCTTCTACGACCGGCTCGCCGAGGTCGACTACGCCGGGCTGTCCGTGACCGAGGCCGCCCAGGCGGTCCAGCGCTCCGGGCACCCGGACGCCTACGCCCGGCACGAGCCCCTGGCCCGGGCCTTCGCCGACAGCCTGACCGGGGGCACCGAGGCGTCCCTGAACTGCGTGCTCGCCGATCCCGAGCAGCCCGGGGACGCGGCCGTGACCGCCGACGCCCTGGGCGCCGCCTTCGGCGCCGCGGCCCCTGCGGCGCGCGCCGAGGCCGGCCGGGTGGTCGTCCCCGCCCCGGCCGGGCCGGCCGGCTGGGCGGTGGCGCACTGGGCGGTCGCCTCCGCCGAGCGGCTGGGCATCGCCGAGGTCTCCTTCGACGGGCGCAGCTGGGTCCGGGCCGACCAGCGGACCACCCGCTTCGCCCCCGCCCCCGGCTGGGTGGACGCCGCCGAGGCCCACCCGGACGGCCCCCCGCCGGCGCAGGACGTCGTGCTGGTCCTCGCGAGCCGCTGAGGCCCCGCCCACGGCCGGGCCGATACGCTGGGCGCATGAGAATTCTCGTCACCGGAGGAACCGGCTACATCGGCTCGCACACCGTCCTCGCCCTGCTGGAGGCCGGCCACGACGTCGTCGTGATGGACAACCTCGCCAACTCCTCGCGGACCTCCCTGGAGCGCGTGGAGGAGCTCGCGGGACGCCCGGCGGCCGCGTTCGCCGAGGTCGACCTGCTGGACCCGGCCGGGCTCGACGCCCTGTTCGCGCAGCACCAACCGGAGGCGGTGATCCATTTCGCCGGGCTCAAGGCCGTGGGCGAGTCGGCCGAGCAGCCGCTGCGGTACTACCGCACCAACGTGACCGGCACGCTGAACCTGCTGGAGGCCATGGCGGCCCACGGCTGCCGCTCCATCGTGTTCTCCTCCTCCGCCACGGTCTACGGCGCCCCGGAGGAGATGCCGCTGACCGAGAAGCAGCCCATGGACGCGCAGAACCCGTACGGCCGCACCAAGGAGCACATCGAGGACATGCTGGTGGACCTCGCCGCCTCGGACCCGTCCTGGAGCGTGGCCCTGCTGCGCTACTTCAACCCCGTGGGCGCCCACGAGTCCGGCCGGATCGGGGAGGACCCCACCGGCGTGCCGAACAACCTGCTGCCCTTCATCGCCCAGGTGGCCGTGGGGCGGCGCGAGAGGCTGCGGGTGTTCGGCGACGACTACCCCACCGCCGACGGCACCGGGGTGCGCGACTACATCCACGTCGTCGACCTCGCGGACGGCCACCTCCGGGCCCTCGACCACCTCGCCCGGCACGGCGGGGTGCACACCTGGAACCTGGGCACGGGCAAGGGCTACTCGGTGCTCGAGGTGCACGCCGCGTTCGAGCGGGCGTCCGGGCGCCGCATCCCCTACGAGGTCGCGGCCCGGCGTCCCGGGGACGCGGCCGTCTCCTACGCCGACCCCTCCACGGCCCTGGCCGAGCTGGGCTGGTCGGCCGAGCGGGACATCGACACGATGTGCCGCGACCACTGGAACTGGCAGAGGAGCAACCCGGAGGGCTACGCCGGGTCCTGAGGCCCCGGGCTCACCAGCCCGGCGGGCGCACCACGTTGGGCGGCGCGTCGGCGAACAGCGCCGCGACCCGGCGCTCGTCGTGGCCGGCGATGCCGGTGCCCACCCGGGTGAGCCAGAAGGTCAGCTCCGGGTGGGCGCGGGCGAAGTCCACGAACACGGCCGCCTCGCGCGCCAGGGCGGGGAACCCGCTCATGCTGTCGATCGCGTAGGAGCGCCCCTGCAGCCCGTGGCCCTGCCCCGGCACCGCGCCGAAGCGCTCCACCGCGGTCCGCGCCGCGCCGGCCCCATGCGCGCCGCGGGCGTTGGAGCCGAAGACGAAGACCTCGTCCGGGCCCAGCTCGGTGATCCGCTCGGGGGTGCGCCGCTGCTCGTCCATGGTCCGCACCCTACCGGGGCGCGCGGCAGGAGGAAAAGGCAGGGCCCGCGCCCCCTCGGGGGACGCGGGCCCGGCCGCCGGCGGTGCGGCTCAGCCCTGCGGGTAGTGCCGCTCGGCCTCGCCCACGTAGAGCTGGCGCGGGCGGCCGATCTTGGTCTCCGGGTCCTCGATCATCTCGCGCCACTGTGCGATCCAGCCCGGCAGCCGGCCGATGGCGAACAGGACGGTGAACATCTTCTCCGGGAAGCCCATCGCCTTGTAGATCAGGCCCGTGTAGAAGTCGACGTTCGGGTACAGCTTGCGCTCCACGAAGTAGTCGTCGGCGAGGGCCTTCTCCTCGAGCCGCATCGCGATGTCGAGCTGCTCGTCGTTGCCGCCCAGCTTCTGGAGGATGTCGTGGGCGTAGTCCTTGACGATGCGCGCGCGCGGGTCGTAGTTCTTGTACACGCGGTGGCCGAAGCCCATGAGCCGGGCGCCGGACTCCTTGTTCTTGACCTTCTCCATGAACTCCTCGGGCTTGACGCCCTCCTGCTGGATCCGGTTGAGCATCGCGAGCACGGCCTCGTTCGCGCCGCCGTGCAGCGGGCCGTAGAGGGCGTTGATCCCGGCGGAGACCGAGGCGAACATGTTGGCGTGGGACGAGCCCACCAGCCGCACCGTGGAGGTGGAGCAGTTCTGCTCGTGGTCGGCGTGCAGCATCAGGAGCACGTCGAGGGCCTTGGCCATCGTCGGGTCGATCTCGTAGTCCTCGGCCGGCACCCCGAAGCACATGCGGAGGAAGTTCTCCGTGTAGCTGAGGTCGTTCTGCGGGTAGAGCATCGGCTCGCCCTTGGACTTCTTGAAGGCGTACGCGGCCAGGGTCGGGACCTTGGCGAGCAGCCGGATCGTGGAGATCTCCACCTGCTCCTGGTCGAAGGGGTCGAGGGAGTCCGCGTAGAACGTGGACAGCGCCGAGACCGCCGAGGAGAGCACGGGCATGGGGTGCGCGTTGCGCGGGAACCCGTTGAAGAAGCTCTTGAGGTCCTCGTGGACCATGGTGTGCCGGCGGACCCGGGTGTCGAAGTCCTCGAGCTGGGCCGGGGTGGGCAGCTCCCCGTAGATCAGCAGGTACGCGGTCTCGATGAACGTCGAGTGCTGGGCGAGCTCCTCGATCGGGTAGCCGCGGTAGCGCAGGATGCCGTTGTTGCCGTCGATGTAGGTCACGGCCGAGCGCGCGTTGGCGGTGTTCATGAACCCGGGGTCGAAGGCGACGTTGCCGGTCTCCTTGAGCAGGTTCGTGATCGCGTACCCGCGGTTGCCCACGGTGGCGTCCTGGACGGGCAGCTCGAGCCGTCCGCCGTTGCCGTAGTCGAGCTGGGCGGTCTCGGTCTTCTGTGCAGACTCGGTCATGTTCTTCGTCCTCCGCGAGTGGATTTCGGTGTCCGGGGCGGCCCTGCCGGGCGGCACCGGTGGCGCAGCACGGGCGTGTCTCGGGACACAGCGATCGTCAGGGTCCAACCTACCTGTTCCGTCGGCGGGCGGACCAATCCCGGCGCCGCGCGGGAGCGCCTCAGCGGCGGGCGAGCCGCTGCGCGGCGGCGTCGATCCGCTCGTCCGTGGCGGTGAGCGCGAGCCGCACGTACCCCTCCCCGGCCGTCCCGTAGAAGACGCCCGGGCCCACCACGACGCCCCGCTCGGCGAGGCGCTGGACCGTGGACCAGGTGTCCTCCCCGGCCGTGCACCACAGGTAGAGCCCGGCCTCGGAGTGCTCCACGCGCAGCCCGAACGCCTCCACGGCGGGCACCAGGCGGTCGCGCCTGGCCCGGTAGAGCGCCTTCTGCGCGTGCACGTGGGCGTCGTCGCCGAGGGCGACCCGCATGGCCTCCTGGACGGGGGCCGGGACGATCATCCCGGCGTGCTTGCGCGAGTTCACCAGGTTGGCCATCAGCCGGGCGTCGCCGGCCAGGAACGCGGCACGGTAGCCGGCGGCGTTGGACTGCTTCGACAGCGAGTACGCGGAGAGCAGCAGGGACGTGTCCCCGCCGCTGACCCGCGGGTCCAGCACGGAGGGGACGGGCGTCCCGCCCTGCTGGACGTCCCACGCGCCCCAGCCGAGCTCGGCGTAGCACTCGTCGGAGACGACCACCGCCCCGAGGTTTCGGGCCTGGTCGACGACGCGGCGCAGCGACCCGGCGTCGCGCACGATGCCGGTCGGGTTGGCCGGCGAGTTCAGCCAGACCAGGCGCACCCGGGCGCGGACCTCGTCCTCCAGCTCGTCGAGGTCGTCGGCGGCCACCGCCTCGGCGCCGGCCAGCTGCGCCCCGATGTCGTAGGTGGGGTACGCCACCGTGGGGCGCACGAGCACGTCCCCCGGGCGCAGGCCGAGCAGCAGCGGCAGCCACGCGACGAGCTCCTTGGAGCCGACCGTGGGCATGACCGCGGCCGGGTCCAGGCCGGGCACGCCGCGCCGGCGGGCGTACCAGGCCACCACGGCCTCCCGCAGGGCGGGCGTGCCGTGGGTGGTCGGGTAGCCGTGGGCGTCCGCGGCGGCGGCGAGCGCGTCCTGGACCACCAGCGGGGTGGGGTCCACGGGCGTGCCGATGGACAGGTCCACGACCCCGTCCGGGTGCTCCGCGGCGACGGCGCGGTACGGCGCCATCGTGTCCCACGGATAGTCCGGGAGGGCGAGGCCGAAGGACCGTGCCGTCTCGGTCACTGGGCGCCCTGGTTCTGCGGGGGCAGGGCCGCGATCATCGGGTGGTCCGTGTGGGTGTTGCCGAGCTTGGCGGCCCCGCCCGGGGAGCCGAGGTCGTCGAAGAACTCGACGTTGGCCTTGTAGTAGTCGGCCCACTCCTCGGGGGTGTCGTCCTCGTAGTAGATGGCCTCG
The DNA here is from genome assembly GCF_029524215.1 of Kocuria oceani. NCBI lineage: Bacteria > Bacillati > Actinomycetota > Actinomycetes > Micrococcales > Micrococcaceae > Kocuria > Kocuria oceani. The sequence goes on along the minus strand of NZ_JARAMH010000002.1, from coordinate 81,393 downwards.
ACGGGGCAGACCGGTTCGCACGCGCCGCAGTCCACGCACTCGTCGGGGTGGATGTAGAGCGAGCGCTCCCCCTCGTAGATGCAGTCGACGGGGCACTCCTCGACGCAGGCCTTGTCCTTGACGTCGACACAGGGCTGGGCGATGACATAGGTCACGGCGTTTCACACCTTTCTGCTGGGATTCTCCGACCAGTCTAGCCACCGTGTCCTGGCTACGATGACAGCCATGGTCTCCCCGACATCCGGCTCAACGTCCTCCCCCGTTCCGTCATCCGCGGCCGTGGAGTTGCTCGCGGGCCTGCCCTCCGGTACACGGGTGAGCGTGCGCTACGCCCTGCCCGCCGACGACGCCTCCGGGCTGCCGCTCACCGACGCCCTGGGCGAGCTGGTGGATCCGGACCCCGGCGGGGGCGCCGGGACGGTCACGGTGCGCACCCGGCGCGGGGACGTGCTGATCCCCGCCGCGGCGGTGCGGGCCGCCCGGGTGGTGCCGCCGGCCCCGCCGCGCCGGCGTCCGCGCGGCGGCTGAGCAGGGCGGCTGAGCGGGGCCCTGTGCGGGACGGCAGAGCGGGACGGAGTCAGACCCGCGGGGCCCCGGAGGTGCGGCCGGGCCCGTGCGGCTCGGGGTGCCCCGGCGGACGCCGAGGCCGCGGCCGGGTGCTCAGGCGGGGCGGGCCGTCCGCCGCCGGGCGCGCACCCAGCGGCCCGTGACGAGCACGGAGGCGATCGTCACCGCGAACACCACCACGAACCAGGCCAGGCCCAGGACGCCGACCACGGTGCCCGGGTCGGTCACCACGATCACGGAGCCGTCCCCGCCGTAGGCGAAGAACCAGGAGACGAGGTAGCCGATCAGCCCGGGCACGGCGGCGGCCCACACCCGGCGGGTCGCGGTGCCGACCCACAGGGACACGCACAGCAGCAGGGCGGCGGCGAAGAGCAGTCCCCACGGGAGCCACCAGCCCGCGGGCGCGTACCAGACCGCCCCGTGCAGCACCGTGGCCACGCTCGCGCCGGCGAGACCGGCGGCGACCGAGGTCACCAGGGTGGTGGGCAGCGAGGCCGGGCCGGCGTCGGTGCGCGTCGGCTCCGCGGAGGCGCCCGGGTCCCCGGCGAGCAGCCGGAAGGTCTCCAGGGCGCTGAAGGACTGCCAGACCCCGTTGGACAGGGCGAAGCGGCTGCCGTCCTCGGCGAGCACCAGCTGGGTGGCGTGGGCGGCCATGGCGGCCCGCTTGCGCTCGGCGGAGCCGTGCACAGCGGCCTGCGGGCGGGGGTCGTCCGCCCGGGCCTCGCCCTCGACGGCCCACAGGAGAGGGGTGCGCCAGGGCTCTGCGGTCCCGCCCGGCGCGTCCGTGCCGGGACGGGCGGCCAGCTCCGCGCCGCGCACCGCGACGGCGGCCGTGCGGACGTGGTCGGGGTGGCCGTAGCCGCCGTCGTCGTCGTAGGTGACGAGCACGTGCGGGCGGACGGCGCGCACGGCCGCGGCGACGTGCGCGGCGGCCTCCTCGGCGGACGCCGCGGTGAGGCTGTGCGGGGAGGAGTCCCCGGCCGGGGCCGCCCGGCCGTCGGGGCCCCAGGACATCCCGGAGTCGTGGTAGTGGCCCGTGCCGCCGGCGAAGCCCACGGCGGGGTCCAGGGCGGGGGGCTCGCCCGCGAAGAAGCGGTCGGCCAGCCCCAGCGCGGCGGCGGCGTGGTCGAGCTCCCCGACGCGGTAGCGGCCCAGTGCGGTGCCGTCGTCGGTGCAGCCGGGACGGCCGACCTCGAGCCCGCGCAGGGGTTCGGGGATCACCTCGCCGCGCTCCCCGCGGGTCATGGTGAGCAGCACGACCTGCGCGCCCAGCTCCGCGTACCGGCCCATCGTGGCGCCCGTGGCGATGGACTCGTCGTCGGGGTGGGCGTGCACGAACAGCAGCCGGGCGTCCTCCGGGCGCAGCCCGGCGGGCAGCAGCCCCGGCAGGGCGTCCTCGCGCACGAGGACGCCCTGCTCGGGGTAGTACGGGACGGGCTGGGTCACGACCGGGCCTGCTGCGCTCGTCTGCCGGGCCGGCGGCTCAGGCCCGGGCGCGGGCGCGGTTGGCCTTCAGCCGCTCGTTGGCGTCGAGGACCACCTTGCGGATCCGGATGGACTCCGGGGTGACCTCCACGCACTCGTCCTCGCGGGCGAACTCGAGGGACTCCTCGATGGTCAGCTTGCGCGGGGGCGTCAGGTTCTCGAAGGTGTCGGAGGAGGCCGCACGCATGTTGGTGAGCTTCTTCTCCTTGGTGATGTTCACGTCCATGTCGTCGGCGCGGGAGTTCTCGCCGACGATCATGCCCTCGTAGACCTCGGAGGTCGGCTCCACGAAGAAGGAGCCGCGCTCCTGCAGGTTGATCATCGCGAACGGGGTGACCACACCGGCGCGGTCGGCGATCATCGACCCGTTGGTGCGGTACTCGATGTCCCCGGCCCACGGCTCGTAGCCGTCGGCGTAGGAGGAGGCGATGCCGGCCCCGCGGGTCTCGGTGAGGAACTTCGTGCGGAAGCCGATGAGCCCGCGGGAGGGGACCTTGAACTCCATGCGCACCCAGCCGGTGCCGTGGTTGGCCATGGCCTCCATGCGGCCCTTGCGGCCGGCCATCAGCTGGGTCACGGCGCCGAGGAACTCGTCCGGCACGTCGATGGTCATGTGCTCGTAGGGCTCGTGCACCTTGCCGTCGACGGTCTTGGTGACCACCTGCGGCTTGCCGGCGGTCAGCTCGAAGCCCTCGCGGCGCATCTGCTCCACGAGGATGGCCAGGGCCAGCTCACCACGGCCCTGGACCTCCCAGGCGTCCGGGCGCTGGGTGGGGAGCACCTTGAGCGAGACGTTGCCGACAAGCTCCTTGTCGAGGCGGTCCTTGACCTGGCGGGCGGTCACCTTGGCGCCCTTGACGCGGCCGGCCAACGGGGAGGTGTTGATGCCGATGGTCATGGAGATCGCGGGGTCGTCCACCGTAATCAGGGGCAGGGGCTGCGGGTTCTCCGGGTCGGTGAGGGTCTCGCCGATGGTGATGTCCTCGATCCCGGCCACGGCCACGATCTCACCGGGGCCGGCGGACTCGGCCGGGACCCGGTCCAGGCCCTTGGTGGCCAGCAGCTCGGAGATCCGCACGTTCTTCAGCTCGCCGTTCGCCCGCGCCCAGGCCACGGTCTGGCCCTTCTTGAGGGTGCCGTTGAAGATCCGCAGGAGGGCGAGGCGGCCCAGGAACGGGGAGGCGTCCAGGTTGGTCACGTGGGCCTGCAGCACGCCCTCGGGGTCGTAGGAGGGGGCCGGGACGTGCTCGATGATCGTCTTGAACAGCGGCTCCAGGTCCTCGTTGTCCGGCAGCGAGCCGTTGGCGGGCTGCTCGAGGGAGGCCCGGCCGTCGCGGCCCGCGGCGTAGACCACGGGCACGTTCAGGACGGCGTCGAGGTCGAGGTCGGGCTCGTCCTCGGAGATGTCGGAGGCCAGGCCCAGCAGCAGGTCCATGGACTCGCCCACGACCTCCTCGATCCGGGCGTCGGGGCGGTCCACCTTGTTGACCACGAGGATCACGGGCAGCTTCGCCTCGAGCGCCTTGCGCAGCACGAAGCGGGTCTGGGGCAGCGGGCCCTCGGAGGCGTCCACGAGCAGCACGACGCCGTCGACCATGGACAGGCCGCGCTCGACCTCGCCGCCGAAGTCGGCGTGGCCGGGGGTGTCGATGACGTTGATGGTGATGGTCTCCCCGTCGGCGGAGGGACCGTCGTAGGACACCGTGGTGTTCTTGGCGAGGATCGTGATCCCCTTCTCGCGCTCCAGGTCACCGGAGTCCATCACGCGCTCCTCGACCTCACCGTGGGACGAGAACGCGTGCGTCTGCTGGAGCATCGCGTCCACGATGGTGGTCTTGCCGTGGTCGACGTGGGCCACGATGGCCACGTTGCGGAGGTCGGCGCGCTGGGCGGTGGTGGAGGTTACAGACATACGCGTGGGTCTCTCTTCGGGTGGAGATGCGGGGGGAGGTGCAGCCCTCCCGATGGGTGCGGCCGGGGCGCCGCCGCGCACCCGGAGGGACCCGGGCGGGGGCGCCCGCACAGCGGGCCACCGGACAGTCTACCTTGCGGGACCGCCCGCGCGGCACCCCGGGGAGCTGTGACCCCGCCGACCCCGGCGGCCCGTCGCCCCCGCCCCCGCGGCGCCGGGCCCCGGTGCTGCGGCGGACTCCCCTGCCCGTTCCCGGGGAGGCACCGCACCCGTCGGGGGTCGGCGGGTGCGCGCCGGGGCGGGGCTCACCAGGCGGGCAGCACCGGCAGGCGGTCCTCCGCCGTGACGCGCTCCGTCTGCCCGCGCGCCAGCCACGCCAGCAGCCCGGCGCGGTCGGACCGGACGCGCGCGGCGCCGTCGCCGATCACCCACTCGTCGCCCCCCTCGCTCACCAGGGTCGTCCCGGGGGCGTCCTTGGCGCGCATGGTGCGCACCGCCGCCTCGAGGGCGTCGAGCAGCGAGTCCGGCTCGGCCCGTTCCAGGGTCCAGTCCGCGTCGAGGTCGTGGTGGTGGACGACGATCTCCGAGTTCCGCAACGCCACGACGGCGAGGGCGGGGATCCGCTTGCCGTGCATGTGCACCTCGTCCACGGCGAGGTCCCCGCCCAGCCGCTCGCTCTGCTCGGCGAAGTAGTCCGCGCTCTCGCGGGTCCGGCGCAGCAGCTCCTCGCGGGGCAGGGCGGCGAGCTCGTCGATCTCCCGGTTGCGGGCCTCGGGGGACGCGTAGGGACGCTGCTCCCGGCCCGTGACGGCCCAGTCGACCAGCCGGACGAGGGCCCGCCCGTTGGAGGCGAGGTGGGCGACGACGTGGGCGCGGCTCCAGCCGCCGCACAGCGAGGGCGCGGCCAGCTCCTCCGCGGAGAGGGACTCCGCCGTGGCGAGGAAGCTGTCGGTCTCGCGCCCGAGGCGGGACAGGTCGGTGTGCAGGCGGGTGGGATCGCTCATGGGCCCACCCTATCCAGCGACGTGTGAGCCCGGCCACCGCCGGCCGCCGAGTCCGCCCGCCGCCCGGCCCGGCACCTCGCCGGCCGGGCGCCGGGGGTCCCACGGCGCCGGGTCCCGGCCCGGGGCCGGGTCAGAGGACCGGCAGGCGCGCGAACGACCGCTCGGCGGCCCGGCGGCGGGTGGCCGAGAGCTCCTCGAAGGGCTCCAGCACGAGTCCCGGCGAGCTCGCCCGGCGGCTGCGCCCCCAGGTGCCCACCACGCGCCCGCCGGCCACGACCGTGGGCTTGAAGACCCCGCTGGCGCCGGGGACGATGCGCGCGGCGTGCCGGCCGGCCAGCACGTGGGAGCGGTCCCCGTAGCCCAGGACGTACTCGTCGAACGGCGGCAGCAGGTGCACCCCGGCCGCCCGCCGGTCCGCCCGCACCGCGGCCCCGAGCACCTCGGGGGCGCACCACAGCTCTCGGCCGCGGGCGTCGTGCACGGCCACGACGTCGTCGAGCACCGCCACCGCGGCGCGCACCGTGGCGCGCGGCAGCGCCGCCCAGCGGGCGGCGTCGGCGACGGAGGCCGGGCCGTGGCTGCGCAGGTAGCGGCGCACCCAGCGCACGACGACGGGCGGCACCCCGGGTGCGGGGGCCCGGCCGGGGGCCTGTCCGGTCTCCGGGACCCAGTCCGCCACGGAGACCACGAGCTGGTCGCGGGCTCCGGCGGCCAGGGGGCCCATGCACAGGGTCGCGTCCAGGTGCAGGGCGAGCATGAGGTGGTAGGCCCGGCCCGGGGCGCCCAGCAGCCCGGCCTCCTCCCACGCGGCGTGCAGCCGCTCCCGGGGCTGCGGCCCGTGGCGCAGCGCCGCCAGGGCGGTCTCCCGGGCCGCGTCCAGGCGCTCGTCGACGCCCAGCTCGCGCCGGCGGGCCGCCGTCGCGGAGACGGTGCGGGGCCCGAGCACGGCCAGCCACGCCCGCAGCTCCTCGGCGGGCACCAGGTGCAGGGTCCCGCGCATGGGCCACGTGCGCACGATCCGCCCCTCTGCGAAGGCCTCGCGCACCCCGGCGGCCCCGGCGCCCCGGCGCAGCCCGACCGACACGAGGGCGCCGGGCAGGTCCTGGGCCTGGACGGCCCCGAGGGCGCGCACGACGTCCTCGGGGGCCGCGTCGGCGGGGCGCACGAGCCCGTGGGCGGCCAGCCGGGCGAGGCCGATCTCCCGGTCGCCGAGGACGGGCGGGGAGGTCATGCCAGGGTCCGGCCGCGCTGCTCGGGCAGGGCGAACGTGGCCGCCGCGGCCACGAGGAACGCGGCCCCGAAGACCGCGAAGACCACGACGAGGTCGTAGCGCTCCCCGCCCAGGCCCAGCAGCACCGGCACCGACAGCGGGGCGAGGATGGAGGCGATCCGGCCGAACGCGGCGGCGGCGCCGGTGCCCGTCCCGCGCAGCGCGGTGGGGTACAGCTCGGGGCCGATGGCGTACAGCGCGCCCCAGGCGCCCAGGTTGAAGAAGGACAGGGCCATCCCGGAGCCGATCACCTGCCAGGGGAGCACGACGGTGCCGACCGAGACGATGCCGAACAGCACCGCGCTCACCGCGGAGCCCCCGAGGAAGACCGCCAGGGTGATCCGCCGGCCCCAGACCTCGATCAGCCAGGCGGCCGCCGCGTAGCCGGGCAGCTGGGCGAGCGTGATGACCAGCACGTAGCCGAAGGACGTGGTCAGGGTGAAGCCCTGCTGGAGGAGCAGCGTGGGCAGCCAGGTGAACGCCCCGTAGTAGGCGAAGTTGACGCAGAACCACACGGTCCACAGCGCCCCGGTGCGCCGCCGCAGCCCGGCCGACCAGAGGCCGCCCGTCCCGCTCGCCGGCGCGGCGGCGGGCTCGGCGGCCCGGGCCTGCTCCTCGGACTCCGGCCGGGACCGGCCCAGGGCCGGGGCGCGCTCGAACGCGCGCACGGCCGCCTCCGCCTCGTCCGCGCGGCCGCGGCTCTCCAGGAAGCGCACGGACTCGGGCAGCGCCCGGCGCACGACCACCGCGTAGGCGGCCGGCACCAGGCCGACGACCAGCGCCCAGCGCCAGCCGTCCGGGGAGGTCGGCACCACGAAGTAGCCGATGAGGGCGGCCATGATCCAGCCCACGGCCCAGAAGGACTCGAGGACCACCACCAGGCGGCCGCGGATCCGGCGGGGCGAGTACTCGGAGACGAGGGTGGAGGCCACGGGCAGTTCCGCGCCGAGGCCCAGGCCCACCACGAAGCGCAGCACGACGAGCGCGGCGAGGGAGCCCGCGAGCGCGGAGGCGCCGGTGGCCAGCCCGTAGACGAGCAGGGTCAGGGCGAACACCTGGCGGCGGCCGATCCGGTCGGCGAGCAGCCCGCCCAGGCCGGCCCCCACCGCCATGCCGACGAAGCCGATCGAGGCCAGCAGGGACAGCTCCCCCGAGCTCAGCGCCCACTGCTGGGCGAGGGCGGCCATCACGAACGACACGAGGCCGACGTCCATGGCGTCCAGCGCCCAGCCGACGCCGGAGCCGACGAGCAGCTTCCGGTGCTCGGTGGTGTAGGGCAGCCGGTCCAGCCGCTGCGACCGCGTCAGCGCGGACGTGCTGCCGGCGGGCCGCGGGCTCTCGTGCATGCTCCGGTCCTTCCCCTGTGCGCGGTGCGGCGACCACGGCGGTGCTGGGACGCCCCGGTCGTGGGGCTGCCGCGGCGCTGCGACCACTGTAGGCGGTCGGCGGGGCGGACGGCGCCGGCGGGGCCCGTCCCGCCCCGGCCCCGCCGGGGAGGTGCTCCGCCCCTAGACTGGGAGGGTCCCCACCCACCGGCCCGGCGAGGGAGCCTGCTGTGACAACGGTCGCCGTGTACCTGGTCGTCGCCTTCGGCGCGGGCGCCCTGGCCGTCCTGCTCCGGCTGCCTCCCCTGGTGGGGTTCCTGGCCGCGGGCTTCGTGCTCAACGGCATGGGCGTGGAGCGGCTGGAGGCCGTGGAGGAGCTCGCCGACGTCGGCGTGACGCTCATGCTGTTCGGCATCGGGCTCAAGCTGGACGCCCGGTTCCTGCTCCGCAAGGAGGTCTGGGGCACCGCCGGGATCCACATGGTGCTGAGCACGGCGCTGGGCGCCGGCTTCCTGGGGCTGTTCATGCTGGCCGGCCTGGCCCTGCCCGACGCGGACCTGCCCACGCTCGCCCTGGTGGGCTTCGCGCTGTCCTTCTCCAGCACCGTGCTGGTGTTCAAGGTGCTCGAGGAGCGCAGCGAGACCACGTCCCTCTACGGTCGCGTGGCGATCGGCATCCTCATCATGCAGGACATCGCGGCGGTCGTGTTCATCACCGCCACGAACGAGCACCCGCCGAGCCCCTGGGCCCTCGGTCTGGTGCTGCTGGTCCCCGCCGCCTGGGTGTTCCGCCGGGTCTGGGACCGGATCGGGCACGGGGAGATGCAGGCGCTGTTCGGGGTGGTCATGGCCCTGGTGCCCGGCTACTTCGCCTTCTCCGCGGTGGGCATCAAGGGGGACCTGGGGGCGCTGCTGGTGGGCATGCTCCTGGCCTCGCACGCGAACGCGAGCGAGCTCTCCCGGACCCTGTTCACCCTCAAGGACCTGCTGCTGGTGGCGTTCTTCGTCTCGATCGGGTTCAACGGCATGCCGGACTCCATGACGGTGCTCCTGGGCCTGCTGCTGCTGGTGCTCGTGCCGGTGCAGTCGATGCTGTTCGTGCTGCTGCTGTGGCTGTTCGGGCTGCGCCGCCGGACGTCGCTGCGCGGCGGGCTGGCCCTGGCCAACCACTCCGAGTTCGCCCTCATCGTGGGAGCCATCGGGGTGTCCGCCGGCATGCTCACGGAGCGCTGGCTCGTGGTCCTCTCGGTGGCGGTCGCGGCGAGCTTCGTGGTCTCCGCGCTGGTCAACCGGCGCGGCTCCCCCCTCATCGGCACCCTGGCCCGGCGGCTGCCGGAGCACCCGGAGCACCGGCTGCACCCGGAGGACCGGCCCATCGACATCGGTCACGCCGACGTGCTGGTGCTGGGCATGGGACGGGTGGGCCAGGCCGCCTACCAGGAGTTCTCCGGGGAGTACGGGTTCTCCGTGGTGGGCATCGAGAACGCCACCGACCGGGTCGAGCGGCTGTGCGCCCAGGGCTTCGACGTCCAGGAGGCCGACGCGACCGACCAGGAGTTCTGGGAGCGGGTGATCGCGACCGGCCACGTGCGGATCGCGGTGCTGGCGATGCCCTTCCACGGCTCCAACCTCGTGGCCCTGCGCCAGCTCACGGAGTCCGGGTTCACGGGGGCCGTGGCGGCCGTGGCGCAGTACGACGACGAGGTGCAGGAGCTGCGCGGGCACGGGGTGCGCACGGTCTTCAACCTCTACAGCGGCGCCGGGATCGCCCTGGCCGCGGAGACCGTCGAGGCCCTCGGCCGCCGGGCCGACTGAGGCCCCGGACCCCGGGCCCGGCGACGACCGGACGTTTTCTTTCGCAACACCTTGTCTTCGACTCCCGAACTCAATGTGTGCCAGGTCACTGTTGTGGTACTTTCATCGCGTTCGCACAAATGTTCCTCGGCGGTAACCCCCGTGGTTTCCCGGGCTCCGAGTGCGGAAGTCGAAACCATCGCATGGCCGGCCCACCCGCCGGCCGACCGGGAAATCGGAGACAGCCCATGTCCACATCCCCCTCCACCCGACGCATCACCCTGGCGCTCGCCGCCACGGCCGCGGCCGTGACGCTCACCGCCTGCGGCGGCGACAGCGGCTCCGAGGACGCCACCGCGGCCGGCGGCGACGTCGACTGCTCCGCCTTCGAGCAGTACGGCGACCTCAGCGGCAAGAGCGTGAGCGTCTACACCTCGATCGTGGCGCCCGAGGACCAGTCCCACATCGAATCCTACGCCCCGTTCGAGGAGTGCACCGGCGCGGACATCGTCTACGAGGGCTCCCGGGAGTTCGAGGCGCAGCTGCTCGTGCGCCTGCAGTCCGGCAGCGCGCCCGACGTCGCGTTCGTCCCGCAGCCGGGTCTGATCCGGACCATCGCCGAGGACCACCCGGACGTCATCCAGCCGGTCGGCGAGGACGCCGCGGCCAACGTGGACGAGTACTACGACGCCTCCTGGAAGGAGTACGGCACGGTCGACGGCACCTTCTACGGCACCCCCCTCGGGGCGAACGCCAAGTCCTTCGTCTGGTACTCGCCGGCCATGTTCGAGGAGGCCGGGTACGAGGTGCCCAAGACCTGGGACGAGCTCATGGAGCTCTCGGACACGATCGCCGGGACCGGCGCCAAGCCGTGGTGCGCGGGCATCGAGTCCGGCGACGCCACCGGCTGGCCGGCCACCGACTGGCTCGAGGACACCATGCTGCGCACCGCCGGGCCCGAGGTCTACGACCAGTGGGTCAACCACGAGATCCCCTTCGACGACCCGCAGGTCGTCGAGGCCCTCGACGCGGCCGGGGCGATCCTCAAGGACGACAAGATGGTCAACGGCGGCCTGGGCGACGTGCGCTCCATCGCCACCACGGCCTTCGGCGACGCCGGCCTGCCGATCCTCGACGGGTCCTGCTGGATGCACCGCCAGGCGTCCTTCTACCAGGCCAACTGGCCGGAGGGCACCAACGTGGCCGAGGACGGCGACGTGTTCGCGTTCTACCTGCCCGGCCAGTCCGAGGACGAGAAGCCGATCCTGGGCGGCGGCGAGTTCACCGTCGCCTTCGCCGACCGGCCCGAGGTCCAGGCCTTCCAGGCCTACCTGACCAGCCCGGAGTGGTCCAACGCCAAGGCCCAGGCCACCGAGTTCGGCTGGATCTCCGCCAACTCCGGCCTGGACCCGGAGAACCTGAAGTCCCCGATCGACAGGCTGGCCTACGAGCAGCTGACCGACGAGAACGCGGTGTTCCGCTTCGACGGCTCGGACCTCATGCCCGCGGCGGTCGGCGCCGGGTCCTTCTGGAACGGCATGACCGACTGGATCTCGCTCGGCAAGGACAGCGAGGCCGTCCTGGCCGACATCGAGAAGAGCTGGCCGTCCGAGTGACCGCCGGCCGTCCGTGACGCACCGGCGGGCGGGCCGGGTCCCCGCGACCCGGCCCGCCCGCCGCGTGCCACCGGACGGACCCGCGGCGCCGACGACGGCCGCCGGAACCGAGCCCTGAGGAGCTCTTCGTGGACCTTTTGCTGAACGCCGACACGACGGCGGAGAAACTGCTCGTCATGTGCGTGGCGATCCTGCTGTTCGTCGGGGTCACGGCCGCCGTGCTGTGGCTCGTCGACCGGCCCTCCCTCCCCCGCTGGGTGCCGCTGGTGGGCTTCCTGGGCCCGGCCGTGGCCCTGCTGGTCTTCGGGCTGCTGTACCCGGCCGCCCGCACCGTGCTCGGCTCCTTCCAGGCCCGGGACCGGCAGACCTGGGTGGGGCTGGACAACTACCGCACCATCCTGACCGAGGACGGGTTCCAGACCGTCCTGTTCAACACCGCCCTGTGGGTGCTGCTCGTGCCCACCGTGGCCACGGCCGTGGGACTGGTGTACGCGGTGCTCGTGGACCGGACCCGGTTCGAGAAGCTGGCCAAGACGCTGATCTTCCTGCCCATGGCGATCTCGCTGGTGGGCGCGTCGATCATCTGGAAGTTCGTCTACGAGTTCAAGCCGGACCAGCCCGGCGTCCGGCAGACGGGCCTGCTCAACCAGCTGCTGGTGTGGCTGGGCGTGCCGCCCCAGCAGTTCCTGCTGGACCCGCCCTGGAACACCTTCTTCCTGATCGCCGTGATGATCTGGATCCAGACCGGCTTCGCGATGACCGTGCTCTCGGCGGCCATCAAGGCCATCCCGGACGACATCATGGAGGCCGCGCGGCTCGACGGCGCCGGGGCCTGGCGCATGTTCGCCTCCGTCACCGTGCCCTCGATCCGCCCGGCCATCGTCGTGGTCATCACCACGATCGCGATGGGGACCCTGAAGGTCTTCGACATCGTCCGCACGATGACCGGCGGCAACTTCGGCACCTCGATCGTGGCCAACGAGTTCTACACGCAGAGCTTCCCGCTGGGGCAGCCGGGCATCGGTGCGGCGCTGGCCGTGGCGCTGTTCGTGCTGGTCGTCCCGATCGTGCTCTACAACATCCGGCAGATGAAGCTTTCCGAGGAGCAGCGATGACCACCGCCGCCAACATCCCGCCCGCCTCGCCCGACGACCTCGTCGAGGACGACCGCCCGGAGCGCGGCGGTCCCGCCGGGACGACCGTGGTCCCGGCACGGCGCCGGGGCCTCGGGGAGCGGGCCGCCCGGGCGAGGACGAAGCTCAGCTCGCCGTGGGCCTCCCTCGCCGCGGTCGTCATCGCGGTGCTGTGGACGACCCCCACGCTGGGCCTGCTCATCACCTCCTTCCGCCCGGAGCTGGACATCCGCCGCTCCGGCTGGTGGACGTTCTTCGCGGACCCGTCCGTCACCCTGGCCAACTACGAGGAGGTCATCACGGGGTCCGCGACCTCGAGCTTCGCGGCGTTCTTCGTCAACTCCGTGGTGATCACGGTGCCCGCGGTGGTCATCCCGATCACGCTGGCCCTGCTGGCCGCCTACGCGTTCGCGTGGATCGACTTCCGCGCCCGGTCCTGGCTGTTCGTGTCCGTGTTCGCGCTGCAGATCGTGCCGATCCAGATCACCCTGATCCCGCTGCTGACCCAGTACAACCAGTGGGGCCTGGCCGGGTCCTTCTGGGCGGTCTGGCTCTCGCACACGATCTTCGCCCTGCCGCTGGCGATCTTCCTGCTGCACAACTTCATGATGGACATCCCCCGCACCCTCATCGAGGCCGCGCGGATGGACGGCGCCGGGCACGTGACCATCTTCTTCCGGGTGCTGCTGCCCCTGCTGGTCCCGGCGATCGCGTCCTTCGCGATCTTCCAGTTCCTGTGGGTGTGGAACGACCTGCTCGTGGGGCTGACCTTCGGCTCCAACCTCAACGTGGCGCCCCTGACGGTGCGCCTCGGGGAGCTCGCCGGCACGCGCGGCTCGGAGTGGCACCTGCTCTCCGCCGGGGCCTTCGTGTCCATGGTCGTGCCGATGATCGTGTTCCTGGCCCTGCAGCGCTACTTCGTCCGCGGGCTGCTGGCCGGTGGCGTGAAGGGCTGAGCGCCCGCCGGCCCCGGCGCACGGAGAGGCCCCCGGAACTCCGGTTCCGGGGGCCTCTCTGTGCGCCCGCTGCCGGGGCGGGTGCGGCGCTACCGGGCGTCGGTGACGCCGGTGGCGGCCACGATCCGGCCCGTGCCGTCGGTGGCGGAGACCACGGCCTGGTCCGCCAGGACCTCCCCGGCCTGCCGGGCGGTGCGCCGGTCCACCTGCAGGGCGAACCCGCCCGCCAGCTCGGGGCGTTCGGCGAGGACGCCGGCCGGCAGCTCCGCCACGGTGACCGGCACGCTGCGGCCGCCGGTGACGGTCTCGGCGTCGAGGGCCAGGGCGCCGTCCGGGCCCCAGGTGAGGGACCAGTCGAGCAGCGACGGGTCCGTGCCGGCCGGGACCGTGCCCGCCGGGACCGCCAGCAGGTCCGCCCCGACCCACGCGGCCCGGGCCGTGCCCAGGTCCGGGCCGGCGGCGGGCTGCTCGGCCGCTCCGGTGCGGGTGCGGATCTCGTGGGTGCCGGCGTCGTACTCGATGGTGACCACCATCCCGTCCTCGGGGACGGACAGGCTCACCTCGGTGCCGCCCACGGCCCCGTCCTGCCCGTACGCCGCGCCGGCGCCGAGGTCCTCCACCACGCGGAAGGTGTACTCCCCCGCCGGGATCAGGGTCGTGGACCACGCGTAGGTGCCGTCCCCGTCCGGGTCCTGCAGCCAGGGGCGCAGGCAGTCGGGGGTGCGGTCGGCGGCGCAGCCGAGCTCGTCCTGGAACGTGCCGGAGGCCGTGAGCAGGGGCCCGTCGGCGTCGGTGGTCGCCCAGTGCGTGGCCGGGTCGTAGTAGAACGTCACCGGTCCGCCCGGGGCCTCGTAGCCGATGTTGGCGCCGGCGAGCGCGCCGCCGGCGCCGTAGTTCTCGTCCCAGGCGCGGTCGATCGCGACCTTGTAGGAATGTCCCCCGGCCGGGAGGTCGGCGGTGCCCTTCCAGATCCCGTCCCGGGGGTCGAGGCGCAGCTGCGCCTGCTCGCAGGCGGGCGCCCAGTCGGCGGCGCAGCCCATCTCGGTGTTGTGCGTGCCGGGCACGGAGACCGCCTCCGGCTGCTGCACCTCGCCCACCACCGGGCCGGTGCCCCCGCCGTCCGCGGGGGCGCCGCCCGCGCCGGCCACGGCCCAGGCCGAGGAGGCGGAGAGGTTGCCGGAGGAGTCCTTCAGCACGGCCCGGTACTCGAGCAGGGTGCCGTCGGCCACGTCCGCGGCGTCGGGAAAGACGCGGTACGGGGCGTTGTCGTCCGTGCCCAGCGCCGTCCACTCCTGCGTCCCGGCCGGGCGCACGGCGAAGCCGACCTGGGCGAAGCCGCGGCCGGGGACGTCCGCCCGCAGCTCGGTCCGGCCGTCGGCCCCGAGGTCGGGGGCCTGCAGGCGCACCTGCGGGGCCTCCTGCTCCGGGGCCAGAGCACGCCCGGCCCGGTACACGACCGTCGACAGCGGGGCGACCTCGACGTCGAGCCGGGCGTCCTTGCCGGACTTGCGCTTGTCCTTCCCGTCCGTCCCGTAGAGGGCGGTGAACTGGGTGTTTCCGGAGGACGTCGGAACGGCGACGGTCCGGGCCTGCTCGGAGTTGTTGGTGACCACCACGTACTCGCGCCGCTCGTCCGCGTCGATCCGGCTGAACGCGTAGACCCCGTCCCGGTCGGAGGAGTACCGGTGCAGCTGCGCGCCGTCGGCGAGCGCCGGGTGGGCCGCCCGCAGCGCGGAGAGCTCGGCGATCTGCTCGTAGAGCGGGTGGTCGGTGCCGTAGCGGTCGGCCGCGCCGGGCTCGGCCGCGATCATGGGTTCCTGCAGGTACTGCGGGACCTGCGTGGCGAACATGTCCTGGCGGGCCAGCTGGTCCCCGCCGGAGCCGATGAAGCCCTGCTCGTCACCGTAGTAGACCACCGGCTGGCCGCGGGTCAGGAACATCAGCTCGTTGGACAGCTCCACGCGCCGCTGCAGCTCCTCGTCGCGGAAGCCGGCGTCGAACAGCAGCCAGGAGGCGCGGCCCATGTCGTGGTTGCCGGTGAACGTGGGCAGCTGGTAGGCGTTCGAGTCGGTGTCGGTGTAGTGGTCGTCGGCGGCGTAGAAGTCCCGCAGGGACGTGGTCGCCCCGCCCTTGGCGAACTCGAGGGAGCGGGCCTGGAAGCCGAAGTCGATCACCGCCTGCAGCCGGCCGTCCGTGGTGAAGGAGGACAGGTACGCCGGGTCGGCGTCGTAGACCTCGCCGAACATGAAGAAGTCCTCGTTGTGCGCCCGGGCCGCCTCGAGCACCCGGGGGCTGAACTCCTGCCAGAACTCGAGGTTGACGTGCTTGACGGTGTCGATGCGGAAACCGTCGATGCCCATCTCCGCCCAGGCGGAGTAGATCTCCACCATCCCGTCGACCACCTCGCGGCGCTCGGTGAACAGGTCGTCCAGGCCCACGAAGTCGCCGTAGGTGACGGACTCCCCGGACCAGGTGGAGTCCCCGCGGTTGTGGTAGAGGTTCGGGTCGTTGAGCCACGCGGGGACCTTGACGCCGGCGTCCTCCGGGGCGCGGAAGGTGGGGGTGTAGGGGAACGACGTGGCGGGGTCGGTCGCGGGGAACTCCGGCGAGCCCGCGTAGCGGGCGTCGTCGAAGGGCTCCCCGGCGGCGTCGCGGTAGGGCTCCTCGGCCTTGGTGACGTAGTCGGTGGTGCCCTCGGCGTAGTCGATGACGTCCGCGGTGTGGTTGGTGATGATGTCGAAGTAGACCTTCATCCCGCGGGCGTGGGCGGCGTCGACGAGTTCCCGCATGTCCTCGTTGCTGCCCAGGTGCGGGTCGATCTGGGTGAAGTCGGTGATCCAGTAGCCGTGGTAGCCGGCGCTCTCCGCGCCCTCCTCGCCCTGCACCGGGCGGTTCTTGAAGGACGGGGTCAGCCAGATGGCGGTGGTGCCCAGGCCCTCGATGTAGTCCAGCCTCTCCTGGATGCCCTGCAGGTCTCCGCCGTGGTAGAACGCCTTGTCCGTGGGGTCGAAGCCGTGCTCGAGCCGGTCCCCCTCGAGCCCGCCGGTGTCGTTGGACGGGTCGCCGTTGGCGAAGCGGTCGGCCATCACGAAGTAGAACTGCTCGGAGGTGACGGGGGCGCGCAGGCTGTCGCCGGCCAGCGCCCGGTCCTGCTCGGTGACCTCCTCGCCGGCCACCGCGGCCGGGCGCACGGAGACCGTGTCGGTGGCGTCGTCGAAGCTGAACACCACGGTGGCGGGGCCCTCGAGCACGAGCGGCAGGTTCTCGGCGGGATGGGACTCGTCCCACCCGCCGCCGAGGGCGACCTTGTACTCCCAGGTGCCGGAGGGGACCTCGAAGGTCCCCTCGTAGGTGTCCCCGCCCACGGGGGCGAGGACGGTCTCGGCGCAGGACGGCTGCCAGTCGGACGAGCAGCCGAGCTCGTCCTGCAGGCTGCCGACGAGGGTCACGACGGGGGGCGCGGCGGCGGCCGGTGCCGCGGCGGCGAGGCCGACGGCGACCGGGGCGGCGCCGACCGCCGTGGCGGACAGCAGGCCGGCCAGGACGGTGGACGGACGACGTTTCACGGTGTCTCCAGGGGTGGTGGGATCGAGCAGGGGGTGCTCGGAAACGAGCTGGAGTCTAACCCGTGAGCTGGATCACATCCGGGAGCGCGGCCGGGGCGTCAGCCGCCCTTCTGCACGGCCTTGCACAGCTGCACCAGTCTGCTGATCGCCCGGTGCGGGAGTCCGGTGGGCCGGACCGCCTCCTCCCGGGCGGCGAGGGTGAACCGCACGAGCGCCCAGGCCCGCAGGCGCTCGGCGTCGGCGCCGGCCGCGAGGGACAGGGCCTCGATCCGGTCCTCGAGCGCCGCGGCCAGGGCCCCGCCGTGGCCGGCCGCCTCGGTGCGGGGCCACAGGCCGGCGACCAGGGCGAACTCCACGGTGCCGAGCACCGGGTCCGCCCCGGTGGCCAGCCACGGGGCGCGCCGCGCGGCGCGCACGGCCCCCGGGTGCAGGTCCTGGTGCACGAGGGCGGCGTCCAGCTCCTCGCGCAGCAGCCGGTCCAGGCTCGCGACCGCCTGCCGCCGGAAGCGCCGCGGGAACCGGGCGTCCAGCTCGGCGGCCCCGTCCAGGTCCTCCCGCCATGCCCGGGCCGCCGCCGACAGGGCCGGGAACGGGGGCCGGGGCGGGCGGGCCAGGCTGCGGGTCAGCTCGCCCAGCACGCGGCAGGCCTCCAGGTCCGGCAGGGCCCGCAGGTCCCGCTCGCCGGTGCGCTCGAGCAGCAGCGCCCGGTCCGCGGGCTCCGCCCGGAGCAGCCGCACGGCGCCGCGCCCGCCCCACAGGCGCAGCGCCAGGTGCTCGTGCTCGCCCCGGGCGCCCGGCGGGCCCAGGCGCAGCAGCGCCGGTTCCCCCGCACGGGTGCGCACCGGCAGCGCCAGGGCGCCGTCGTCGTCGCGGGACCGCCCGTCCGGGACCAGCTCCCACGCGGCCAGGTAGCGCTCCGCGAGCCCGGCCCGGAGCCGTGCCGCGCCGTCGTCGGTCATGGGTCCGCCCTCCTCGCAGGTCACCCGACCATCTTCGCCCACGGGAGCCGCCGCCCGCCCCGCCCGTGTTCGCTAGACTGCGAGCGCCCATCCCCCGGTCGGAACGGAGACCACCCGCCCGTGCACGAGCTGCTGTTCGCCTTCGGCCTGACCCTGTTCGCGGGGCTGGCCACGGGGGTGGGGGCCTTCCTGGCCCTGGTCACCAGGCGCACCGACGCCAAGTTCCTCGCGGTCAGCCTCGGCTTCTCCGCCGGGGTGATGATCTACGTCTCCCTGGTCGAGATCTTCGTCAAGGCCCAGGTGGCCCTCGTGGCGGAGCTCGGGGAGCGCGCGGGGGCGTGGGCCACGGCGGGCGGGTTCTTCGGGGGCATCGCGCTGATCGCCGTGATCGACCGGCTCGTGCCCAGCCGGGTGAACCCGCACGAGTACCCCCACGACGACGACGGCCGGCAGCGCCGGCTGATGCGCATGGGCACCATGACGGCGGTGGCGATCGCGATCCACAACTTCCCGGAGGGCTTCGCGACCTTCGTGGCGGCGATGCAGGAGCCGTCCGTGGCGATCCCGGTGGTCGTCGCCATCGCCCTGCACAACATCCCGGAGGGCATCTCGGTGGCCGTGCCCATCCACTCCGCCACGGGCGACCGGCGCAAGGCGTTCCGCTACTCGTTCCTGTCCGGGCTGGCCGAGCCCCTGGGCGGGGTGCTCGGGTACCTGGTCCTGCTCCCGTTCATGAGCGACACCGTCTTCGGCGTGGTCTTCGCGGGCGTGGCGGGGATCATGGTCTTCATCTCCCTGGACAAGCTGCTGCCCACGGCCCAGGAGTACGGCGAGCACCACCTGTCGGTCTACGGGCTCGTGGCCGGGATGGCGGTCATGGCCGTGAGCCTGCTGCTGTTCGTCTGAGCCCGCTGCTGTTCGTCTGAGTCCGCCGGGATCGGCCGGACCCGGCAGCTTCCGGCTCCGCCGGGGCCGGGGCCCACGCGCTCAGGGCCGGGGCGGCCGGGCGGGGTCGGCGCCGAGCGGGGACCCGGGGTCCGGCGGCAGCACCCCGGCGGCGCGCCCCGCCTCGGCGAAGGCCGCGGCCAGGCCCGCCCGGGAGGCGTGGGCGTTGAGCCCGCTGGGGCTGGGCAGCGCCCACAGCTGCGCCCCGGCCAGCTCCCGCTCCTGGCGCCCGAGCGCGGCCCGCGGCTCCGCGAACGCGTGCCGGTAGGCGGTGACCCCGGCGACCGCGACGACGGCGGGGCGCCGCTCGGCGACGAGGCCGGCCAGCCGCTCCAAGCCGGTCACGAACTCGGCGCGGTCCAGCTCGTCCGCCCGGGCGGTGGCCCGGCGCACGAGGTTGGTGATGCCCAGGCCGCGGCCCACGACGTGCTCGCGGTCGGCGTCGCTCATCCCCGCGGAGCAGTCCACGAGGTGGCCGGTGAGACCGGCGTCGTGCAGCGCCGGCCAGAACCGGTTGCCCGGGCGGGCGAAGTGCGCCTGGGTGGCCGCGGCCCACAGGCTGGGGTTGATCCCGCAGATCAGCAGCCGCAGTCCGGGACCGAGCAGGTCCGGCAGGGTCGCGCCCCGCGCCGCCTCCAGGTCCGCCCGGCTCGGCCGGGTTCCGCCCGGTGTCCGTGCTGGTGCCATCCCGCCATGCTAGGCCGTCCCGCTACCGTGGGGACCATGCCGCCACCGGACGAGATCACCGTGCCCACCGAGACCGGCCCGGGACGCCTCCTGGTCTCCCGGGCCTCCTCCCCCGCCGGCTCCCCCTGGGCGGTGCTGTGGCTCGGGCACGGCGCGGGCGGCGGGGCCGGCTCCCGCGACCTCGCCGCGCTCGCCGCCGGGCTGCCCCGGCACGGCGTGACCGTGGTCCGGCACGAGCAGCCCTGGGTGGTGGCCGGCAAGCGGATCGCGCCCCGCCCGGCCGCCCTGGACGCCGCCTGGCTGGCCGCTGCCCCGGCGGTCGCGGAGCTGGCCGGCGCGACGCCCCTGGTCGTCGGCGGCCGCAGCGCCGGGGCCCGCGTGGCGTGCCGCACGGCCGGGGCGGTGGGGGCCGCGGCCGTGCTGTGCCTGGCCTTCCCGCTTCACCCGCCGGGACGGCCGGAGCGGTCCCGGTCCGAGGAGCTGCTGACCCCGCGCGTGCCGGTGCTCGCGGTGCAGGGCACGCGGGACCCCTTCGGCTCCGCGGCCGAGCTGCGGGCCGCCGCGCACGGGGCGCCGGCGGTCGAGGTGCTCCCGGTCGAGGGCGCCGACCACGGCCTCAGGACGGCCCGGCCGGCGGCGCTGGGGCAGGAGGAGACGCTCGAACGGGTCACCGCCGAGACGCTCCGGTTCCTGCGCACGGCCGCCGCGCCGGGCTGAGCCGGCACGGCTCTTCAGCAGCGCCCCGCGGCGGGCTACGGTGGACGCACCAGCGTCTCCGCGAGCGTCCGCACCAGCAGGGAGAGAACCGTCATGGCACGCACCCCCGAGTCCCCCGACGCACCCCGCCCCGGCCTGCCGCCCGAGGACCGGCGGCCGGCCGACCCGTCGCCGGCCCCGCCTCCGGTGGGCACCGACCCCGCCCTGGACGAGCACCAGAAGCGCGGCGTCTCGGGGGCCATGTGGACGGCCCTGCTGCTCGGACTGCTCATCCTCGTCCTGCTGCTGGTCTTCATCCTGCAGAACAACGTCCCCACGGACTTCCGCTTCCTCGGCTGGGAGTTCGTCCTCCCCCTCGGCATCGCGATGCTCTTCGCGGCGGTGGCCGGCGCCCTCGTCATGGGGCTCGTCGGCTCCGTGCGCCTCTTCCGGCTGAGCCACCGGGTGCGCAGGCTGGAGAAGGAGCGCACGGACATCAAGCGCGCCCTGGGCTGAGCCCCCGTCCCGGCGGAGCGGCGCCGGGCCGTACCCGCCACGGCGCCCGCTCCGCCCCGACGGACCGGCGCCCCGACGGACCGCACGCGCCACGGCGCCCGCTCCGCCCCTGCGGCCGGCGGAGCGCGTAGCCTGACAGCACCCGACGAAGGACGGACACCATGACCTGCCCTGCTCCCCCCGACGACGCGGACGCCCCCGGCGCCGACGCCCCGGATGCCGACACTCTCGGTGCTGACGCTCTCGATGTGGTCGCCCCCGCGACCGTGGTCGACCTCGCGGCCGGCGCCGCCCACATCACGCCCGTGGTGGTCGACGGCGAGGCACGCTACGCCGTGGACCTGCCCGACCAGCCCCTCGACGACGACGACGTGACGAGCCTGGCCGTGGCCCTGCAGGTCGCCCAGGCCGGGCCCGCCGTGCTCGTGGACGTGGAGGAGTACCTCGGCTCCGCACTGGACGACGCACCGGACACCGGTGAGCCCCGGCCCTAGCCGTGCGGACCGGGGGACCGTGCGTCCGGTTCGGCTCGGCCGCGTCGTTCCGGCACCGGTGGCTCAACGCGCCGTCACAGTCGGCTGTTCCGCCGGCCGGGCCGCGTAGCGTGCCCAGCATGGACCAGCAGATGCACCGGGCCGCGTTCGCCACCCGGGACCCCGCCGAGGGCGTCGCCGTGCTCGACCGGGTCTTCGCCGTGCGGGAGGTGCGCCGCAGCCCCGAGGAGCCCTTCCGGATGGAGCTCTCCTCGGCCGGCACGGGACCCCTGCGGCACGAGCGGCTGCGCCTGGGGGGCTCCTCCGCCGCCGGCAGCACGGACGGCACCGGCGTGCTGCGCGTCGGCCACGTGCTGAGCGGGCACCTGACGGCGACCGGCCGCGGCGACCGCTTCGCCCACCGGGGACCGTTCCTGTTCCCGCGCCGCCCGTTCTCCAGCCGGTGGGCGGAGCTCGACCTCATGACGGTCTCCCTGCAGCCGGCGGCGGTGCAGGCCCATGCCCGGCGGCTGCTGGCCGACGAGGACTTCCGGCCGGAGTTCACCGGGGACCGGCCGGTGGACCCGGCCATGGCCCGGTACTGGACCGCCACCGTGCGGCACCTGGGGCGTGACGTCCTGCCGCACGAGGAGCTCATGCGGGCCCCGCTCGTGCGCGCCGAGGCCGTGCGGTGCCTGGTCACGGCGCTGCTGCAGACCTTCCCGGGCTCCTTCCTGGAGCGTTCCCGGGAGCGCACCGGCGGCCCCGCGGCCCCACCCTCCGCCGTGCGGCGGGCGCTGGCCTACATCGAGGCGCACCTGGACGAGGACATCGGCCTGGCCGAGATCGCGGCCGCGGCCCGGATGAGCCCCCGGGGCCTGCAGGCGGCGTTCCGGCGGGAGCTGGGCACCACGCCGACGCACCGGCTGCGGGACGCCCGCCTGGACGCGGCGCACCGTGCGCTGCTCGACGCCGATCCCGGCACCGGCACCACCGTGGAGACGGTGATGGCCCGGTGGGGCTTCGTGCACCGGGGGCGCTTCGCCGCCGCCTACCGCGAGCGCCACGGGTGCAACCCGGCGGCGACGCTGCGCGCCTGAACGGGCACCGGTGGTCCGGAAAGCGCACGGACCGGAACGGATGCTGGCGGGGCGCCCCGCCCGGCCCCGACCATGGAGGAGCGGCCGGGGCCGGCCGCAGCACCATCTTGCAAGGTCGTGACCACGGGTTCGGGGGCGGAGCCGGGGCACGGGGACGAGCCAGGGGGAGGCAACGATGGACGACATCGCGCAGGCGGGAGCACGCCCGGACGCCACGGGACCGGGGACCCGGTGGATCGCGGAGGCCACGGTCCGGACGGAGAGGCGGGTCGACGCCGGTACGGTCGAGGCGCTCGGCCGGGCCGGAGCGGTGGCCCGCTGCGCGGCCCGCAGCAGCGGGGCGCAGGGGCTCTCGGTGCGGATGGACGTCGAGTCGGAGAGCTGCGCCGGGGCCTACGGCGCGGCGCTGGCCCTGCTGGCCACCGTCATCCTGCCCCTGCTCGACGGCGCCGACCTGACCGATCTGCGGATCGTGCCGGGCGGCGAGCACCCCGGGGACCGGCACGGCGGCGCGGAGCAGGCCGCCGCCTGAGCCTCACCCGCCCCGGGAGACCCGGAGCCCGAGCCAGGCCGCGAGGTCCTCGAGCTGCTCGTCCACGGCCTCGGCCGTGGACGGGGAAAAGGGGACGTCCTCGTGCACCGCGGAGACGGAGAACGTGCCGCTGCCGCGGTCGGCCGCGGCGTCGACCTTCCC
Organism: Kocuria oceani; assembly: GCF_029524215.1. Classification (NCBI taxonomy): domain Bacteria; kingdom Bacillati; phylum Actinomycetota; class Actinomycetes; order Micrococcales; family Micrococcaceae; genus Kocuria; species Kocuria oceani. The sequence continues at coordinate 58,696 of NZ_JARAMH010000002.1, read as the reverse complement.
GATCAGCCGGTCGCCGTGCAGGACGGGCAGGGCGAAGTACCCCCACCGCCGTGCGGCCCGTGGCTTGTACATCTCCAGGGTGTACTCGAAGCCGAACAGGTCCTTGATCCGGGTCCGGTCGTGCACCAGCCGGTCGAAGGGCGACAGGAGCACCGTGCGTCCCGCGAACGGCCGTCCCAGCGCCTCCGGGTCCACCCGCCACGTGCCCGGGACGCCCTCGACGACCGCCTCGACCCCGACCTCCCCGAGGGCCAGCGGCTCCGCGGGCGTGCCGGGCGCGCCGGCCCGCACGATGCCCAGCGAGCGCAGCCGACGGGCGGTGCGCCGCCGCCGGGCTTCCTCCGGGGACAGCACCGGGGTGCCGGCCGGGTAGACGCGCTCGGCGAGGTCCCACAGCCGCTGCCGGCCCCGGCGGCCGGCCACGGCCACCTCGCCGCGCATCATGAGGAACTCCAGCATCTGGGTGACGTTGCGGCTGTCGGTCCAGCCGGTGGACCGCCACGGCACCGCACTGGTGTCCGGGATCTCGCGGGAGAGCAGCGGTCCCGCCGCGCCCAGCCGCTGCAGCACGTCGCGGCGGAACCGGTCGTTGGCGCGCAGCCACTCCCGCGGCGCCTCGCGCGCGGGCCAGGCCGCCATGGCCGGCAGGTGCAGCGCCAGGTCCTCCATCGGGCGGACCATGGCGTTGTGCTCGAAGAGCGTGCGGTCCCGCTCCAGGGCCTGTTGCAGCTGCGTCGGCCGGTAGGCGCGGCCCAGCCGGCTCCACAGGATGAGGTCGGCGCTGGGCGCCACGGCGGCGATCGGGTCGATCTGCAGGAGTGAGAGCCCGCGGACCACGGCGAGCAGGCCGGCCGGCCGCGATGCGTCCAGCAGCTGCGCGCGTACGGCGATGCGCCGGGCCTCGGCGGGGTCGAGGCGTAGGACGGTCATGCCCCGAGGATAGCCAGGACCGCGGACGCCCGGGCCGGGGCTCCGGCCCGCACCCGTCGATCGGCACCCCGCGAGCGGCACCGCCCGGGCCGGGACAGCACGAAGGCCCCGGACCGATGTGGTCCGGGGCCTTCCTCTGGTTGCGGGGGCAAGATTTGAACTTGCGACCTCTGGGTTATGAGCCCAGCGAGCTACCGAACTGCTCCACCCCGCGGCGACTCGTCGAGTGTACGCGCTTCCGGACGGACATGCACATCGGGAGCGTACGGCCGGCGGTCGGGACCGTCGACCGCGCCACGGACGCCGGGCGACGGGAATGAGCGCGCTGCGCCCGCCGGATGCGGCCGGGATCGGGCTCCGGCGACGTCCGGTGCGTCCGGAGGGCGGCGAGCACGTCGGAGGTGCGAGAGAATCGTCGGGTGGAGGATCTGCACGTGCCCCCGGGCCCCGGTGTGCCCCGCGGCCTCAGGGTGCCGGCGGGTGAGCTGGTCGAGCAGTTCTCCCACGCCTCCGGGCCCGGCGGCCAGGGCGTGAACACGACCGACTCGCGGGTCCAGCTCTCCCTGGACCTGGGCACCACGACCGCGCTGAGCGACGCCCAGCGCGCGCTCGTCCTCGACCGGCTCTCCGCACGGCTCTCGGGCACCGTGCTCACCATCAGCGCCGCGGAGCACCGGTCGCAGCGGCGCAACCGGACCGCGGCGAGAGACCGCCTGGCCGGAATACTCCGCGAAGCCCTGGTGCCGGCTCTCGTGCGGCGGCCCACCCGGCCCACGCACGGCTCGCGGCGGCGCCGGCTCGAGGGCAAGCGCCGGCGCTCCGAGACCAAGCAGAACCGCCGGCGCCCCGGGCCCGAGTGACCCGCGCCGGCGAGCGGCTCACACGTTGAAGCGGAACTCCACCACGTCGCCGTCGCGCATGACGTAGTCCTTGCCCTCGATCCGCACCTTGCCGGCGGCCTTGGCGTCGGCCATGGACCCGGCGGCGTCGAGGTCCTCGAAGGAGACGATCTCGGCCTTGATGAAGCCGCGCTCGAAGTCGGTGTGGATGACGCCGGCGGCCTGCGGGGCGGTGGCGCCCACGGGGATCGTCCAGGCGCGGGACTCCTTCGGCCCGGCGGTGAGGTAGGTCTGCAGCCCGAGGGTGGAGAAGCCGGTGCGGGCCAGCTTGTCGAGCCCGGCCTCGTCCTGGCCCGACATCTCCAGCATCTCCTTCGCCTCCTCCTCGTCGAGCTCCACGAGCTCGGCTTCGAGCTTCGCGTCGAGGAACACGGCGTCGGCGGGCGCCACGAGGTCGCGCAGCTGCTGCTGCTTCGCCTCGTCGCCGAGCACCCCGTCGTCGGCGTTGAAGACGTAGATGAACGGCTTGGCGGTGAGCAGGCTCAAGTCGCGCAGCTGGTCGAGCTCCAGCTTCTCCCGCTCGGCCGCCCCGAAGATGGTGTCCCCGCGCTCGAGGACCGTCTGCGCCTGCTGCATCGCCGCGAGCTTGGCCGGGTCGGCCTTCTTGATCTTGACCTGCTTCTCCAGGCGCGGGATCGCGTTCTCGAGGGTCTGCAGGTCGGCGAGGATCAGCTCGGTGTTGATGGTCTCCATGTCGGAGGCGGGGTCGACCTCGCCGTCGACGTGGATGACGTCCGGGTCGTCGAAGGCGCGGACCACCTGGGCGATGGCGTGGGCCTCGCGGATGTTGGCGAGGAACTGGTTGCCGAGCCCCTCCCCCTCGGACGCGCCCTTGACGATGCCGGCGATGTCCACGAAGGACACGGTCGCGGGCAGGATCCGCTCGGACCCGTGGATCTCCGCGAGCCGGTCCAGGCGGGGGTCCGGCAGATTGACCACGCCGATGTTCGGCTCGATCGTGGCGAACGGGTAGTTCGCCGCCAGGACGGTGTTGCGGGTCAGCGCGTTGAACAGGGTGGACTTGCCGACGTTGGGCAGTCCGACGATTCCGATAGTAAGAGCCACGGGAGACCATCCTACCGGGCGGCTCCGCGCGGTGCGTGCGGAGCCGCCCGGTAGGAAATTGCCCGGCGGCCGGTCCGTGCCCCGGTCCCGGACATGCGCCAGAGTAGGAGCATGCACACCACCACCGGACCCGCGCCGACCGACGACGGCGCCGTGCCCGCGATCGAGGTCGTCGGCGCCCGCAAGCACTTCGGGCACGGGAGCCGCAGGGTGCAGGCCGTCGACGGCGTGGACCTGCGCATCGGCCGCGGCGAGGTCGTCGCGCTGCTGGGGCCCAACGGGGCCGGGAAGACCACGCTGCTGGACATGGTGCTCGGCTTCACCGACCCCGACGACGGCACCGTGCGCACCCTCGGCGCCGCGCCCCGCCGCAGCGTGCGGGCCGGACGGATCGGCGCCGTGCTGCAGACGGGCGGGCTGCTGGACGACCTCTCCGTGCGCGAGACCGTCGCGATGGTCGCCACCCTGCACCGGAAGCACCTGTCCGTGGACGAGGCGCTGGCCCGGGCCGGCGCCGCGGACTTCTCGGGCCGGAAGGTCTCCAAGTGCTCCGGGGGGCAGCAGCAGCGCCTGCGCTTCGCCCTGGCGCTGCTGCCGGAGCCGGAGCTGCTGCTGCTCGACGAGCCGACCGCCGGGATGGACGTCAACGCCCGCCGGGAGTTCTGGACCGCGATGCACCAGGAGGCCGACCGCGGCCGCACGGTGGTCTTCGCCACCCACTACCTCGACGAGGCCGAGGAGTTCGCCGCTCGGACGGTGGTCATGAAGGGCGGGCGGATCGTCGCCGACGCCCCCACCGCGGAGGTCCAGTCCCTCGCCGGCACCCGGGTGGTCAGCTTCCGCTGGTCCGGGACCGGGCCCGTCGAGGTGCCCGGCGCCACGCCGCTGCCCGCCGTGGGCGCGCGCCGGCGGTTGACCGGCCCCGACACGGACGCCATCGCCCGCCGCCTGCTGGCGGACCCCGCGGCGACCGACCTCGAGATCAGCCACGCGGGCCTCGAGGAGGCCTTCCTGGGCCTCGTCGCCGACTGAGCGCCCGCCCCGCGTCCCGGCCCCGCCCACCCTCCGGAAGGTCCCCGCCATGAGCCTCGGCTACGCCGCCCACGACCTGCGCCGCACCGTGCGGATGGTCCCCACCTCGTTCTTCGCCGTGGTCCTGCCCCCGGTGCTGTACCTGATGTTCACCGCGCTGCAGGACTTCGCGGACCTGCCCGTAGGGCACGGCAACGCCGGCGGGTACAACATGATCTCCATGGCGGTGTACGGTGCGGTCACCGCCACCACCTCGATCGCCGGCTCCGCCGCGGTGGAGCAGGCCCGCGGCTGGGGGCGCCAGATCGGGCTGACGCCCGCGCCGCGGCACGGCTACGTGCTGGCCAAGGTGGCGGTGGCCCTGTCCGTGGCCGTGCTGCCGGTGCTGGCCGTGTACGCCGTGGGCGCCCTGACCGGCGCCGAGCTGGGCGGCTGGCGCTGGCCCGCCACGGGGGCGATCGTGGTGGCCGGCTCCTCCGTGTTCGCCCTCTACGGCCTGGCCGCCGGGCTGCTCTTCCGCTCCGAGTCCGCGGTCAGCGCCGCGTCGGGGCTGCTGGTGGTGCTCAGCTTCTTCGGCAACCTCTTCGTCCCGCTCACCGGGGTCATGCTCGACATCGCCCGGTTCACCCCGCTCTACGGCCTGGCCGGGCTGGCCCGGTACCCGCTCGTGGAAGGGGACGTCGTCGCCACGAGCGGACCGCCCGTCGAGTCCGACCCCCTGTGGGCGCTGGCGCTCAACACCGGGATCTGGGCGGTGGTCTTCGCGGTGGTCGTGCTGCTGGCCGTGCGCCGGACCACGATCCGCCGCTGACCGCCGGGCGCGCGGTGGCCGGTGGCGGCCCTGCCGTGCGGTGTCCGGGTGACGTGCCACACTGCTGGGCATGACCGTCAGCCTCGCCGTCGCCCTCGTCCTCCTCGCCCTGCTCGTGGGCGCCCTTCTCGGCGCCGCGGTCGCCCGGGCCCGCACCGGTCGGGACGTCCGGACCGCGGAGGAGGAACGGGCCGGGCTGCAGGCCGAGCTCGCCGCCGTGCAGGACCGGCTCGTGGACCTCGCCTCCGAGCGCGCCGCGGCCGTCGAGGCCCGGGCGCAGCTCGAGGACCGGCTGCGCGACGCCGACGCCCGCTCGGTGCAGGACAACAACGTGCTGCGGGCCCTGGCGCCGGTGGCCCACCAGCTGCGCTCGGTCGAGGAGCACGTGGCCGCGCTGGAGCGGGACCGCGCCGAGCAGTACGGCGGGATCACCCAGGCCCTGGCGCACACCCGGGAGGTCGGGGACCACCTGCGCACCGCCACCACCTCGCTGTCCTCCGCGCTGCGCTCGGGCTCCGCGCGCGGCACCTGGGGCGAGGTGCAGCTGCGCCGCGTGGTCGAGGCCGCGGGCATGACCGCCCACGTCGACTTCCGCGAGCAGGTCGCCTCCACCGGCACCACCGCGGACGGCGAGCGCAGCGCGATCCGCCCGGACATGGTGGTGCACCTGCCCGGCGGCCGGGACATCGTGCTGGACGCCAAGGCGCCCATGACCGCCTACCTGCGCGCCCAGGACGCCGGGGACGACGACGCCCGCCGCGCCCAGCTGAGCGCCCACGCCAAGGCCGTGCGCGGGCACGTGGACGCGCTGGCCTCGAAGAAGTACTGGGAGGCGCGGGACGCCTCCCCGGAGCTGGTGCTGTGCTTCCTGCCCGCCGAGTCGGCGCTGTCGGCCGCCCTGGACACGGACCCGACCCTGCTCGACCACGCGGCGGGCCGCAACGTGGCCCTCGTCTCCCCGGTCTCGCTGCTGGCCTCGCTCAAGGCCGTGGCATTCACGTGGCGCCAGCACGGGCTCGCGGAGAACGCCAAGGAGCTCTTCGACCTCTCCCGCCAGCTCTACGAGCGGCTGGGCACGGTGGGCAAGCACCTGGACGACATGGGGAGGTCGCTGCAGAAGTCGGTCGAGACGTACAACCGGCTGGCCGGCTCGGTGGAGACCCGGGTGTTCCCCACGGCCCGGCGGATCAACGACCTCGACCCCACCCTCGCGCCGGACGACCGGCTGAGCACCCGGCCCCTCGTGGTGGCGCCGCGTCCGCTCACCGCCCCGGAGTTCACCGAGGCGCAGTCCACCGGGGCGCAGTCCACCGCGCCGGAGGACACCGGGCCGGAGCCCGGCGCGGCGCGGCTCGCGGTCGCGGAGCCGAGCGGAACGAGCTTCGAGGGGGCGGCACGGGAGCCGGTGAGCGGGCGGTCCGCCGAGTCCGCCGAGTCCGCGGACCGCCCCGCGCCGGGGCAGGCGGGCGCCGGCGCGGACCGGGCGGCCGGCTGAGCCCCGGCGCAGCGGGGGCCGGGGCTCAGCGGACGGGGAGCAGGACGCGGGTCAGCGCGTGGGGCGGGCCCCGCGGCCGCCGAGGCGGTGGGAGGTGTCCCCGGCCGCGGTCAGGCGGGCGCGCAGCTCCTTGGGCAGGGAGAACAGGACGTCCTCCTCGGCGGTGACGACCTGCTCCACCTCGCCGTAGCCGTAGTCGGCCAGCAGCCGCAGCACGTCTTGGACGAGCACCTCGGGCACCGAGGCGCCGCTGGTCACCCCGACCGTGGCGACGCCCTCGAACCAGGCCTCGTCCACCTGGTGCGCGAAGTCCACGCGCTCGGCCCGGCGGGCGCCGTACTCCAGGGCGACCTCCTTGAGCCGTACGGAGTTCGAGGAGTTGGCGGAGCCCACCACGATCACGAGGTCGGCGTCCGGGGCGATCTTCTTGATCGCGGTCTGCCGGTTGGAGGTCGCGTAGCAGATGTCGTCGCTCGGCGGGTCCTGCAGGGACGGGAAGCGCTCGCGCAGCCGCTGCACGGTCTCCAGGGTCTCGTCGACGCTGAGGGTGGTCTGGGACAGCCACACGACCTTATCGGGGTCGCGGACCACGACCTGGTCGACCTCGTCGGGGCTGTTGACCACCTGGATGTGCTCGGGGGCCTCGCCGGAGGTGCCCTCGACCTCCTCGTGGCCGTCGTGGCCGATGAGCAGGATGTCGTAGTCGCTCCTCGCGAAGCGCACGGCCTCGCGGTGCACCTTGGTGACCAGCGGGCAGGTGGCGTCGATGGTGCGCAGCTGCCGGTCCTCGGCCGAGCGGACGACCGCCGGGGAGACCCCGTGCGCCGAGAAGATCAGCAGGGAGCCCTCGGGGACCTCGTCGGTCTCGTCGACGAACACGGCGCCCTGCTCCTCGAGGGTGCCGACCACGAACTTGTTGTGCACGATCTCCTTGCGCACGTACACCGGGGCGCCGTAGTGCTCGAGCGCCTTCTCCACGGCGATCACCGCGCGGTCCACCCCGGCGCAGTAGCCGCGGGGGGACGCGAGCAGGACCTTCTTGGGTCCGTCGACGGGGGCGGCGGCGGCCACGTCGGCAGGCGAGCGCCGCTGACGGGGGACGGTGGGCATGGAGAGCGCAACGGTGGTCGGCATGGCCTCCATGCTACGCGGTGGGCCGGACACCGCGCCGTGATCCGCCCGACACCGCGATCGCTCCCACGAGGCCCACGACGCCCGTGATCCCGGCGGCCCAGGCGGCCGTGGCCATGTGCTCGCCGAGGGAGCCGGTGAGCAGGGTCAGCACGCGGTCGGCGGCGAGCCGGACCACCGGGTCCGAGCCCAGCACGCCGGAGGCCCGCTGCACGCTCTCCTCCACGACCAGCCACACGACGCCGAGACCGGCCAGCGAGCCGAGCCCCAGCACGGCCAGGGTGGCGAGGCGGTGCCGGGTCACCAGCAGCGCGAGCACCGCCAGGGCCGCGGCGACCCAGGTCAGCGGCACGGCCAGGTCCGTGAGCCGTGTCCCCGCCGCGATCAGGCGCCCGGTGTTCGACCCCGGCACGGTGATGGTGCTCTCCCGGTCCGCCAGTCCGACGTCCACGCCCACGGCCCGCTGCACGGCGGCGTCCACCTCCTGCAGGACCGGGCCGATGTCGAGCACGAGGTGCTGGGGCGGGGCGTCCGCCGCGCCGTCGGCGGGGACGTTGGCCTCGTGGGTGCGGGCGAGCGACTCCGTCCACGCGCGCTGGTAGGCGGGGTCGGAGGTGAGTCCCGCCGCGACGTCCGCGGCGCGGCGGACGGCGTTCTCGAGCATCCGGTCGAGGAAGCCGACCCCGGTGGCCCGCTCCCCCACGATCCGTTCGGCCGCCTGGTCCACCGCGGTGCGGGCCAGCTCCTCCTGGAACGGCTCGTCCTCCGCCAGGGTGCCCACCACCTGGGTGAACCCGTCCTTCGAGACGAGGGTGTCCTGGGCCCAGTGCAGCGGCACGAGCACGGCCACGAGCGCGGCGGCGGTCAGGCCCAGGACCGTGCCGAGGCCGGTGCGCAGGACGGTGGCGGAGCGTCGTCGGGGACGGTGTCCGGAGGTGGGGGGCGCGGAGGACGTCACGGCACCACTGTACGGGCGGGGGGCGCGCGCGGCTGTCCTCGCCGGGTGGTAAGCATGGGACATGACCTATCTCGAGCCGCAGGAGGACGTGCCCCCGGGCGGTGGACGCGAGCTGCCCGCGCGGGCGGACCGGACCACCCCGGAGAACCCCTGGCCGCTGCGGATGCTCTCGGAGAACCTGCACGCCTACATCGCCCGCTGCGCCCCCACGTGGGTCGAGGGCCAGATCATCGAGCTCAACAAGCGCGCGCGCGTCACCTACGTGACCTTGCGCGACGTCGAGGCGGAGATCTCCGTGCCCGTGACCCTCTTCGCCAACGAGACCGCGCACCTGGACCGCCCGCTCGAGAAGGGCATGCGGGTGGTCGCCCAGCTCAAGCCCGACTTCTGGGCCAAGACCGGCCGGCTGTCCATGCTCGGCCGCGGGATCCGGCCGGTCGGGCTCGGGGACCTCCTGGAGCGGCTCGAGCGGCTGCGCCGGGCCCTGGCCGAGGAGGGCCTGTTCGACGCCGGGCGCAAGAAGCCGCTGCCCCTGCTGCCCCGCCGGGTCGGGCTGGTCACGGGGCGCAACTCGGACGCCGAGAAGGACGTGATCCGCAACGCCTCGCTGCGCTGGCCGGCCGTGCACTTCGAGGTGCGCGAGGTCGCCGTGCAGGGCTCCGGGGCGGTGCGCGCGGTGACCCAGGCGCTGCGCGAGCTCGACGGGACGGACGAGGTGGACGTCATCGTGATCGCCCGCGGCGGCGGGTCCTTCGAGGACCTGCTGGCCTTCAGCGACGAGGCCCTGATCCGGGCCGTGGCGGCCGCGCGGACACCGGTGGTGAGCGCCATCGGGCACGAGAACGACCAGCCGCTGCTGGACTGGGTGGCCGACCTGCGGGCCTCGACGCCCACGGACGCCGGCAAGCGGATCGTCCCGGACGTGGTGGAGGAGCGCGCCGGGGTGGCCCGGGCCCGGGCGTCCCTGGACCGTGCCGTGCGCGCCTTCCTGGACCGGGAGGCCGCCGGCCTGGCCGGGATGCGCTCGCGCCCGGCCCTCGCCCAGCCGGAGGACATGATCCTGCTGCGGGAGGAGGACGTCGACCGGTGGCGCACCCGGGCGCTGTCGGCCGTGGACTCCCGGGCGTTGCGGGAGCGGGACGCCGTGCGGCACCTGCGCGCCCGCGTGCGCGCCCTGTCCCCGCAGGAGACGCTGCAGCGCGGCTACTCCGTGGTGCTGGACGCCTCCGGCGCGGTGGTCACCGACGCCGCGGCCGTGCGCACCGGGGACCGGCTGGCGGTGCGCCTGGCCGCCGGCGAGCTGGGCGTGCGCACCGAGACGGTCTCCGCCCGCCGCCCGGGAGAGCACCCCGGCGGCGCCTGAGCCCGGGCGCGCCCCGGGCCCGGCACGCCGCAGGGGCCGGGAGCGGCTCCCGGCCCCTGCGGAACGGGGCGTGCCGCGCCGGCGGCTCCCCTTCGGGCGGCAGCGCCGGGCGGCGCGCCGGGTCAGCCGACGCGGACGGTCATCATGCCCCGGGAATTGCTCTGGACGACCTCGATCCGGGTCCCGGTGCCTGCCACGAGCACGCTGCCCTGCGGGTTGGCCCGGTCGTAGTAGGCCCCCGGGTCGGAGTCGTCGAAGACCGGCACCCCGGCACGCGCGGGCACCTCCAGGGTGGTCACGGCCCCGTTCGCCTCACGGTGCAGGCTGATCGGGTCCGTCGGATCCTTCCCGAAGGTGGCGTCGAACCCCTGGATGCGGTTGCGCACCAGGGCTCCGTCCGACCAGACGAGGGCCTGCGGGTGGGCGTCGACCGGCAGGGCCAGCCCGGAGCCGGGGTGCTGGCGCGTGTTGTTGTTGCGCTGGGCCGTGTTCCAGTACGTGATGCTCAGCCCGTCCTGGTACGGGAAGTGCTCGACGGTGTCCGGCGCGGACTGCGCCCAGCCGAAGTTGTAGGGCCCGGTCCGCAGCGTCGCGTCGTAGCCGAGGTACTGGCGGTTCTCCGCGATGTAGTACCGGCCGTTGCCCTCGGCGTCCTCCGGCAGGGTCACGATCACCGCCTGCGGGGCCTTGGTGGCGTGGAAGGACGGGCCGATGCGGTGCGTCGAGCGCTCACCGGCGGTGGCCACCTCGTAGTCCAGCCAGCCCAGCTGCAGCTTCTCCCAGGCGCCCATGTGGTTCGGGGTGGTCCCGATGGTGCCGTCCCCGTGGCCCAGCCAGGACCCGGAGCTCATCAGCGTGGCGAACCCGGTGCCGTTCTCCCCGCCGCTGGTGTCGTAGAGGTCGGGCAGGCCGAGGTCGTGGGCGTACTCGTGGGCGAAGACGCCCAGCCCGCCGTTCTCCGGCTCGGTGGTGTAGTCGCGGATCCACAGCTCGGAGTCGCCGATCCGGACGCCGCCGAAGGGGTTGGCCTCCGGCCCGGTGGTCCCCCGGCCGGCCTGGCCGGCCGCCCAGCGGTGCGACCAGATGGCGGAGGAGTCGGCGCCGGCCTCCTCGCCCTCGCCGGCGTGGATGGCCTGGAAGTGGTCGATGTAACCGTCCGCCTCGGCGAAGTCGCCGTCGCCGTCGTGGTCGTAGCGGTCCCAGCGGTCGAAGCCGGACAGGTAGGCGTCGATCTCCTCGGCGGTCTTCCCCTCCTCGAGCTGCGCCGCGTACCAGGCGTCGGCGGTGTCCTGGATGAAGCGGGTCATGTCCGCCTGGCTCTCGGTCTCGCCGTAGCTGGCCGAGCTGTGGGGCACCGTGACCCAGTCGCTGACGTCGCCGTCGACCGTGTAGCGGCCGCTGGACATCTCCTCGTAGAGGGTCTTGAGGGACTCGCCCTCCCCGGCGAAGAACATGTCCAGGTAGTGCTCCCGGTCGAAGTCCTCCGTCCAGTAGGTGGAGTTGTCGGCGGCCCGGTCCGGCGCGGCGATGTCGTTGTGCACCGGCCCCGCGGGGGCGTCGGGGAAGCGCGGGTCGGCCTGGTCGCCGAACTCCACGAGGAAGGACAGGATCTGGTCGCTCTCCTGCAGGCCGTACTGGGCCCACTGGCCCGGCGCCACCTGCACGGAGCGGGAGCCCCCGCGGTCCTGGACGGGGGCCTTCTCGGAGACGACCAGTTCCACGGCCTGCTGGTTGCGCTCCCGGCGGGCCTCGGCGGGGCGGTCGGGGCGGTCGTCGGCCGCGGCGGCCGGTCCGTCCGCGCCCGGCGCGCCGCCCGCGAGGTGCGCGGAGGGGGCGCCGTCGGCCGGGGCGGCCGTCGCCGGGACGGGGGCGAGGACGACGGCGCCGGTGACGGCGAGTGCCGCGGCGCAGCGGGCGCCGCGGCGGGTGATGTCGAGTGTCAAGGGGGGGCCTCGATTCGTGTGCCACTGCAAATGGGAACGCTCCCGACGATAGGCCCGGACCCCCCGGTGGGATGCACGACACACCCGCGCGCCGGACGGGGACCGGTGCTCCGGGAGGGCGCAGGCACGGCCGGAGGTGGAAGAATGGGCGCAGCCGCGGACCGGACGAGGTCCGCCGTCCGCACCGCACGCACCCACCCGCCGCAGAGAGGCCCCACCATGGCGAGCACCGACCGTCCCGCAGCAGCGCCCGACCTGTCCGACATCGCGGACATGGGCTACGAGCAGGCCCGTGAGGAGCTCGTGCAGGTGGTCTCCCGGCTCGAGGCCGGAGGGACCTCGCTCGAGGAGTCCCTGGCGCTGTGGGAGCGCGGGGAGGCCCTGGCCACGCGCTGCGAGCAGTGGCTGGACGGCGCCCGCGAGCGCCTCGACGCCGCCCGGGCCCGCCGCGCGGACGCCGAGGGCGACGACGACGCCCGCGGCTGACCCGTCCCGGCACACCGGCCGGACAGGGCCGGCCGGCACACGCCGGGGCGTGGCCCCGGCGCAGCGGCGGGCTGCTCAGAGTTCGGCGAGCCGCCGGCGCATCTCCTCGACGTCGTACTGGGGCTCCGGCCAGTCCAGGCGCAGACCCGCCAGGGCGGAGATCAGCAGGTCCTGGACCACGGCCCGGGCGTACCACTTCCGGTCGGTGGGCACCACGTACCAGGGCGCGTGGTCGGCGTCGGTGGCGTCGATCGCCCGCTCGTAGGCCGCCATGTAGGTCTCCCACCGGCTGCGGGCCGCGAGGTCCGAGGGGTCGAACTTCCACTGCTTCGTCCGGTCGCCCAGACGGGCCGTGAGGTTGCGGCGCTGCTCGTCCCGGCCCAGGTGCAGGAAGACCTTGACGATGACGGTGCCGTCGTCGGCCAGTTCCTGCTCGAAGTTCCGGATCTCCGTGTAGCGCCGTTCCACCTGACGGTCCTCGAGGACGTCGTGGACCACGGGCACGAGCACGTCCTCGTAGTGGGAGCGGTCGAACGCGCCGATCACCCCCGGGCGCGGCAGCTGCCGGCGGATGCGCTCGAGGAAGTGCTGGGACGCCTCCTCGGCCGTGGGCCGGCCGAAGCCGTGGGTGTGCACGCCGTGCGGGCTCAGCCGGCCGAGCACGTGCTGGATGACCCCGCCCTTGCCGGAGGTGTCCATGCCCTGGAGCACCAGCAGCACCCGGTGCCGCGCGCCGGCGGTGGCCTCGGCGTAGATCAGCCGCTGCAGCTCGGCGAGCTCGCCCTCGCGGGCGGCCCGCAGGGCCGTGCCCAGCTTCTTGGACCCGGAGAACCCGGGCGTGGAGCCGGTGTCCACGTCGGCCAGGGACAGTCCGGGCCGGGCGCGCAGCAGCGGCCGCACGTCCTGCTCGAAGCCGGTGCCGGTCCTGCGGTCGGCGACGCTCATGCTGGTCCTCCTGGGCTGCGGGGCGGACCGCCGTTCACTGGCGGTAGTTGCTGAGGAACTCCTCGATCCGGTCCAGGGCGGTGGCCAGCATCTCCACGGAGGGCAGGGTCACCAGTCGGAAGTGGTCGGGCTCGGGCCAGTTGAAGGCCCGGCCATGGCTGACCAGGATCTTCTGCTCCTTGAGCAGGTCGAGGGCGAACTTCTCGTCGTCGACGATGTGGAACTTCTCCACGTCCAGCTTCGGGAACAGGTACAGCGCCCCGTCGGCCTGCCGGCAGGACACGCCGTCGATCTCGTTGAGCCGCCGGTGGGCGAGGTCGCGCTGGGCCTTCAGCCGGCCGCCGGGCAGGATCAGGTCGTTGATCGACTGGTAGCCGCCCAGGGCGGTCTGGATGGCGTGCTGGGCCGGGACGTTGGCGCACATCCGCATGTTGGCCAGCAGCTTGATGCCCTCGATGAAGCTCTCGGCCTTCCAGTTGGGGCCGGTGATCGCCAGCCACCCGGAGCGGTACCCGGCCACCCGGTAGGCCTTGGACAGCCCGGAGAACGTCAGGCAGAGGACGTCCTCCCCGGTGAGGCTCGCGGTGTTGATCATCTCCGCGTCCCCGTAGGTGATCTTCTCGTAGATCTCGTCGGCGAACAGGATCAGCTCGTGCTCGGCGGCGAGGTCCACGATCGACTGCAGCACCTCGCGCGAGTAGACCGCGCCGGTGGGGTTGTTGGGGTTGATCACCACGATGCCCCGGGTGTTCGGGGTGATCTTCGCCGCGAGATCCTCCAGGTCGGGGTTCCAGTCGTTCTCCTCGTCGCAGCGGTAGTGCACCGGGGTGCCGCCGGACAGGGCCACGGAGGCCGTCCACAGCGGGTAGTCCGGGGACGGGATGAGGATCTCGTCGCCGGGGTTGCACAACGCCTGAAGGGTCATGGTGATCAGCTCGGAGACGCCGTTGCCCAGGTACACGTCGTCGGTGTCCAGGTTCAGGATCCCGCGGGTCTGGTAGTACTGCACCACGGCGGTGCGCGCCGAGTAGATGCCGCGGGAGTCCGAGTAGCCCTGCGCGTTGGGCAGGTTCTTGATCATGTCCACGAGGATCGCGTCGGGTGCCTCGAAGCCGAAGGGCGCGGGGTTGCCGATGTTGAGCTTGAGGATCCGGTGGCCCTCCGCCTCCATGTGCTCCGCCTGCTCCAGCACGGGCCCGCGGATGTCGTAGAGGACGTTCTTGAGCTTGTCGGACTGCTTCACCACTGACATGCGGTCCACCTTACCCCCGGGCCGGTGGACGCCCGGGGTGCCGCTCAGGTGTCGTCGCCGCCCTCGAGCCAGTACCGCGCGGCCTCCTCGGGGGTGTACGGATCGCGGGCGGTGGTCATCCGCGTCATCAGCACGAGGTCGTCGGTGTCGATCTGCGCGGAGACCTCGTCGACGACCTCCACGGCCGCGGCCGGCAGCTCCTCGTCTCCGACCGGGACCACGCGCTGGGGGACGAAGTTGTTGAGCGGGTCCGCGAGGACCACGAGGGCGTTGTCCTCGATCGCGGGCGTGGCCGTGAACAGGGCCGCGGCCTGGACCCGGTCGCCCAGCAGGGCGTCCACGAGCTCCTCCTGGTCGCCGAACGGCACGAAGCGCTCGGGGACGCACTCGTAGGCGTCCTCCAGTCCCTCCGGGCCGTAGGAGCGGCCCGCGAAGTCGAGGTCGGTGCCGAGGGCGAGCTCGTCGCACACGGGCCCGAGGTCCTCGAGGTCGTCGAGCTCGTGCTCCACGGCGGTCGCCCGGGTGACCACGACCGCCACCGTGTTCTCCGCCGGCGCCGGCTCGAGGGCGCGCAGCCCCTTCGGCAGGACGTCGCGCACGCCGGAGAGCACGTCGTCGTCGTCCGCCCGCTCCTCGCCCAGGCCGAGCAGCTCGGAGAGGTCCTCGGCGAGGCCCCCGTCCTCGGGGGCGGGCGTGCGGCCGGGGCCGGCGGCGCCCGTGGGCGCCGGTGTCGCGGACCCGACCGGGGCCCGCCCGCGCAGATGCAGGTAAAGGTTGCCGGAGTAGTCGGCGACGAGGTCGGCGTCCCCGCGCTCCAGGGCCGCGAGATAGTCCGCGCGCTCGGTCCCCGTCTCGACCACGGTGGCGTCGAAGCCCGCCTCCCGCAGCCGCCCGGCGTAGACGTGGGCGAGCACGGCCGTCTGCCCGGTGGGTCCGGCCGCGATCCGGACGGGGCCGGCCAGGGCGCCCGAGCCCGCGGCCGGGGAGACCGGCGCCGGGACCCCGGAGGTGCCGGCGCACCCGGTGAGGACGGTGAGGGCGAGCAGGCCGGCGGTCGTGCGGCGGCGCCTCACCGGTCCCGCCCCGCGGGCCTCGCGGCGGCCGGGGCGACGCCGGCCAGGTCCAGGCCCACCGTCACCAGGCTCACCAGCGGCAGCTGCGGGACCTCGTGCAGCGGGAACCAGCGCGCCTCGTCCGAGGAGCCGTCCACCTCGGCGGTGAGCGTCCCGCCCGTGACGTGCGCCCGGTAGATGACGCGCATCGCGTGGAAGGGGCGCCCGCGCCCGTCCAGGCGCTCCTCGGGCCCCATGTGCCGGCTGTGCACCCCGAGCAGCTCGTCGAGCTCCACGGTGTATCCCGTCTCCTCCGCGACCTCCCGCCGGGCGGTCTGCGCGGGCTGCTCCCCGATCTCCATGCCGCCTCCGGGCAGGCTCCACGCCCCCCGCAGCGTGGGGTGGCGGGGGTTCCAGTGGCTCAGCAGCACCGCCCCGTCCTCGACGATGACGGCGTAGGCACCCACCCGGGTGTCCATGGGGAAGCTCATGGACCCATTCTAGGAAGGCCCCACGGGAACCGAAGACCGGCGGCGCGGCGGGCCCGGGGATAATGGGCCGCGTGAGCATCGTCGACAACGCCGTCTACCGGGACGGTCAGCGCGTCGCGTCGCCCGCGACGCTCGAGGAGACCTACCGGCTGCTCGCCCGGCTCCGGGCCGAGGACCCGCGGTGCGCGGACCCGGAGGGGCACTGCGTGCTGGCGTGGATCGGACTGCACAGCCCCTCGGAGGAGGAGCTCGACTCCCTCGCCCGGCACTTCGGGCTGCACGAGCTGGCCATGGAGGACGTGCGGCAGGCCGAGCAGCGGCCCAAGCTGGACCGCTACGGCCGCACCCTGTTCACGGTGCTGCGCCCGGCCGTCTACCAGGACGCCACCGAGACGGTCGACTTCGGGGAGATCCACGTCTTCACGGGCCCGGACTTCGTGATCACCGTCCGCCGGTCCGAGCACGGCCGGGTGGGACGGGTCCGCGCCCGGGTGGAGGCCGAGCCGCGGCTGCTCGCCACCGGCCCCGAGGCGGTGCTCTACGCCGTGCTCGACCAGACCGTGGACGACTACTACCCCGTCGTCCAGGGGCTGGAGAACGACATCGACGAGATCTCCGACGCCCTGTTCTCCGGCTCGGGCGACGGCCTGGTCTCCCAGCGGATCTACCAGCTCACCCGGGAGGTCAGCGCCTTCCACCGGGCGGTCGCCCCGCTGGAGATGGAGCTGCGGCAGTTCCTCGAGGAGCTCGACGGCGCGGACCTCGAGCTGCGGCACGGCCTGCGCGACGTCCTGGACCACCTGATCTACGTCAACAACAAGGTCGAGGCCTTCCAGTCCTCCCTCACCAACGCCCTGATGCTGGACTCCAGTCAGCTCGCCGCCCGGCAGAACGAGGCCGCGATCGAGCAGAACGAGCAGATGAAGCGCATCTCGTCCTGGGCGGCGATCCTCTTCGCGCCCTCGATCATCGGCTCCGTGTACGGGATGAACTTCCGGTTCATGCCCGAGCTGTCCTGGGTGTGGGGCTACCCCATGGCCCTGGCCCTGATGCTGGTGACCGGTGTGGTGCTCTACGTGGTATTCAGGCTCAAGCGCTGGCTGTGAGCGCCGGGCTCAGGGCTCCCCGCGCTCACGCCGGGCGGCGTCGGACAGTCCCCGGCGGTTGCGCAGCACCCGCTTGACCACCCACCAGGCCACGAGCACGGCGACCGTCACGACCACCACGCGCGAGAAGATCCCGGCGTACTGCTCCGCGAGGTGCCAGTTCTCCCCCAGGTAGAACCCGGCGAGCACGAACACCGTGTTCCAGATCAGCGACCCCGCGGTGCTCAGCAGCACGAAGGCCAGGAAGGACATCCGTTCGACGCCGGCCGGGATGGAGATCAGTGACCGGAAGATCGGGATCATCCGTCCGAAGAACACCGCCGCCCGGCCGTGGCGCTCGAACCACGCCTCGGTGCGGTCCAGGTCGTGCAGGTCCACCAGCGGCATCCGGTCCACGATCACCCGCAGCCGCCGCCGGCCCAGGGCCGCGCCGATCCAGTACAGGGCGACCGCCCCGAGCACCGCGCCCAGGGTGGTCCAGAAGATCGCGCCGGCCAGCGAGAAGTTGCCCTGGCTGGCGGTGAACCCGGCCAGCGGGAGGATCACCTCCGAGGGCAGCGGCGGGAAGAGGTTCTCCAGCGCCACCAGCAGACCGGCGCCCGGGGCGCCGATGGCCTCCATCACCTGCACCGCCCAGTCCGCGACGCCCCCCAGTCCCTCGGCCGCGCCGCTCGCGGCGGCCAGGTCCGGAGCCGTGGGGAGCGCGGCAGCGGTGGGTGCGAGGGCGGCGGGCAGGACGGGGCTGGCGGCAGTCATGGGTCCCCTCGGGGCTGGGCGGGGGCGGGCCGCGGTCGGCCCGCCGGATCGACCCCCATTGTGCCCGACGCTCCTCCGGGCCGGCTGGACGGCGCCCGGACCGGCGGGCGGGTTCGCTACGCTTCCCCCATGCTCCTCCCCATGTCGCCCTCCCTACCCGACCTGAGCTGGCAGTTCTGGCTGGACAAGCCCCTGCGGATCCTGATCGTCCTGCTCGGCGCGGCCCTGCTCGCCGCCGTGGCCCGGCTGCTCATCCGCCGGGTGTCCGGCGGCATCGCCCGCGGCACCCGTTCCAGGATCGTCCGCCGGCTCGACCGGGGCCGGCCGCGGTGGGTCGAGGACGCCGGGCTCGCGGGGGCCCGCCAGTCGCAGCGGGCCACGACCATCGGCTCCGTGCTCTCCTCCGTGGGCACCGTGCTGATCTGGGCGGTCGCGCTGCTGATGGTCCTTTCGGAGCTCGAGTACGACATCGGCCCCGTCCTGGCCAGCGCCGGGATCGCCGGCGTGGCCCTGAGCTTCGGGGCGCAGTCCCTGGTGAAGGACTACCTGTCCGGGATCTTCATCGTCGCCGAGGACCAGCTCGGGATCGGCGACGTCGTCGACCTCGGCGAGGCCAGCGGCACCGTGGAGTCCGTGGGTCTGCGGGTGACGCAGGTACGGGACGTCAACGGCACCCTGTGGCACGTGCGCAACGGCGAGATCCTGCGCGTCGGCAACCAGTCCCAGGGCTGGGCGCGCTGCGTGCTGGACCTGCCGGTGCCCTACGACACGAACATCGAGCTGATGACCGAGCTCATCCTGCACGAGGCCACCCTGCTGCGGGACGACCCCAAGGTCGGGGAGTTCATCACCGAGGACCCGGAGGTGTGGGGGGTGGAGGCCGTCACCGGCGAGTCCGTGACCGTGCGCGTCGCCGTGCGCACCGTGCCCCTCAAGCAGTGGGACGTGGCCCGGGCGCTGCGGCTGCGGATGAAGAAGATGCTCGACCGCGAGGGCCTGCACGTGCCGCTGCTGAACCAGACGGTGATCCGGCAGGACGGGACGGCCCCCGGCCCGTCCGGAGCGCCCGAGACGGGACAGGTCCGGGCCGTCCGGCCCGGTGGGCCGGGATCGGGTGCCTGAGCGTCGGCACGACCAACGCGACCCCGTCCCGGCAGACACCGGGGTCGGCGCAGGGTCAGCGCCGACCCCGGCCGCCGGAGCGGCGCCCGCCCCTGACCTGCCCCTTGGCTCCTGCGGCGCGCCCGCCGCCGCGGGCCGGGCCGCGCGACACCCGGCCGGCCCCGCGGGAGGGCGCCGGCGTCCGCCCCTTGCCGCCCGCGGCCGCCCCGTCCGCACGGGCCGGCGCCGCCGCCGCTCCGCGGGAACTGTTGAGGCCGCGCCCGCGGACCACGCCCACGAAGTCCTGCACGAGCTCCTCCTGCTCCTCCGGCAGGTCCTGCGGCCACACGAGCAGCACGGGCACCGTGGCGGCGTCGGGCACCACACGGTGGACGAGGTCCTTGCGGTGGTGCAGCCGCGCCACCGACATCGGCACCACGACCAGGCCCAGCCCCGCGGCGACGAGCTCGATCGCGTCCCGGGCGTGGCGGATCGGCGGCAGCGGGGCGTCCGCGGCCGCCGCCTCCGGGGAGCGCAGCCGCTCCCGCTCGGGCAGGGTCGCCGGCTCCTGCAGCAGCACCTCGTCCACGAGCTCCGCGACGGGCACCTCGTCGAGCAGGGTCAGCTCGTGCTCGCGCGGGAGCACCACCACCTGCTGCTCGGCGTAGAGCTCCACGGCCCGGAACTGCCGGCGCAGGGCGGCGAGGTCGTCGGCGCCGGTCCTCGGGTGGGCGGGCAGCCGCACGAAGCAGGCGTGCGCGCGCCCCGTCTCGAGCTCCTCCCGCCACGCGTCCGTCTCCAGCGGGTGCTCGGCCAGGACCCGGCCGCGGTTGCGGTCCCGCCAGCGGAAGAACCACTTGCCCGGCATCACTCCGGGCACGAAGGCGACGGCGAGGTCGGCCGCCCTCCCGGCGTCGTCGTCGGTGGGGTGCAGGGGCCCGGGCGCGTCGTCCATGGCCGCCAATCTACCCACTGCCGTGCAGTCTCCCGACCACCGGGGCGGGAGGTCGGGCGGCACGCCGATCCCCCGAGATGCGAAACCGGCGCCGGGTGTATAGGATGAAACGGTTGCTCCGGGGCTATAGCTCAGTTGGTAGAGCGTTTCGTTCGCAATGAAAAGGTCAGGGGTTCGATTCCCCTTAGCTCCACCGGATCAGGAGGCCCCCACCAGGCAGGACGCCAGGTGGGGGCCTCCGTCGTGTCCGGGCCGGCCGCGCCCCACGGGGGCCGCCGGCCCGGACCCCAGCCCTCAGGCGAGGTCCGCGCGCAGCTGCGACAGCAGCACTCCCACGACCTCGGAGCCGCCCTCCGCCCCGGCGTGCATCCGGGACACCTCGGCGCCGTGCAGCAGGCCCACCGCGTAGCGGTCCTCCCCCGATCCCTGGAGGGCCTTCGCCCGGTCCGCGAGCCATCGCTCGACCACCGTGCTGTCCATCACCCGGCCGAGCGCGTCCTGGTAGTCCTCCGCGTCCCGGGCGGCCCGGCGCAGCGACTTCCCGGGGCGGAACCCGGCCCGGTCCAGGACGGCGTCCACGTAGCGCACCCGCTTCACGGCCTTGCGGACGTCGTGCAGGTGCTCGAGCCGCTGCTCCTGCGCCGTCTCCCCGGATTCCTCCGCCGCGGCCCCCCGCTCGGCCACCCGGACCACCTTCCGCAGGGCCCGGTGCACCAGGGCGTCGGCGACCTCCCGCGCCGAGAGCTCGGCGCACTCCTCGGTCAGCGGCGGCGCCGCCGCGAACGCCCTGACGTCCGCCAGCAGCTGCAGGTGCTCCCGGGAGGTGACGCGCCGGCGGACGGCGGCGGCGGCCCGCTGCGACTGCTCCTCCGCGGCGCGCTGCAGAACCTTCGCCGCGGCCGGGTCCACCCGGCCGTCCAGGGCCGCCACGCGCCCGGCGAGCAGCTCCGCGGTCACCTCGGCGTCCCGCGCGCCGGACAGCGCCCCGGCGAGCTCGCGCAGCCGCCCGTCCAGCTCCTGCGCGGTGTCCCCCGCGAAGAAGGGCCCGGCCGCGCGCAGCACGCTGCGCAGGGACCGCGAGGTCACCCGCATCTGGTGGACGGCGTCCGGGGCGTCCAGGCGGACCTTGAAGTCCCACAGCACCAGCTGCTCGGCCAGCCCGTCCAGCACCGTCCGGAGGGCCTCCGGGCCCGTGCCCTTCGCCTTCCGCCCCTTCTTCCCTGTCTTATCCGTCTTCTTCGCGGTCTTCTGGCCCTTCTTGCCTTGCTTGCCCTTCTTGCCTTGCTGGCCCTTCTGGCCCGCGCCGCCCGTCCCCGTCGTCTGCCCCGGCTTCTCCCCCGGCGACGACGCCTCCTGCGCGGACCCGTCCGCCGCGGGTGCGCCGGCCCCGTCCTCGGCGCCGAGCGCCCGGGCGATCTTCGCCCGGGAGTTCGAGGGCCGGCCGCCCACCGCGAAGATCGCGGACTCGACCGCGTCGAAGATCTCCTGCTGCCGCTCCTCGGGGATCGACCCGTCGAGGAGCTCGACCTCCCACTCGGACCAGGAGCGCGCCGTCCCCGTGCGCTCGTCGACGGCCTCCACGACGTCGGCGGCGAGCTCGGCGACCTCGTCCCCACCGGCGTCGCTGACCGCCTGGACCTGCCGGACGGTGCGCAGGGTCGCGATCGGCCGCAGCGGCTCCCCGCCGGTGAGCCCGGCCAGCAGGTGGCGCACGGCCGCGGGCATCCGGTCCGGGGTCCGCAGCAGCGGGACCTGCCACTCCTGCCGGCCGGTGGCCTCGGAGAACTTCACGTGCCACCCGTCGTCGGCGCCGCCCCGGCGGCGGCGCAGCGCCACGGACCGCCGGCCCAGTGCCATGTCCTCCGTGTCGTAGTAGACCGCCTCCATGCGGTGCTCCACGGCCTCGGCGGAGACCGTGTAGCCCGGCAGCCCGCTCCAGTCGACGCTGCTCTCGGCGCCCTCCGGCACCTCGTACTTGCGCTCGACCTCGCGGTGGGCGACGGCGGTCATGGGTCCTCCTCGGTCGGGGCGCCCGGCGGCCGGAGCCGGCGGCCGGCTGTTGTGACGATGATATCGGGACGACACGCACGGCCCACCGGACGGCTCCGCCGCCCGGTCGTCGACCGGGCGGCGGAGCGGGGTGCGGACGGACCGCGGCGCGAGCGCCTCAGGCGCGGCGGCGCTTCAGGACGTCGTCGAGGTCGAGGGCGGCACGCCCGCGCTCCTCCCCCGTGCGCACCGCGTCCTTGAGGCTGCTGGAGCTGGAGGCAGGCTGCTCAGGCACCGGCAGCGGCTCCGGGGCGGGCCGCTCCACCACCGGCGCCTCCGCGTAGGTCGGCCGCGGCACCGGCACCGGCTCCCACGTGCGGCCGGGATCGGCGGACTCGCGCGCCACCCGCAGCGCCTCGGCCCGCAGCTCCTCCACGGTGAACGCCGGGGGGACCCGGGGCTGCTCGTGCTCGGCCGGGAGGTCGAGGTCCTCGGCCGGCTCGTCGTGGGCGGCGGGCAGCCGCTCACCGGGGAGCTGCTCGGCGGGAAGCTGCTCGAGCGCCCCGTCCTCGTTGTCGAACAGCGCCACGTCCCCGCGGGGGGCGTGCGGGTCCACGGTCGCGGCCGGGACCGTGGCCGCCCCGCGGCGGGCGGCCCGGTCCTGCACGGCCAGGTAGCGCAGGGCGAGCACGGAGCCCACCGCCAGCAGGAGGAGGAACACGGGCCAGGGCCAGCTCACCGCGGCCGAGAAGGGCGCGACGACGGCGGTGAGCAGCGCGGCCAGGAGCGCGGTGCAGCCGGCCAGGAAGAGGCCGGCGCGGCCGCGCCGGACGCGCAGCGTCCCGGGGCGCCGGGCCGTGCCGGACGACGGGGAGACGGTGTCGGTGGTCGCCATGGTGATCCTTCGTCGGCGGGACTCGGGGAAGGGAACCGCGGCCTGCGGAGGAGACTCTTCCGCGGCGGAGGCCGCACCGGCCGGGTCGGTGCCGGTATCCTGGGCCTGCGCCGCGACGGATGCCCCGCGGCGGTGCTGCAGACGCGGCACGACCCAGTACAGGGAGAGCGCGCACACCACGGCCAGCACGGCCGAGCTGCTCACCCAGATCATGGTCGTGGTCCTGCCTCTGCGATCGCTCGGACGAGCGGTAAGGGAACCGCCGGCGCGCGGCGTGTCCCGGCCCGGGGATCGGGCCGTGAGGCACAGCCTACTACCGGGGGGCGCCGCCTGTGGGTATCCCTGTGGACACGGCGGGCCCGGTCACTCCCACACGGCGGGCCGGTCCGAGGCGGTGAACCGCCGCACCAGCCCCTCGGGCACCTCCGGGGCGGTGATCGCGAAGCTGCGGTGGTCCGTCCACCGCCCGTCGATGTGCAGGAAGTCCTTGCGCAGTCCCTCGTCCCGGAACCCGAGCTTCTCGACCACCCGCAGGGACTTGGTGTTCTCCGGGCGGATGTTGATCTCCATCCGGTGCAGTCCCAGCCCCTGGAAGCAGTAGTCGGTGGCCATGGCCACCGCCATGGGCGCGACGCCGCGCCCCGCCTGCTTCCGGTCCACCCAGTAGCCCAGGCTCGCCGAGAGGAAGGATCCCCAGGAGATCCCGGAGACGGTGAGCTGGCCGACGAGGCCGAACTGCTCCGTCCCCGGGATCCGCTCCGTGATCACGAACGGGAGGGCCGTGCCCTGCCGCGCCTGCTGGTCGAGGGTCCGCACAAACTGCCCGAACGTGGGGGCGGCCCCGCCGGGGGCGGGGTTCGTCGCCTCCCAGGGATCGAGCCACTCGCGGTTGCGGGCGCGCACGACGTCCCACTCGCGGCGGTCCCCCCGGGCCAGGGGGCGCAGCCGGAGATCGCCCCAGGACACGACGACGGGCCACCGGAACTGTCCGGCCACGGCAGCGCGGCCTCTCAGCCGACCGGCAGCGACCGGGTGTAGTCCTTGAGCCACTCCCGCAGCTCCGGGCCCAGGTCCTCTCGCTCCGAGGCCAGGATGATGTTGGCCTTCAGGTAGCTGAGCTTGTCCCCGGTGTCGTAGCGGCGGCCCTTGAAGACCACCCCGTACACCCCGCCGCCGGCCCCGTCGCGCCCGGCCAGGGTCTGCAGCGCGTCGGTGAGCTGGATCTCCCCGCCGCGGCCCGGAGCCGTGTTCTCCAGCACCTCGAACACGTCCGGGTGCAGCACGTAACGGCCGATGATGGCCAGGTTCGACGGCGCCTCCTCCGGGGCCGGCTTCTCCACCAGCCCGTTGATCCGCACGTACTCGTCGCCCTCCACCGCGCTCACGTCGGCGCAGCCGTAGGAGCTGATCTGCTCGGGCTCGACCTCCATCAGCGCCACCACGGAGCCGCCGGTGCGCTCCTGGACCTCGATCATCTGGGTCAGCAGGTCGTCGCGGGCGTCGATGAGGTCATCGCCCAGCAGCACCGCGAAGGGCTCGTCGCCCACGTGGATCTTGGCCCGCAGCACCGCATGCCCCAGCCCCTTGGGATCGGCCTGGCGCAGGTAATGGATCTCCCCCAGCTCCGAGGCGTGCTCGACCTCGCGCAGCAGGGCGGTCTTGCCGGACTCCTCCAGCTGGTGCTCCAGGGCCGGCACCCGGTCGAAGTGGTCCTCGAGAGCCCTCTTGGACCGGCCGGTGATCATCAGCACGTCCTGCAGACCGGCGTCCACGGCCTCCTGCACCACGTACTGGATGGCCGGGCGGTCCACGACCGGCAGCATCTCCTTGGGCATGGCCTTCGTCGCGGGCAGGAACCGGGTGCCGAGCCCGGCGGCGGGGATCACGGCCTTGCGGACCGCGCGGGGGTTGCTGTTTCCACTCATGGGCACAGGCTAACGGATCGACGACCGCAGCCGGTTGATCCCCACGCCACCCGCGGCTACCCTCGCACCACCGGCCCGGACGGGCCGGTCGGTCCGGGACGCCGTCCCGGCCGGGCACCGGACAGGAGCGGACGCGACGATGACCGACCCGGGCACCCCGGCCGAGGCGAAGGCCCGCCTGCGCCGGGAGCTGCGCGCGACCCGCACCCGGCGGGCGCACGCCGCACGCGAGCACGCCGCCGTGGGCTTCGAGCGGCACCTGGCCGAGCTGCTCGCCGGCAGCCCCCACCTCGACGTCGCGGCCTACCTGCCGATGCCGACCGAACCTCCCCTGGAGCCGGCCCTCGCCGCGGCGCACCGGCGCGGGCACCGGATCTGGGTGCCGGTGTGCGAGCCGGGCCGCCGGCTCGCCTGGGCGCACTGGACCCCGGACGCCCTGGTGCGCACCGGCGGCCTGGGCGGGCTGCGCGAACCCGTGGGCGCTCGCCACGGAGCCGAGGTGATGCGGTCGGTCGGCGTGCTGCTGGTGCCCGCGCTCGCGGTCGCCCACGACGGCGGGCGGCTGGGCTTCGGCGGCGGCTACTACGACCGGTTCCTGGCGCAGCTGCCCCGCACGGCACACCCCGAGCTGCGCACCGCGGTGTGCGTGTTCGCCGACGAGGTGCTGCCCGCCGGAGCGGTCCCCACGGAGCCGCTCGACGCCCCAGTGGGGCTCGCGCTCACGGAGGACGGGCCCGTGCGCCTGGGCGCCCGGACGGGTGCCGGCACACGGTAGAATCAGCACTCGACACCTTCGAGTGCCAGAGAGCGCACCCGGCGACCGTTTCCAGGAGGACCCATGCCCGTCTACGCCTACGCCTGCAAGGACTGCGGCCACGCGTTCGACATCCGCCAGTCGTTCAGCGAGGAGGCCCTGACCGCCTGCCCCGAGTGCGGCGGCGGCCTGCGCAAGAAGTTCAACACCGTGGGCGTGGTGTTCAAGGGCTCCGGCTTCTACCGCAACGACTCGCGATCGGACCGCTCCGGCACGAGCTCCTCGTCCGCCGCGTCCTCGCCGGCTCCCGCGGCGGCCGACGCCGCGCCCGCGGCCGCCGCGTCCACCGCGTCCTCCGCCCCGGCCTCCACCGGGGCGTCCGCCTCCGGCGCGGGCGGCTCCTCGGCCTGAGCCGACGCCCTCCCGGCGTCCGCGCTCCACCGGCCGTACGGCCGGGCCCCGCCCTGCGGCCCCGTCCCCCGGCCCCCGTCCGGCCGTGCCCCGTGGACGGCCGGGACCGTAGCGTGCCGGCCATGAGTCCTCGTCCGCGCCCCGCCCGGCGCCGCTACCCGCTGTCCCTGCACCTGCGCTCGGCGCTGTCCCGGCGCCGCCGGCTCGCCGCGGCCGTCCTCGTCAGCCTCGCCCTGGGCCTGGTCGTCCTCCGGCTCGGCCCGCCCCGGGCCGGCACCGTGCCGGTCGTGACCGCCGCCGAGGCCCTGCCGGCGGGCACGGTGCTCGGGCCGGAGCAGCTCGCGGTGGCCGCCTATCCGCGCGGGCTGGTGCCCGAGGGCGCCGTCGCCGACCCGGCCGAGCTGGCCGGGCGCACCCTGGCGGGCGCCGCCGGCACGGGCCAGCCGTTGACCGGCTCCACCGTCGTCGGCCCCGGGCTGCTCACCGGCCGCCCGCCCGGGGCCACCGCGGTGACGCTGCGCATCGACGACCCGGCCGTCCTGCAGCACGTGCGCGCGGGGGACCACGTGGACGTCGTCGGCCTCTCCGACGACGCCCCCGCCGACGCCGGCCTCCCCGACGAGCGGCGGGTCCTGGGCCGGGCCCTGCCCGTGCTGTGGGTCCCCGACCCCGCGTCCGGGGCGGGCGGCGGACTGCTCACCGCCTCGCCCGGTGAGGAGGCGGGCCTGCTGGTGGTGGGGGCCCCGCACGAGGACGCGGCCCGGCTGGCGGGTGCCGGGCCCAGCACCGTGGTGCTCGTGCCCGCGCCCGTCAGCCCCAGTGCGGAGGCCGCTGGGCCCTGAGCCAGTCCTCGTGCGCCTCGTCCGGGGATCCGTCCCCGGCCCCGGATGCCGGGTCGTCGAGGCCGGCCAGGCGCGGCTCCGGCCCGGAAAACGTGCCGCCGGTCGCCCGCCGGGACCGGCGCCGCACGGCGGGCCGGTCCGGGGCGGGCGGCTCCTGCGCGGGCCGGTCCCGGGCGGGATCGGCCGGGACCGGGGCCCCCGGCTCACCGGGCACGGGAGTCCCGCCCCGGGCCGGTGGGCAGGCCGAGGTAGCGCCGGATCAGGTCGGCCACCGTGTCGGGATCGGTGAAGACCTCGATCGTCCACAGGGTGAGGTAGTTCCAGCCGGTCCGCTCGAGCTGCTGCGGCCGCAGCCGCGAGCGCTCGCGCACGGACAGCGCCGCGGCCTCGGCGGAGCCGTCGGACTGACCGGCCACGGGGATGCGCAGCGGACGGCCCTCGGCGCGGCTCCGGCCGTCGAGCACGGCGCCGGCCGACATCGACTCGGTGTCCGCCCAGGCCGCGAGGTCGACGACCCCGGCGTGGTGCAGCCGCACCGAGGCCCCGCCCTGCGCGAGCCGGCGGGCGAGGTCCACCACCAGGGCGTCCTCGTGGGAGCGGCGGGGGCTCTCCTCGGGCCCCGCGCCGGCGCCCAGGTGCATGGCGAGCACGCGGGCGAAGTCCCGGGCGCCGTGCTGGAGTCCCTTGGCCTCCACCTCCTCCGGGTGCAGCGAGGTCACGATCCGGGTGGTGTGCCGGGCCCGGGTCATGGCCAGCACGAACGCCTGCCTGCCGTGCCGCTCGGACAGCGCGCCCAGGTACGGCACGGTGCGGCCGTTGGCCGTCTTGCCGAAGCCCAGGGAGAAGACCACGGTGTCCCGGACGATCCCCGCCGCACGGTGCAGGTCGACCACCCGGAAGGACTCGGGGCCGGGGGCGAAGAACGCCGCGGTGGCCGGCTCCTCCCGCATCCGCCGCCGGACGGCCTCGGCGATCCGGGCCGCGTGCACCGCACTGGCCGTCACCACGGCCAGCGAGCGGCGCGGGTGGCGGGCGGCGTGCTCGAACACGAGCTCGACGACCCGGCGGACCTCGGCGGCGGGCGCCTGGATGCCCTCGATCGCGGCGGTCAGGGCGCCCACGCCGTCGGGGACGTACTCCACGGAGAGCGCCGGTGCGGTGCCGGTGACGGACTCGCCGTGCGGCAGCCGGCGCAGCCGCCCGCCGTAGAACTGCTCGTCGAGGTAGTGGAAGACCCGCTCGTCCATCGACCGGTGCACGGTCCGCAGCGTCCGCTCCGGCACCACGCGGGAGAGGGCGTCGAAGGCGCTGTCCACCTCGACCACGGGGTGGGCGCCCGGGGCCGGCGCCGCGGTGGGCGCCACGGTGAAGGGCTGGGGCCGGCCCAGGTGCGGGTCGCCGAACGCGATCACCTGCCGGCAGCGGGTCAGCGCGGGCAGCACCGCTGCGAGCGGGGAGCTCTCGGCGTCGAGGACCACCACGGCGTCGAAGTCGTGCTCCTCGGGCAGCGCCGCCGAGAGGACGAGCGGGCTGGCCGTCCACACGGGCACCAGCGAGCCGATCAGCTCGCCGGCGGAGGCGCCGACCTCCTCCAGCGGCGCGGCGCCGGCGCGCAGCATCCGGCGCAGGGCGGCGCCGGCGCGCGGGGAGCGCCGCACGGTGCGCTGCCAGCGGTCGGCGAGCTCCCACAGCAGCCGGGCGGCGCCGGAGGCGATGTGCGCCGCGTCCGCGCGCCGGAACGTGGACTCCACGGTGCGCAGGGTGTGCCCCTCGGGCATCGCCAGGAAGTCGTCGCCGGTGATCATGGCCTCCAGGGTGGACTGCCACCAGGCCAGGTCGAACTCCCCGGGCACCTGCTCGGGCGCCACGGTGCGCCGCACCAGGTCGTCCACGAGCTCGCCGAGGCCCTGTCCGCGCAGCTCGTCGAGCAGGACCGTGCGCTCGGGCAGCATCTCGAGGTTGTCCTCGTCGTTGATGAGACCGTCCAGGGTCTCGCGCAGGCGGTCGATCGGCCGGGCGAGCAGGTCCTCGCCGGCCGGGGCGCCCTCGAGCGCGATCGCCAATCCCTCCAGGTCCTCCACGAACCGGGCGTGCACGGCCGCGAGCTCCTCCACCCGCTCGGAGACCACGGGGTGCTTCGACGACGTGGCCCACTCCTGCCAGCGCTCCCGCTGCGACTGCACCCGCACGAGGGCGCTGTGCAGGTCGGACAGGTGGACGCCGTGCCGGATGTACTCCTTGGCGGCCTTGCGCAGCCGCGAGCGCTGCAGACCGGTCATCTCGATCCCGTGCTCGCGGCGCCAGGCGGAGCCGGCGGTGGCGGCGACCAGGTCCGTGACCGGCCGGTCGTAGATGTCCGGGGTGAACCGGGTCAGGGAGTCCTGGACCTCCTGGAGCAGCCGCAGCTGCCGCCCCCACTCCGGGACGGTCGTGCCGCCGCGCAGCCCGCTGGTGGCCAGGACGTGGCGCATCCCGGTCTCCAGCGTGGTCAGCTCGAGCAGCAGGGACTGGGCGAGGCGGTGGGCCTGGCGGGACTCGTCCTCGTTGACCAGCCGCGCCCCGCTCCACGGCCCGGCCAGGGTCCCGGCGTCGAAGGCCCCGAGCTCGGCGGCGCGCTCGAGGCGGGCCACCACGGCGTCCCGGTCCGCGACGGCGTCGAGCACCGAGCGCGGGAAGCGCACCGCGGTGGCCGGGGCCGGGCGGCGGGAGGTCAGCTCGGCGAGGGCCTGCACCGCCCGGTAGGGGGAGACGGACCAGCGCGGGCGCACGGTGTGCAGGGACCGCACGTGCTCGGCCAGCTGGTCGCGGCTGGTGCGCAGCGTCTCGTGCAGCTCGGCGAGGTCGGGGCGCTCGGCGCGCTCGTTGCGGGCGACCGCGCGGATGAGCTGCTGGGCCACGTCGGCGTCGCTGAGCTGGGAGGACAGCGGCAGCACCGCGGTGCCCAGACCGAGCCCGTCCATCCGGCGCCCGAAGGCGGCGAGGGTGGTGCGCCGCTCCCCCAGCACGAGGACGGTGCGCCCGGCGGCCACGAGGGTGCCCACGGCGTTCACGGCGGTGTCGAGCTGGCCCGTGCCGGGCGCGGCGGTGACCACGAAGGAGTGCCCCTGCGCCGCGAGGTCGAGGACCTCCTGCTGGGGGCCGTCGGCGTCGAGCAGCAGCAGCTCGCCGGCGGGGTCGCGCTCGTCCAGCGGGGGCGCGTCGTGGGAGATCTCCTGCACCTGGGGGATGCGCCCCACGGCGGCGGCCTTGAGCCGGGCGAGGTCCCGCACCACCGCGGTGCGCGCCACGACCGACAGGTCGGCGGGACGGTCGTGCAGGTCCGCGAACGTGGAGACGAGCAGCTTGTGCTCCACGTGCATCCCCGGCACTGCCCCGGCCAGGGTGCGCAGGGTCTCCAGCGCCGGGGCCGGGTCGAGCCGGCGGGTGCCGTAGGCGAGCCGGGCCAGTTCTCCCGAGGTGAGGTCCACGCCGTGGTCGGCCGCCAGCCGGCGGACCATGGCGGGGTTGAGCCGGGCGGGGCCCACCAGCTGCAGCTCGAAGTCGTCGAGCTCGGGGCGCGGCCGGAGCGTGAGCGGGGCGAGCAGCACCGGGGCGATCCAGCGCCGCTGGCCCGCCCCGGTCGGGTCCGAGCCCTTGGGCCGGGCCAGCCAGGAGGCGGTGCCGGCGGCGAGGTACGCGGCGTCGAGCCCGTGGTTGACCGACAGCTCGTGGATCTTGGTGCGCAGGGAGCGCGCGGCCCGCACGGCCAGGCCGTAGGCCTGCGGGTCGTGCACGATCGTGGACAGGCGGGTGGGCCGGCCCATGAGCAGCTGCGCCTGGCCCGAGGAGTTCGCCTCGGTCAGGTCGATGCAGACGTTGTCGACCTGGTTGAAGTCCAGCAGGGTGTCCGGCCCGGTGTAGGCGTCCATCTGCCGGGTCCACGGCTGCAGCGAGACGCGCTCGGGCGGCGTCCCGGGGGTGTCCGACGTCCGGGGGGTGCGGTCGGATCCGATCGACATGGTTCTCCTCCTGCGCCGCGGCCCGCGGGCCCGGCGCGCACGGGCCGGGCGGTCCGCGCGGACCACCCGACCCCGGCTGCTCGTGTCTCGCCCGTGCGGGGGCCGGTCGTGCGGGCCTGCGCCCGTTCGACGGCTACTCCCGCTGGACGGCTACTCCCACTCGATGGTGCCCGGGGGCTTGGACGTGACGTCCAGCACCACCCGGTTGACGTCCTCGACCTCGTTGGTGATCCGGTTGGAGACGCGGGCCAGCAGGTCGTAGGGCAGGCGCGACCAGTCGGCGGTCATGGCGTCCTCGCTGGAGACCGGGCGCAGCACGATCGGGTGCCCGTAGGTGCGGCCGTCGCCCTGCACGCCTACCGAGCGGACGTCGGCCAGGAGCACGACCGGCATCTGCCAGACCTCGTCGTCGAGCCCGGCGCGGGTGAGCTCCTCGCGGGCGATGGCGTCCGCCCGGCGCAGCACCGCGAGATTGGCCTCGGTGACCTCCCCGATGATCCGGATGCCCAGGCCGGGGCCCGGGAAGGGCTGGCGGCCCACGATCTCGTGGGGCAGGCCCAGCTCCCGGCCCACGGCCCGCACCTCGTCCTTGAACAGGGTGCGCAGCGGCTCCACGAGCTCGAACTGCAGGTCCTCCGGCAGCCCGCCCACGTTGTGGTGGCTCTTGATGTTGGCGGCGCCCTCCCCGCCGCCGGACTCGACGACGTCGGGATAGAGGGTGCCCTGGACGAGGAAGCGCACGGGCTCGCCCTCCTGGGCGGCGGTGCGGGCGACGGCCTCCGCGGCGGCCTCGAAGGAGCGGATGAACTCCCGGCCGATGATCTTGCGCTTCTGCTCCGGGTCGGTGACGCCGGCCAGGGCGCCGAGGAAGCGCTCCTTCTCCTCGGCCACGTACAGGTTGACGCCGGTGGCGGCGACGAAGTCCTTCTCGACCTGCTCGGCCTCGCCCTCCCGGAGCAGGCCGTGGTCCACGAACACGCAGGTGAGCTGGTCGCCCACGGCGCGCTGGACCAGGGCGGCGGCCACGGCGGAGTCCACGCCGCCGGAGAGCCCGCAGATCACGGAGGCGGAGCCGACCTGCTCGCGGATCCGCTGGACGTGCTCCTCGATGATGTTGCCGGTGGACCAGGTCGGCTCCACGCGCGCGCCGTCGAACAGGAAGTGCTCCAGCACCTGCTGCCCGTGCACGGAGTGCTTGACCTCGGGGTGCCACTGCACCCCGTACAGCCGGCGGGTGTCGTCGGCGAACGCGGCCACCGGGGTGGTCTCGGTGGACGCGAGGACCTCGAACCCGGCGGGCGCCTCGACCACGGAGTCGCCGTGGCTCATCCACACGGTCTGGGTGCCGGGCGAGCCCTCGAGGATGGAGGCACCGGGGCCGCCCACGGCGGTCGCGGTGGTCGCGCCGTACTCGCGGGCCCCGGTGTGCGCGACCGTGCCGCCGAGGGCCTGGGCCATGGCCTGGAAGCCGTAGCAGATGCCGAAGACGGGCACGCCGGCCTCGAAGAGGGCGGGGTCCTGCTGCGGGGCGTCCTCGGCGTAGACGGAGGACGGGCCGCCCGAGAGGATGATCGCCGCCGGCCGCTTGGCGAGGATCTGCTCGGTGGACCAGGTGTGCGGGACGATCTCGGAATAGACGTTGGCCTCGCGGACCCGGCGGGCGATCAGCTGCGCGTACTGCGCGCCGTAGTCGACCACCAGGACCGGGCGCTGCTCCAGCTCGGTACGGGTCTCAGGTGTTTCGGTCACGCCCTCCATCCTAGGCCAGGCGCGGGAGGGGCTCAGTACCGCTTGGCGGCCTTCGGGTTGGCGCGCAGCTCCGCGGTGGTCGAGGCGTGGATCTTGCGCTCCACCACGAAGGACAGGAACGGCACGACGCCGCCGAGGGCCATGACCACCAGCTGGGGGAAGGGCCAGCGCATGAGCGTCCAGACCCGGAAGCAGGAGACGAGGTAGACCACGTAGAACCAGCCGTGCACGATGAGGATCCACGTGGAGATGTTGACCCCGCCGGCGAGGTTCTCCAGCTCCAGGTCCTGCCAGCCCAGGGCCACCGTCTGCCCCGTGAGCTTGTCCGTGCCCCCGGCGATCAGGTCGTAGCCCAGCCCGTAGCGGGTGATCATCTCGGCCACGAGCAGCAGCAGGAACGTGCCGGAGATCCAGGCGCAGACCATGTAGAAGGTCAGCGCCCCCCGGATCTGCGACTCGGTGCCGCCGAAGCGCCGGCGCGGCTGCAGGGCCGCCCGGCGCGGGACCCGGCCGGGTCCGCCGGATGCGGGCCGGGCGTCCTGCGGGAGCGAGACCCGCACCCCGTCGGTGCGCTCCTTCGGGGAGGG
The DNA here is from genome assembly GCF_029524215.1 of Kocuria oceani. Lineage (NCBI taxonomy): Bacteria > Bacillati > Actinomycetota > Actinomycetes > Micrococcales > Micrococcaceae > Kocuria > Kocuria oceani. The sequence continues at coordinate 25,775 of NZ_JARAMH010000002.1, read as the reverse complement.
GGTCGGCTGGGTCGGTTCAGTCATGGTGGGCTCCGGTCCTGTCCTGGGTCCTGTCCTGGGTGTCGTCGGTCCTGCCGTGGGCGCCGGCGCTGCGGGCCCGGTCGCCGGGCCCGTCCTCGGGCCGGTGGCCGGGCTGGTCGTCGAACCAGTAGTACTCCCCCGCCTCGGGGTCGTAGTAGTAGTAGCGTCCGCTCGCCTCGTCGAGGTAGTACTCGCCCTCGAAGTAGAAGTACTCCTCCGGGTGCTGCTCGCGCAGCCACTCGTCGCGCACGAACCGCCACCAGATGTAGAGGGCGAAGCCGGCGAAGACCACCCACTCGACAGCGTAGAAGAGGTTGAGCAGGTTCACGGACTCGTCCGTGGGCTGCTGGTCGATCTCCAGCTCGGACAGCTGCGGGCTCAGCAGCGCCGGGTCCGCGGCGAGCGTCCCGTCCGCGCGGAGCTGGACGGGCGCGGAGGCGGGGTTCTCGGCGAAGGCCGCCACGAACCCGGCGTAGAGCGGGGCGTCCCAGAGATTGGTGAGCTGGGCCGGGGAGACCGTGCCCACCTGGCCCTCCGGCAGGCCCTCGCCGGGCACCGGCCCCTCGGCGGGCAGGTAGCGCCCGACGACGCCGACCCGGCCCTCGGGCTCCGCCGGCACGGCCGCGGGATCGGCGGTCCAGCCGCGGGCCACGGCCACGGTGAGCTCGCCGGCGGCGTCCGGCCACCGGCCCGCGCTGTCGGCCACGGTCAGGGCCGAGACGACCCAGTAGCCCTCGGACCCGTCCTGCAGCCGGCCGGGGACCAGGAGCGTGGAGCCGTCCCGGTAGTCCCCGGTGACCGTGATCAGCTGGTCGGCCTGCGCCGCGGTGACGGCAGTGCCGGCCTCGGCGGCCTCGGCGAGCGGGACGGCCACGTCCTTGGCGGGGTCCGCCACCGTGCGGGCCTGCTCGCTGGACTCCAGCTGCCACTGGCTGAGCAGCACGAAGCCCACGGCCAGCCCGAGGCTCACGAGCAGCGTGAGGATCGATCGGGGGCGCAGGGCGGTCGTGAGCACCCGTCAAGGCTAGTGCGCCTTCCTGGACGTTCGCCAATCCCCGCCCGCCCGTCCGGGACGTCGGCGCGGGCCCCGGTGCCGGGGCCCGCGCGGATCCCGGCGCGGGCGGGGCTCAGCCGCGGATGACCACCTCGGCGCGCTGGAACTCCTTGAGCTCCAGGTACCCGGTGGTGGCCATCGACCGGCGCAGCGCCCCCACGAGGTTGGAGGTGCCGTCCACGTGCCGGGAGGGGCCGAAGAGCACCTCCTGCAGCGGCCCGACCGTGCCCACCCGCGTGCGCAGCCCGCGCGGGAGCTGCCCGTGGTGCGCCTCCGCGCCCCAGTGCCAGCCCTGCCCCGGTGCCTCCGCCGTGCGGGCCAGGGCGGTGCCCAGCATCACGGCGTCGGCGCCCATCGCGAGGGCCTTGACGATGTCCCCGGAGACCCCCACGCCGCCGTCGGCGATGACGTGGACGTAGCGGCCGCCGGACTCGTCGAGGTAGTCCCGGCGGGCGGCGGCGACGTCGGAGATCGCCGTGGCCATGGCCGCGTGGATGCCCAGGGTGTTCTGGATCCGCATGGACGCGCCGCCGCCGAAGCCCACGAGCACCCCGGCGGCGCCCGTGCGCATGAGGTGCAGGGCGGGGGTGTAGCCGGCCGCGCCGCCCACGATGACCGGGACGTCGAGGTCGTAGATGAACTTCTTGAGGTCCAGGGGCTCCTGGTTGCGGGAGACGTGCTCCGCGGAGACCGTGGTCCCGCGGATCACGAAGACGTCCACCCCGGCGTCCAGGACGGTCCGGTAGTGCTCCACGGTGCGCTGCGGGGTGAGCGAGCCCGCCACGATCACGCCGGCCTCCCGGATCTGGGCGAGCCGGGCGGTGATCAGCTCGGGCTGCACCGGGGCCTCGTAGAGCTCCTGCATCCGGCGGGTCGCGGCCGGGGCGTCGTCGCCGGAGAGGTCCGCGATCTCGTCGAGCACCGGCTGCGGGTCCTCGTAGCGGGTCCACAGCCCCTCGAGGTCCAGCACGCCCAGTCCCCCGGCGCGGCCGAGGGCGATGGCCGTCTCCGGGGACGTGGCCGAGTCCATCGGTGCACCCAGGAAGGGGATCGAGAACCGGTAGGCGTCGATCTGCCAGTCCGTGGAGACGTCCCGGGGGTCGCGGGTGCGGCGGGAGGGGACGAGGGCGATCTCGTCGAGGGAGAAGGTGCGGCGGGCGCGTTTGGAGCGGCCGATCTCGATGTCGTAGCTCATGGTGTCCTTTCCGAACGGTGCAGCGGACCGCCGCTCAGCGCTGGTAGTTGGGTGCTTCGACGGTCATGGTGATGTCGTGCGGGTGGGACTCCTTGAGCCCGGCGGGGGTGATGCGCACGAACCGGCCCTTGTGCTTGAGCTCCTCCAGGCTGTGGGCGCCCACGTAGAACATGGTCTGGCGCAGGCCGCCGTCGAGCTGGTGCACCACGGCCGAGAGCGGGCCCCGGTAGGGCACCTGGCCCTCGATGCCCTCGGGGATGAGCTTCTCGTCGCTGGAGACGTCGGCCTGGAAGTAGCGGTCCTTCGAGTAGGAGGTCTTCTTGCCGCGAGACTGCATGGCCCCCAGCGAGCCCATCCCCCGGTAGGTCTTGAACTGCTTGCCGTTGACGAAGATCAGCTCGCCCGGGGACTCGTCGCAGCCGGCGAGCAGGGAGCCGACCATCACGGAGTCCGCGCCGGCCACGAGGGCCTTGCCGATGTCCCCGGAGTACTGCAGGCCGCCGTCGGCGATCAGGGGCACGCCCGCCGGGATCGCGGCCTTGGCCGCCTCGTTGACGGCGGTCACCTGGGGCACCCCCACGCCGGCGATGATGCGGGTCGTGCAGATCGAGCCGGGGCCCACGCCGACCTTCACGGCGTCCGCGCCGGCGTCCACGATGGCCTGCGCGCCGTGCCGGGTGGCGGCCTGGCCGCCGATCACGTCCACGTGGGCGGCGGCGGGCTCCGCCTTGAGCCGGGCGACCATGTCGAGCACGCCCTGGGAGTGACCGTTGGCGGTGTCGATGAACAGCGCGTCCACCCCGGCCTCCACGAGGGCCATGGCGCGCTCGAAGCCGTCGCCGAAGAAGCCGACGGCGGCGCCGACGCGCAGGCGTCCCTCGTCGTCCTTCGTGGCGTGCGGGTACTGCTCGGCCTTGGTGAAGTCCTTGATGGTGATGAGGCCGGTGAGCCGGCCGGCGCCGTCGACGAGCGGGAGCTTCTCGATCTTGTTCGAGGCCAGCAGGGCGTGGGCGTCGTCCTTGGCCATCCCCACCTTGCCGGTGATCAGGGGCATGGGCGTCATGATCTCGTGCACCCGGCGCTTCGGGAAGTCGCTCTCCGGCAGGTAGCGGGTGTCCCGGTTGGTGATGATGCCCAGCAGCTTCTGCTCCGCGTCCACGACCGGCAGCCCGGAGACCCGGTAGTAGCCGCAGAGCCGGTCGAGCTCCTCGAGGGTCGCGTCCGGGGAGATGGTCACGGGGTCGGTGATCATGCCCGACTCGCTGCGCTTGACCCGGTCCACGTGCTCCGCCTGGTCCTCGATCGAGAGGTTGCGGTGGATCACGCCGAGACCGCCCTGGCGGGCCATCGCGATGGCCATCGGGGACTCGGTGACGGTGTCCATGGCGGCGGACAGCAGCGGCACCTCCAGGGTGATGCGCCGGGACAGGCGGGTGCGCGTCGAGGCCTCCGAGGGGATGACGTCCGTGTTGCCGGGCAGCAGCAGGACGTCGTCGTAGGTCAGCCCGGTGAACCCGAACGGGTCCTCGGACAGGGCGGTGGGGACGGCGGTATCCGACACGGTGGGGCCTTTCAGCATCGAGGGAATCCCGACCATTCTACGGGCCCGCCGCCGCGCCGGACCCGGCCGGCGGCCGGGCTGTGCCCGGACTCACGCCGCGGCGCCGGCGGCGACTCCGTCGGCGGCCAGGGCGTCCCGGACCCGCTCGACGAACATGGGGGCCAGCGTCTGCACGTACTCGACGGTGAGGTGGTTGCTGTCCCAGTAGGTGTACACGTTGCCGACGACCGGTGGGCAGCGTCCGTCCGGGCAGATCAGGTCGCCCATGTCGACCATCGACACCCGGGCCAGCTCGTCGGCGACCGGCGTCAGTGGGCTGTCCGGGTCCAGGATCGTGTGGGTGGCGGCGCACTCGGGGGCGTCGGCGCCGTGGTCCACGGCGCACTGGGCGGGGACGAAGTCGAAGCGGGCGTTGTCGCGCAGCCCGATGACCTGGATGCCGCGCTCGGCCAGGCCACGCACGCGCTGCTCCATCCCGGGGGTGAACTGTTCCTCGTCCTCGTCCGTGCTGCGGGTGCCCTGCAGCAGCACCAGGTCCGGCCCCACCGCGTCGACCACGGGGTCGGCGCCCTCCAGCCAGCGGGCGCAGGCCTCGTGGTCGGCCACCTGCTCCTCGACGGTGGAGTACATGCAGTTGCCGCGGATGTAGGTGAGCACCCGCCAGTCGTTGGCCTCGGCCAGCTCCTCGATCGCCGGGATCCACATGTGCACGTGGCTGTTGCCGACGACGAGGAGGGTCGCGGCGGGCTCGGCGTTCGGGACGGTCTCGAAGCACCACTGCTGCTGGCGCTCGGAGATGCCCAGCTCCGCGGGGCAGGGCTCGCCCAGCCCGGGCTTCCGGTAGGAGTCCCCGGTGATCACCGGCACGGCCGGCGCGTCCGGGTCGGCCTGGTCACGGAATCCGGGCGTCAGGACCGCGGCCCCGGGGTTGTTGCGGTCCGCGGCGGCCAGGACCGCGGCGGCCCGGCGGTCCTCCGCGTGCTGCAGGGCGAGCACCGGGGCCACGACGAGGGCGAGGCAGAGCACGACGACCCCGCCCAGCCGCCGCTTGGACTGCTCCGGCCAGGACCACGTCCTGAGCCGGTCCTCGACCAGCCGGGTGACCAGCACGGCCAGCAGCACCGACAGCAGCACCAGCAGCACCCCCGACCGCGGTCCGGCCATGGGCCGGTCCCGCAGCACGAGGTAGGTGATCAGCAGCGGCCAGTGGATGAGGTACAGGGCGTAGGAGGCGTCCCCCAGCCGCACCAGCGGCCGCGAGGCCAGGATCCGGTCCAGCCCGACCCGTGACCCCGACTGCCCGGCCACGATGATCGCCGCCGCCGAGGCCAGCGGCCACAGCGCGATCCACCCGGGGAAGGCCCCCTGCACGTCCACCAGCACCCCGACCGAGACCATGCTGAGCAGCCCGGCCCAGCCCAGCGCCACGCGCACCCGACGCGAGGGGTTCAGGTACGGCAGGGCGAGGGCCAGCAGGGAGCCGAGGGCGAACTCCCACAGCCGGGTGCGGGTGTCGAAGTAGGCGAAGGCCTGCTGGGTGGCGGTGCTGTGCACCGACCACGCCAGCGAGGCGGCGAAGATCAGCCCGAACATGCCCGCCAGCACCGGCACCGGCCGCCACCCCCGCCACCGGGTCAGCAGCCACGCCGCCCCGAAGACCAGCGGCCACAGCAGGAACACCTGACCCTGCACCGACAGCGACCAGAAGTGCTGGAACGGGGAGGCGGTGGAGGCGTCGGCCGCGTAGTAGTCGACCTCGGCCAGGGCCAGCGCCCAGTTCTGCACGTAGAACACCGAGGCCAGCCCCTCGCTGCGCCACCGTCCGACGTCGTAGGCCGGATAGAGCAGCTCGACGAGCAGCAGGGTCCCCAGGACCGTCAGCACGGCCAGGGGCAGCAGCCGTTTGAACACGTGCAGCCAGTACCGCCCGATCGCCAGGGGCCGGCCGGCCTCGAGCTTGCGCACGAAGGACAGGGTGAGGAAGAAGGCGGAGATCAGCAGGAAGACGTCCACCCCGCCGGAGACGCGCCCGAGGAAGACGTGGTAGAGGACCACGAGCAGCACCGCCACGAACCGCAGCCCCTGCACCTCCGGGCGGAACCCGGAGTACCGGGCCACCCGCCCGGCCGTGGACGCCCCGGCGCCGGACGTTCCCGCGGACGAGGCCGGCGACCGCCCGCCGCCGGGCCGCGGGGCGCGGGTGAGCACCGTGCTCACAAGGAAGCCTCGGGCCCGGCGGCACCGAGGAGCCGCTCCTCGAGAGCCGGTGCCATGGTCCGCGTGTAGGCCCAGCTGAGGTGGTGCGCGTCCATGAAGACGTGCACGTTGCCCACCACGGGTCGGCACACCCCGTCGGGACAGATCAGGTCGGTGAGGTCCAGGGACGTGAAGCCGGGGCGGTCGAGGAGGGCGTCGGCCGGGTTCACGGGAGCCAGCACCTGCGGCACGGGGACGTCGCACCGGGCGGCGCCCGCGCCGTGGCGCTCTGCGCACTCGTAGGGGTTGAAGTCGAAGCGCGGGTTGTCGCGGAAGCCGACGACCTCGATCCCCTGGCTCGTCAGACGGTCGACCAGTTCGGGATATCCGCTGGGCACGGTCTCGCCGGGCCCGTCCATCCGGGCCGCGTACGTCGACGTCGTCAGGACCATGTCCGGGTCCACCTGCTCCACGTAGTCGAGGGCCAACCGGTTGCCCTCGTGGCACTCGTCCCCCTCCGGGCGCACGGCGAACGGGCACCCGGGCTGCAGGACCGACACGAGCTGCCAGTTGCGCTCCTCGGCCAGGGGGATCACCGCACCCATGAACTGCTCCATGTGGGAGTTGCCGACCACCAGGACGGTGCGCGTGGGGTCCTGCACGAGCGGCGTCTGCCGGCAGGACTCCTCGAGCGGCTCCTGTGCGGGGGCGAACTCTCCGGAGCAGGGCTCGGGCAGTCCCACCCACTCGTCCTGCAGCGCGCTGGCCAGCGGCAGCGCGGGAGCCTGCGGGTCCCCGCGGAACTCGAACCCGGGCCGGAGCACGGCGGCTCCGGGGTTGTTGCGGGCGGCCTCCTCCGCGAGCACCGCGGCGCGCCGGGCGTCGACCTGCTGCCAGGCGAGCACGGGCACGGCCACCAGGGCGAGGCTCACGGCCACGGACACCGCCAGCCGCCGCTTGGACTGCTCCGGCCACGCCCAGCGCTGGAACGGGCGCTCCACCAGCTTCGTGGCCAGCACCGCGAGGACCAGGGAGACGAGGATGATCACCGCTCCCGACCGCGGCCCGGCCACCGGCCGGTCCCGCAGCACGAGGTAGGTGATCAGCAGCGGCCAGTGGATGAGGTACAGGGCGTAGGAGGCGTCCCCCAGCCGCACCAGCGGCTTCGAGGCCAGGATCCGGTCCAGCCCGAACGGGGAGCCCGACTGCCCGGCCACGATGATGGCCGCCGCCGAGAGCAGCGGCCACAGGGCGATCCACCCCGGGAACGCCCCCTGCACGTCGATGAGCAGCCCGACCGAGACCATGCTGAGCAGCCCGGCCCAGCCCAGGGCCACCCGGGCGGCCCGCGGCGGGTTCAGGTAGGGCACCGCCAGGGCCAGCAGGGAGCCGAGGGCGAACTCCCACAGCCGGGTGCGGGTGTCGAAGTAGGCGAAGGCCTGCTGGGTGGCGGTGCTGTGCACCGACCACGCCAGCGAGGCGGCGAAGATCAGCCCGAACATGCCCGCCAGCACCGGCACCGGCCGCCACCCCCGCCACCGGGTCAGCAGCCACGCCGCCCCGAAGACCAGCGGCCACAGCAGGAACACCTGACCCTGCACGGACAGCGACCAGAAGTGCTGGAACGGGGAGGCGGTGGAGGCGTCGGCCGCGTAGTAGTCGACCTCGGCCAGGGCCAGCGCCCAGTTCTGCACGTAGAACACCGAGGCCAGGGCCTCGGTGCGGATCCGGTCGATCCGCGCCTCCGGGAACAGCAGCCACGCGAGCACGAGCGTGCCGAGCACGGTGAGCACGGCCAGGGGCAGCAGCCGTTTGAACACGTGCAGCCAGTACCGCCCGATCGCCAGGGGCCGGCCGGCCTCGAGCTTGCGCACGAAGGACAGGGTGAGGAAGAAGGCGGAGATCAGCAGGAAGATGTCCACCCCGCCGGAAACCCGGTCGAGGAAGACGTGGTAGAGGACCACGAGCAGCACCGCCACGAACCGCAGCCCCTGCACCTCCGGGCGGAACCCGGAGTACCGGGCCACCCGCCCGGCCGTGGACGCCCCGGCGCCGGGGGTCGCCTCATGCTCGCGAAGGCTGGTCATGGGCATCTCCTGGGAACACCGTGCCGCCATGGGGGGTGCGGCCGTGGTCGGGTGGACCCCCGCACTCTACCGGAGGCGGCCGGGCACGGGCGGCAACGGCGGACGGACCCGCCCCGCGGGAGCGGGACGGGTCCGTCGGACGGGCGGTGCGGGTCAGTGCTGGTGGCCGTGCCCCGCGTCCTCGGCGGGCTTGTCCACCACGAGGGTCTCCGTGGTGAGCACGAGCGCCGCGATGGACGCGGCGTTCTGCAGCGCCGAGCGGGTGACCTTGACCGGGTCGATGATGCCGGCGGCGACCATGTCGACGTACTCGCCGGCGGCGGCGTCGTAGCCGTGGCCGGGCTCCAGGTCGGCCACGCGGGAGACGACCACGGCGCCGTCCTGGCCGGCGTTCTGCGCGATCCAGTACAGCGGCTGGCGCAGCGCGCGGCGCACGATGCCGAGCGCGGTCGCCGCGTCGCCGGTGAGCCCGAGGTCGGACTCGTCGAGGACCTTCGCCGCGTGCACCAGGGCCGTGCCGCCGCCAGAGACGATGCCCTGCTCGAGGGCCGCGCGGGTCGAGGACACGGCGTCCTCGATGCGGTGCTTGCGCTCCTTGGCCTCGACCTCGGTGGCCGCGCCGACCTTGATCACGGAGACCCCGCCGGCGAGGCGGGCGAGCCGCTCCTGGAGCTTCTCCCGGTCCCACTCGGAGTCGGTGCGCTCCACCTCGGCGCGGATCGTGGCGACGCGCTCCTGGATCTGCTCCGGGGTCCCGCCGCCGTCGACCACCGTGGTGGTGTTCTTGGTCACCGTGACGCGGCGGGCCGTGCCCAGCTGCTCCAGGGTCACCTGGTCGAGGCTGATGCCGAGCTCGGAGGTGATGAACTCGCCGCCGGTGAGCACCGCGAGGTCCTGCAGGATCGCCTTGCGGCGGTCGCCGAACCCGGGGGCCTTGAGCGCCACGACGTCGAGGGTGCCGCGCAGCTTGTTGACCACCAGGGTGGACAGGGCCTCGCCCTCGACGTCCTCCGCGATGATGGTCAGCGGCTTCTTGGCCTGGAGGACCTTCTCCAGCACCGGCATGAGCTCCTGCACGGAGGAGATCTTGCCCTGGTACAGCAGCACCAGGGAGTTCTCCATGACCGCTTCCTGGCGCTCGGCGTCGGTCACGAAGGACGGGGAGAGGTAGCCCTTGTCGAACTGCATGCCCTCGGTGACCTCGAGCTCCACCTCGGTGCTGGAGCCGTCCTCGACGGTGATGACACCGTCCTTGCCGACCGTCTCGAAGGCCTGGGCGATGAGCTCCCCGATGGTGGGGTCCTGGGCGGAGATGGTCGCCACGTGGGCGACGTTGACGCCCTCGACCGGGCGGGCGTTGTCCAGCAGGCGCTGCGCGACGGCCTCGACGGCCTTCTCGATGCCGCGCTTGAGGCTCAGGGGGTCCGCCCCGGCGGCCACGTTGCGCAGGCCCTCCTTGACGAGCGCCTGGGCCAGCACGGTGGCGGTGGTGGTGCCGTCGCCGGCGACGTCGTTGGTCTTGGTCGCCACCTCCTTGGCGAGCTGCGCGCCGAGGTTCTCGTAGGGCTCGTCGAGCTCGACCTCGCGGGCGATGGTCACGCCGTCGTTGGTGATCGTGGGGGCGCCCCACTTCTTGTCGAGCACCACGTTGCGCCCGCGGGGGCCGAGGGTGACCTTGACGGTGTCGGCGAGCTTGTTGACGCCGTTCTCGAGGGACTTGCGGGCGGCATCGTCGAATGCCAGCTGCTTGGCCATGGGCGAAGAGCTCCTTCTGGGTGGCTGGTGGTCCAGCGGGGTTCGGGAATTCGGGGACGACGAAGGGTGCCCGCCGCGGGCCCGCCGGGAAAGCGGGGCGCGCGGCGGGCACCCTTCGTCAGGACTGCGCGGCCTGCTGCGCCGGCTCTACTTCTCGACGACGGCGAGGACGTCGCGGGCCGGGAGCACCAGGTACTCCTCGCCGTTGTACTTGACCTCGGTCCCGCCGTACTTGGAGAAGATCACGACGTCGCCCTCCTTGACGTCGACCGGGATGCGGTTGCCGGAGTCGTCGACACGGCCGGGGCCCACGGCCAGGACCTTGCCCTCCTGGGGCTTCTCCTTGGCGGTGTCCGGGATGACGAGACCGGAAGCGGTGGTCTGCTCAGCGGCGAGCGGCTGAACGACGATGCGATCCTCGAGGGGCTTGATGGAGACCGACACGATCTCTCCTTCTCTGTAGGCGTGGAAAGCGGTGGGCGACCGCGGGCAGGGCCCGCCGTCGTGCTTCGGGCCGGTTGGCGCACCAACCGTCGTCGCGGTGCCGATCGATCGCCTGGCCCTTAGCACCCTCACCCGGAGAGTGCCAAGGCCGACTATAGAAGTCGCCTAGCAGTCGGTCAAGGCGAGTGCCAGCGCGGTGGAGCGGCCGGTCCCATGCCGGTCGAATTAGGGCACGCCGATGTTCTCCAATGATTTGCCTCACCCGCCCGGAACACTCTAGGTTGAGCGGTAAGGCAAGCCTTACCTCGGCCGAGAACCGGTGCCGCCCCGACGTCCCGTGCACTGCACCGGGACGTCGCCACGTGCGGCGCCCCGCCGTGCGCCCCGCCGGGGGCGGCACGACGGGACCCGCACCCGAATCCCCGCACGAAGGAACACCATGAACCGCACCCAGTACCCGGCCGCCGTCCTGGCCGCCGTCAGCGCCCTCGCCCTCACCGCCTGCGGTGGATCCCAGGGCGGCGAGACGGCGTCCGCGGAGTCCTCCGCCGCCTCCACGGTCGAGGTCGAGGACAACTACGGCACCCAGACCGTGAACGCCCCGCCGGCGTCCGTGGTCGCCACCGACAACCGGACCTTCGAGACGCTGGCGGACTGGGGCATCGAGCTGGTGGCCGCCCCGCGCGCCCTCATGCCGGACACCATCGCCTACGCCGACGACGAGTCCGTCACCGACCTCGGCAACCACCGCGAGCCCGACCTCGAGGCCGTCGTCGCGGCGGACCCCGACCTCATCGTCAACGGTCAGCGCTTCGCGGACTACCGCGATGACTTCGCCGACCTCGTGCCGGACGCCACCATCGTGGAGCTCGACCCCCGGGAGGACCAGCCCTTCGACGAGGAGCTGAAGCGGCAGACCTCGGTGCTGGGCGAGATCTTCGACCGGAGCGCGGAGGCCGAGGAGATCAACGGCGCCTTCGACGCGGCGATGCAGCGAGTCGTCGAGGAGTACCAGCCCGGGGACACGGTCATGGCCGTCACCGTCTCCGGCGGCGAGATCGGCTACATCGCCCCGGAGGTGGGGCGGACCCTGGGCCCGCTGTTCGAGATCTTCGACTTCGCCCCGGCCCTCGAGGTCGACGGGGCCACCGACGACCACCAGGGCGACGACATCTCGGTCGAGGCGATCGCGGACTCGAACCCCGACTGGATCCTCGTAATGGACCGTGACGCGGCCGTCAGCCCCGACGACGCCGAGTACACGCCGGCGCAGGAGGTCGTCGAGAACGCCGAGGCGCTGCGCAACGTCACCGCGGTGCGGGAGGACAACGTGGTGTACATGCCCAAGGACACGTACACCAACGAGGGCATCCAGACCTACACGGAGTTCTTCAACACCCTGGCCGACGCCATGGGCGAGCAGAACTGACCGACCGTGCGGACGACGGTGGTGGGGCCTCCGACGGCGGACACCACCACCGTCCCGCGCCGGGCACGAGGCCGGAGGAGAGGCTCATGACGACGACCACACCGGGTCCCCCGGCCGGGAACGGCCCGGGGAGCAAGGGCGCGCTGTTCGACCGGAAGCTGCTCGCCGGCGCGCTGGGGGTCCTCGCGCTGCTGGCCGCGTCCCTCCTCACGGGGGTCTACGACGTGTTCGGCGCCGAGGGCGGCGGCGAGATGTTCGCCATCACCCGCGTCCCCCGCACCGTGGCCCTGGTGCTCGCCGGCGCCGCCATGGCGATGTCCGGGCTGGTGATGCAGCTGCTCACGCAGAACCGCTTCGTGGAGCCCACCACGACGGGCACCACCGAGTGGGCGGGGCTCGGCCTGCTCGTGGTCACGCTGCTGGTCCCCACGGCGAGCCTCCTCACCCGGATGGTCGGCGCCGTGGCCGCGGCCTTTCTCGGGACCATGATCTTCTTCCTCTTCCTGCGCCGGGTGTCCCTGCGCTCCTCGCTCATCGTCCCCATCGTCGGGATCATGCTGGGCGCGGTGGTCGGTTCCGTCTCGACGTTCCTGGCGCTGCAGACCGACATGCTGCAGAACCTGGGCGTCTGGTTCGCCGGCAGCTTCACCTCGGTCCTGCGGGGCCAGTACGAAGTGCTGTGGATCGTGCTGCTGGTCGTCGTCGCGGTGTTCCTCGTGGCGGACCGGCTCACCGTCGCCGGGCTCGGCGAGGACATCGCCACCAACGTCGGCCTGAACTACCACCGGACCGTCCTGCTCGGCACCGGGCTGATCGCGGTGGCCACCGGCGTGGTGACCGTCGTCGTCGGCAACCTGCCGTTCCTGGGCCTCATCGTCCCCAACATCGTCTCGATGGTCCGCGGCGACGACCTGCGCAGCAACCTGCCGTGGGTCTGCCTGCTGGGCATCGCCGTCGTGACGGTGTGCGACCTGATCGGGAGGATCGTCATCATGCCCTTCGAGATCCCGGTGTCCGTGATCCTCGGGATCGTCGGCGCCGTCGTGTTCGTCCACCTCCTCCTCAGGCAGCGTCGACGTGTCTGAGGCCGTGATCATGACACCCGCGACGACACCGGCCACAGCACCGACGGCCCCCGCCGGCCGGCGCGGCGCCGGCGCCTTCCCCACGCCGCAGGCCCGGCGGCGGTACTGGGCGGTCGTGGCCGCGCTGGCCCTGGCGTCGGCGGGCTTCGCCTTCGGCCTGCTCGCCTGGGGCAACCCGATGCCGGTGGGCTCGGACGGCTTCTGGCGGATCGCGGAGCGCCGGGTCACCAGCGTCGTGATCATGGCGGTCGTGGCCTTCTGCCAGGCGATGGCCACCGTGGGATTCCAGACGGCCACGAACAACCGCATCATCACCCCGTCGATCATGGGCTTCGAGTCCCTCTACGTGGCGATCCAGACCTCCACGGTGTACTTCCTGGGCGCCGCCGGGATCCTCGTCCTGCAGGGCGTGCCGCAGTTCCTGCTGCAGGTCGCCCTCATGGTGGCCCTCTCCCTCGCCCTCTACGGATGGCTGCTGTCCGGCCGGTACGGGAACCTGCAGGTCATGCTGCTCGTGGGCATCATCATCGGGGGCGGGCTCGGGTCGGTCTCGACGTTCATGCAGCGCCTGCTCTCCCCCAGCGACTTCGACGTGCTCTCCGCGCGCCTGTTCGGCTCCGTGACGAACGCCCACGCCGACTACCTTCCGGTGGCCATCCCCCTGTGCGCGCTGGCCGGCGGCGCCCTGTGGCTGAGCTGCGCCCGCCTCAACGTGGTCGCCCTCGGGCGGGACGTGTGCCTGAACCTGGGCCTGCGGCACCGGACCGAGGTCATGCGCACGCTCTTCCTCGTCTCCGTGCTGATGGCGGTCTCCACGGCGCTGGTCGGCCCCATGACGTTCCTGGGCTTCCTGGTGGCCACGCTCGCCTACCAGTTCGCCGACACCTACGACCACCGCCGCGTCTTCCCCGTGGCGGTCCTCACCGGGTTCCTCGTCCTCACGGGCGCCTACTTCGTCCTCAACCACGTGTTCTACGCCCAGGGCGTGGTCTCGATCATCATCGAGCTGGTCGGCGGCTCCGTCTTCCTCTACGTCATCCTCCGAAAGGGCCGGCTGTGATCACCCTCACCAACGTGCGCAAGGACTACGGGAGCGAGGTCACCATCGGCCCCGTGGACCTGGAGATCCCCTCGGGCGGGATGACCGCCCTGGTCGGCCCCAACGGCGCGGGCAAGTCCACGCTCCTGACCATGATCGGGCGGCTGCTCGGCCTCGACGCCGGCACCATCGACATCGCCGGCTACGACGTGGCCCGCACCAAGTCCAAGGACCTCGCCCGGATCGTGTCCGTCCTGCGCCAGGAGAACCACTACGTCACCCGCCTCACGGTGCGGCAGCTGGTCGGCTTCGGGCGCTTCCCGCACAGCCACGGCCGGCTGACCACGGTGGACGAGGAGGTCGTCAGCCGGTACATCGACTTCTTCGGGCTGGGGCCGCTGGAGCACCGCTACCTCGACCAGCTCTCGGGCGGGCAGCGCCAGCGCGCCTACGTGGCCATGGTGCTGGCCCAGGAGACCGACCACGTGCTGCTGGACGAGCCCCTGAACAACCTGGACATGCGCCACGCCGTGTCGATGATGCAGCACCTGCGGCGGGCCTGCGACGAGATGGGCCGCACCATCCTGATCGTCCTGCACGACATCAACTTCGCCAGCCACTACGCCGACCGGATCTGCGCCGTGAAGGACGGCCGGGTCGCCGAGTTCGGCGAGCCGCGGGAGATCATGGACGACGCCGTCCTCAGCCGCGTCTTCGAGACCCCGGTGACCGTCATCGACGGCCCGCGGGGCCGCCTCGCCGCGTTCTACTGACCCCCCGGCGCCCGGGCGCCGGGCCCGGGCCGGGGCCGGATAGGGTGGCCCCATGCGCGACGAGGCGACCGACATCGCACCCCTGCTCACCGACGAGGGGCGCCGGCTGCTCGCGCAGATCGGCCCCTACGACGCCGACGACGCCCTCGCGGCCGCGACCCGGCTGCGGGCTCAGGGGCACGACGCCGAGCTCGTGTCCGCGGTGCTCACCCAGGCGAGGCTGCGCACGCGGGCGCGCGCGAAGTTCGGGGACTTCGCCGAGCAGATGCTGTTCACCCGGGCCGGCCTCGAGCAGGCCACCCGGCTGCGCGTGGCCGCCCTGCACGCCCGCCGCTTCGCCGACGCCGGCCTCGCCCACGTGGCGGACCTCGGCTGCGGCATCGGCGCCGACGCCCTCGCCCTGGCCTCCCTGGACCGGCGGGTCACCGCGGTGGAGCTGGACGAGACCACGGCCGCGGTGGCCCTGCTCAACCTCCGCCCCTTCCCCGAGGCCACGGTGCTGCACGCCGACGCCGCGTCCCTGGACCTGGACGCACTGCCCGGGGGGCCGCCGGACGGGGTCTGGCTGGACCCGGCCCGGCGCGAGACGTCGTCGTCCGGGACCCGCCGGATCTTCGAGCCCGAGGCGTTCTCCCCGCCGCTGTCCTTCGTCGAGGCGCTCGCCGCGCGGGGACTGCCCGTGGGCGTGAAGCTGGGCCCCGGCATCCCCCACGAGGCGGTGCCGGCCGGGTGCGAGGCGCAGTGGGTGTCCGACCGCGGGGACGTGGTCGAGGCCGTGCTGTGGTTCAACGCCGTGGCCCGGCCCGGGGTCCGGCGGGCGGCCCTCGTCCTCTCCGAGCACGGGTCCACGGAGCTCACCAGCCCGGAGGACCTCGACCTCGCCCACGCGGACGCGGTCGTGGGCCCGGTGGGGTCGTACCTGTACGAGCCGGACGGCGCGGTGATCCGCGCGGGCCTCGTCACCGACCTCGCCCGCCGGCTGGGCGCGCGGCTGATCCACCCGCGGATCGCCTACCTGAGCTCCGACGAGCTGGTCCGCACCCCCCTGGCCCGCGCCTACCGGGTGCGGGAGGTGCTCCCGCACACCGTCAAGGTGCTGAAGCGCTGGGTGCGGGAGCACGAGGTCGGCACCCTCGAGATCAAGAAGCGGGGCACCGACGTCACGCCCGAGCAGCTGCGCCGTCAGCTCGCGCCGAAGGGCCCCGGCCGGGCCACCCTCGTGCTGACCCGCACGGACCCGGCGCCGGTCCCGGACGGCGGTCCGGGGAGCGGGGCCCGCGCCGGGGAGCGGCGCGTCGTGCTCGTCGTCGAAACCGTAGACTGAGGGCTCCGCGGGCGAACGGCCCCGCACCCGACCGGGCGATCCGGCCCGCACCCCGCGGGCCGACGCGCCCGCAGAGCACGGAGGACCTGCCGCGTGGAGATCTCGTTCGCCCGCTCCGACCAGTCGACGCTGGGCGTCGAGTGGGAAATCGCCCTGGTGGACGGCACCACGGGCGATCTCGTGCCCCGCGGCCGGGAGACGCTCGAGGCGGTCCTGGAGGCCCGTCCCGAGTGGGGCACCGACGGCGATCACCCGCAGCTCACCGGGGAGTTCCTGCTCAACACCGTCGAGATGGTCACCGGGGTGTGCCGCGATGTGGCCCACTCCACCGAGCAGCTGGCGTCCATGATGGACGAGATCCGCACGGTCACCGCCCCGCAGGGCCTCGAGATCTTCGCCGCCGGCACCCACCCCTTCGCGCGCTGGCAGGACCAGCAGGTCACCGACAAGCAGCGCTACCACAAGCTCGTGGACCGGACCCAGTACTGGGGCCGGCAGATGGTCATCTACGGGGTGCACGTGCACGTGGGCCTGGACGCGCGGGCCAAGGCCCTGCCGGTGCTCGACGGGCTGCTGACCTACTACCCGCACCTGCTGGCCCTGTCCTCGAACTCCCCCTTCTGGGCCGGGGAGGACACCGGCTACGCGTCCCAGCGCTCCATGATCTTCCAGCAGCTCTCCACCGCCGGGCTGCCCCACCACTTCCCCTCCTGGGACGCCTACGAGCAGTGCATCGAGGACATGGTCTCCACCGGGATCATCGATGAGCTCAGCGAGGCGCGCTGGGACGTGCGCCCCGTGCCGCGGCTGGGCACCGACGAGGTGCGGTTCTGCGACGGGCTCTCGACCCTGTGGGAGGTCGGGGCGCTCACCGCCCTCACCCAGTGCCTCGCGGAGTCCCTGTCCCGCGACGTCGAGGACGGCCGGGAGCCGGCCCGGCTGCGGCCGTGGCACATCCAGGAGAACAAGTGGCGGGCCGCCCGCTACGGCCTGGACGCCGAGGTGATCACCGGCCCGCACAACACCGAGCGGGACCTGCGCGAGGACCTGATCGGCCTGCTCGACCGGCTCGAGCCCGTCGCCGCACGGCTGGGCTGCGCGCAGGAGCTCTCCGACGTGGAGCGGATCCTGCGGGAGGGCGCCGGCTACCAGCGCCAGCGGGCCGTGGCCCGCGCCCACGGCGGCGACCTGCGCGCGGTCGCCCTCGACATCGTGCGCCGCACCCGCGAGAACGACTGACCGTCCCGTCCGGCCGAGCCCGCACGGGCTCCCGTCCCCCACAGGTGGCAGACATGACCGAACCGACCCGACCGGGCGGCCCCGTGCCGCGGGGCCCCGTCCTGCAGATCGGCGCCCTGCACCCCCTGGTGGAGGACACCCTCACCGCCGAGCACTCGGCGCTGCGCCTGCCCGCGGATCCCGACGACCGGGAGGACTTCCTGGACCGGCACGCCGGGGAGGTGCGCGTGGCGGTGTGCTCCGGGCGCACCGGCGTGGACCGGGAGCTGATGGGCCGCCTGCCCCGCCTCGAGGCCGTCGTGCACTTCGGCGTCGGCTACGACGGGACGGACGCCGCCGGGGCCGCCGCGCGCGGGATCCGGATGAGCAACACCCCCGACGTGCTCACCGACGCCGTGGCGGACACCGCCCTGGCCCTCTACCTCGACGTGCTGCGCCGGTTCTCGGCCGCCGACCGCTTCGTGCGCCGCGGGGCGTGGGAGACGACCGGCAACTACCCGCTGACCGTGCACGCCTCCGGCCGCCGCGTCGGGATCCTCGGCCTCGGCCGGATCGGCCGGGCCGTCGCCCACCGCCTCACCGCGCTCGGCTGCGAGATCCACTACCACAACCGCCGGCCGGTCCCCGACGTCGAGCACCGCTACCACGGCTCCCCCGCGGAGCTCGCCGCGGCCGTCGACGCCCTGGTGGTCGCCGTGCCCGGAGGCCCGGACTCCGCCGCGCTGGTCGACGCCGCGGTCCTGGACGCCCTCGGCCCGCACGGCTTCCTGGTCAACGTCGCCCGCGGCGCGGTCGTGGACGAGGCCGCGCTCGTCGCCGCCCTGGAGGACGGACGGCTGGCCGGGGCCGGTCTCGACGTGTACCGGGCCGAGCCGCACGTGCCCGCCCCGCTGCGCCGGCTCGAGAACGTGGTGCTGCTGCCGCACGTGGGCAGCGCCACGGTGCAGACGCGCCGGGCGATGGCCGAGCTGACCCTGCGCAACCTGCGCAGCTGGCTCGCCGACGGCACCCTGGTCACGCCCGTGGACTGACGGGCGCGGCCCGGCTCAGACGGAGACGGTGGTCACGGGCAGGGAGGAGTCGGCGGCGAAGCCCAGGCCCGAGGGCTCACGGCCCTCGGCCACGACCCGGGCGGCGAGGGCCGCGACCATCGCCCCGTTGTCGGTGCACAGGGAGAGCTTGGGGACCACCAGCTCGATCCCGTGCGCGGCGCAGCGCTCGGCGGTGAGCTCCCGCAGCCGCGAGTTGGCGGCCACTCCCCCGCCCAGCAGCAGCGTGCCGAGCCCCTGCTCGGTGCACGCGAGGACCGCCTTGCGCGTGACGACGTCGGCCACGGCCTCCTGGAAGGACGCGGCGACGTCCGCGACCGGCACCGCCCGGCCCTCGGCCTCGTGCGCCTCGACCACGCGCGCCACCGCCGTCTTCAGCCCGGAGAAGGAGAAGTCGTAGCGGTGCGGGCCGGGCCGTTCGGCCGAGCCCAGGTACTTGCCCGCGGTCAGTCCGCGCGGGAAGCGGAAGGCCGTGGGGTCCCCGGACCGGGCGGCGGCGTCGATGGCCGGGCCGCCCGGGTAGGCCAGCCCCAGGACCCGGGCCACCTTGTCGTAGGCCTCACCGGCCGCGTCGTCGATCGTGCCCCCGAGCAGCCGCACGTCCCGGGAGAGGTCGTCGACGGCGAGGATCTCGGTGTGCCCGCCGGAGACCAGCAGCGCGCCGAGGTCCCGGGGCAGGCCGTCGTCGAAGCCGCCCCGGAAGCCCTCGATCCCCGAGTCCTCCAGCACTCCCACGCCGACGTGGGCCACGAGGTGGTTGACGGCGTACAGGGGCTTGCCGGTGGCCACGGCGAGCGCCTTCGCGGCGGCGACGCCCACCATGAGCGCCCCGGCCAGGCCCGGCCCGGAGGTCACGGCCAGGGCGTCGAGCTCGGCCAGGCCCACACCGGCCCGGTCCAGGGCCTCGCGCAGGGTGGGCACGAGGGCGTCGAGGTGGGCCCGGGAGGCGATCTCGGGGATCACGCCGCCGAAGCGCGCGTGCTCGTCCATCGAGGAGGACACGACGTTGGCGAGCAGGGTGCGCCCGCGCACGATCCCGACGCCGGTCTCGTCGCAGGAGGACTCGATGCCCAGCACCAGCGGTCCGTCGGTCATCGGTCGTCCTCCGTGGGGTGGGTCGGGCGCGGGGCGCCCGGGGGCTCCGGGGCGGTGAGGTCCACGCGCATGATCAGCGCGTCGGTGCCGTCCCGGTAGTAGCGGGGCCGGGTGTGGATGTGCTCGTAGCCGAAGCGGCGGTAGAGCCGCTGGGCGCGGGGGTTGTCGGCGCGGACCTCGAGCAGCACCTCGGTAGCGCCGAGCTCGCGGGCCTGCCCGTGCAGGGTGCGCAGCAGCGCCGAGCCGATCCCGCGGCCCTCGTGCTCGGGCAGCACCGCGATGGTCTGGACGTCGCCGACCGGGCGGATGCACATCAGTCCTGCGTAGCCGACGATCCGGTCGTCCTGCTCGGCCACCCAGTACCAGCACACGGGCTGGGCCAGCTCGGCGGAGAACATCTCCAGCGGCCAGGCGTCGGCCGGGAAGAGGTCCTGCTCCAGGGCGTGCACCACGGGGACGTCCTGGGCGGTCATCCGGCGCAGGGTCCAGGACGGCTGCGGGGTGGCGGCGCTCACGCGAGGGCCTTCTTCCGGGGGCCGGGGACCTTCGCGTCGGACTCGCGCAGGTACAGGGGGGTCGTGTCCGGGTCCGGTCCCTCGCCGCGGGCGCGCAGGCGCAGCGCGGCGAGGCCCAGCGAGGACGCCGTGGGCTGGGCCCCGGCGAACGCGGGCACGGGCAGCGCCAGCCGCTCCGCCCAGATCCCCGCGCCGCGGCCGTAGGCCGGCAGCGCCGGGAGCTGCTCCGCGGCGGCGACCCCCGGTCCGGCGACCCGCCGCGGGCCGTCGGGGTCGAGGGCGTAGCGGGCCCAGTAGACCTCCTTGCGGCGGGCGTCGGTGAGCACGAGGAACTCCTCGTGGCCGGCCGCCCGGGCGTGCTCGGCGGCGTCATGCGCCAGGGCCTCCAGGCTCATCAGTCCGTGCAGCGGCAGGTCCCAGGCGAAGGCGAGCGCCCGGGCGGTCGCGATCCCGGCCCGCAGCCCGGTGAAGGGACCGGGTCCGGTGCCCACGAGCACGCCGTCGAGCCCGGCGCCGGTCCGGCCGTGCCCGTCCAGCAGGTCACGGACGGCGGGGGCCAGCACCTCGGCGTGGGAGCGGGTGTCGGGGCTCACGAAGGAGCCGGCGATCTCGCCCGCCCCAGTCACGAGCGCGGCGGAGGCGACGGCGGAGGAGTCCAGGCACAGGAGAAGCACCCGGCCATTCTAGTGCCCGCGCGCGGAGCTCTCCCCGGGCCGCTCCAGCGGCGGGGGCCCGCCCGCCCAGCGCGGGCCGATCCCCGTCAGCGTGATCCGGCGGGGCTCGGCGTCCTCGTCCTCCGTCCCGTCCGCCGCCGCGTCCTCCTGCCCGTGCCCGCCCGCGGCACCGCCGGCGGGCGCGGCGCCCACCGCGCGCTCCAGCACGATCTCCAGGCGGGAGTCGGCGAGGTGCTCGACCTTCCCGGCGCCCCACTCCACCACGGTGACGGCCGAGTCCACGGTGTCCTCGAGGTCGATGTCGTCGACCTCCCCCGCGCTGTCCAGCCGGTAGGCGTCGACGTGCACCAGGTCCGGGCCGCCGGGGCGGGGCCCGTCCGGGACGTTGGGGTGGCGCCGCACCAGCACGAACGTGGGCGAGATGATGCCGGGGCGCACCCCCAGACCCCGGCCCAGCCCCTGGGTGAAGGTGGTCTTGCCCGCACCGAGCTCGCCGGTGAGGACCAGCAGGTCCCCGGCGCGCAGCCGGGCGCCGAGCCGCTCGGCCAGGGCCTGGGTCCGCTCCGGGCCGTCCACGGTCAGGCTCAGGGTCCACTCGCTCATGCCCGCTCCTCCCCGTCGCTCGCCGCGCCGTCCACGTGCACCCGGGGCACGCGGGGCGAGACGCGGGTGACGATCTCGTAGTTGATGGTGCCGGCGGCGTCCGCCCAGGCCGACGCGGAGGGGTCGTCCCCGGCCCCGAACAGCACGGCGTCCGCGCCCAGCAGCCCGTGCTCGGGCGCGGACAGGCCGGGGGCGCCCAGGTCCACGACCAGCTGGTCCATCGCGACCCGGCCGACCTCCGGATAGGTGCGCCCCTGGATGCGCACCGGCCCGCCGGTCCCGGAGCGCGGCACGCCGTCGGCGTAGCCCAGCGGGATCAGCGCGAGGGTGGTCGGCCGCTCGGTCACGTAGCCCAGCCCGTAGGAGACGCCCTGCCCGGCGGGGACCTCCTTGACCGCGCTGACGGTGCTCCGCAGGGTCATGGCCGGCACCAGGCCGAGCTGCCGCGGGGTGCGGTCGGGGAGCGGGGAGAGCCCGTAGAGGCAGACGCCCACGCGGACCATGTCCAGGAGCATGTCCTCCGGGCGTTCGAGGCCGGCGGCCTGCAGCAGGCCCGGGGAGTTCGCGGCGTGCCGCAGCGCGGGCCGCAGCCCGGCGGCCCGCGCCGTGTCCACGGCCGCGCGGAAGCGCTCGAGCTGCTCCCGGGTCTCGGGCCGGGAGGGCTCGTCGGCCACGGCGAGGTGGGTGAACACGCCGGTGACCCGCACGAGCCCCTCGGCCTCGGCCTGCGCGGCGAGGCGCACGAGCTCGGGCCACCGTTCGGCCGTCGCGCCGTTGCGGCCCAGCCCGGTGTCGATCTTGAGATGGATCCGCGCCGGCCGGCCGAGCTCCCGGGCTGCCTCGGCGACCGGGCCGAGCTCCCACCCGCTGACGCCGAGCGCGACGTCCTGGGCGAGGGCGGCACGGAAGTCCGTGTCCACGGTGTGCAGCCACGCGAGCACCGGGGCGGTGATCCCCGCCGCGCGCAGGGCGAGGGCCTCGGCGACGTGGGCGACGCCCAGGGCGTGCGCGCCGGCCTCCAGGGCGGCGCGGGCCACGGGCACGGCCCCGTGGCCGTAGGCGTCCGCCTTGACCACGGCCATCAGCCGCGCGGGCCCGGCCAGGTCCCGGATCCTGCGCACGTTGGCGCGGACCGCGGCGAGATCGACCACGGCGCTGCGCTCGGGCCGGACCCCACCGGAGACGGTCCCGGAACGGTCCCCGGGAAAGATCCCGGAGAGGCCCCCGGGAGAGGTCCGGGAGAGGGCGCCGGGGGCGGCGGCGCCGGGCGGAGGGAACGGGACGGGCTCAGCACGGTTCACGGGTCCCATTCTCGCACCCGGGCGACCGCCCCCGCTCAGAGCCGGGAGGCGTCCACGACGACCTCGACGCTCACCACGTCCCCGTCGTCCTTGTCCCCGCGCACGCGCGCCGGCACGGCGAGCAGCCAGCCGGCCCGGGAGTCCCGCCGGACGCTGGTGGACCACGTCGTGCCGTCGACCGTGGCCGTCACCGGGACCCTGCCGAAGGGGCCGCGCACCTCGGGGGCGTGCTCCTCCGGCACCGGCGCGAACACCCACGCGCCGGGGCCCGGGATCCGCCGCAGGACCGCGTGGAAGACCATGGCCGGAGAGTACCAGCGGCGCCGACACGGGGCGGGGTCGGGGCCGGGGGCTACAGTGGAGCCGTGTCCGACGCTCCGCTGCACGTCCTGCTGATCAGCCTGCACACCAGTCCCCTCGAGCAACCGGGGTCCGGCGATGCGGGCGGGATGAACGTCTACGTGCGTCAGCTCGCCGGGGCGCTGGTGGACGCCGGGCACACCGTGGACATGGCCACCCTGGACCGGGACCCCGGCGCGCCGCGCACCGCGGGGATGCGGGCGTCCCGCATCCGCGCGGGTCTGCGGCTGCTCACGGTCTCGCTGCCCGGGGCGGCCGGCGCCGTGAAGGAGGACCTCCCGGGACTGACCGGCGCCTTCGCCGAGGTGCTCCGCGCCGAGGCCCCCCGCCCGGACGTGGTGCACGCCCACTACTGGCTCTCCGGGGCCGCGGGCCGGGAGCTCGCCGACGACTGGCGCGTGCCCCTCGTGCTGACCCTGCACACCACGGCCCTGGGCAAGAACCTGCGGACCCGGGCCGACGAGGGTCTGGAGCCCGCCGCCCGCGCCGAGGCGGAGGCGGAGCTGATCGCACGGGCCGAGGCCACCGTGGTCAACACCCGCACCGAGGCCCTGCAGATGGTCGAGCTCTACGACGCCGATCCGGCGCGGCTGACCGTGATCACGCCCGGGGTCGACCTCTCCGCCTTCTCCCCGCCGGAGCCCGGCGCGAGCCGTCGGCACGGGCCCCGGCCCGGCTCCCCGGGGCGCCCGCTGCGGGTGCTCTTCGCCGGCCGGCTGCAGGCCCTCAAGGGCCCGCACGTGCTGGTGGACGCGCTCGCCCGGATCCGCGCGGACGCCCCCGGCGTGCCGGTCGAGCTGGAGATCGTGGGCGTGGGCACCCGCCGGTTCACGGCCGGGCTGCAGCAGCAGGTGCACGAGCTCGGGCTGGCGGACGCGGTGGGCTTCGGCCCGGCCCTGCCGGCCCAGCAGCTGGCGGAGCGGATGCGCCGCGCCGACGTGGTGGCCGTGCCCTCCTCCTCCGAGACGTTCGGCCTCGTGGCGCTGGAGGCCCAGGCCTGCGGCACGCCGGTGCTCGCCACGGACGTGGACGGGCTGCGCACCGCCGTGCTGGACGGGGTCACCGGGCGGCTGGTCCCCGACCGCGACCCCGCGTCGTGGGCGCACGCCCTCCTCGGGCTCGGTCGCGACCCGGAGACCCTGGCGCGCATGGGCGCCGCGGCGGCCCGCCGCGCCCGGGAGCACTCCTGGGAGCGCACCGCCCTGGCCACGGCCGAGGTCTACGCCCGGGTCCGGGACCGCGTGCGGGTACGCCACGGTAGCCGCCGGCGCGTGCCTACACTCGAACGGTGACGACTTCGTTCCTTCCCCCCGCCGACCTCGCCCGCCACCTCGACCGCCACCGTCTCGCCGGAGCGGTGGCCACGCCCCGGGAGGCGAACCTGCGCAACATCCAGGGCTTCCTCGACGGCGACCAGCACCAGCACATGGGCGTGGTCCGCACCCGGGACTGGACCTACGACGAGGTCTTCGCGCTCATGCGCGACCGGGTCGGCATCTCGCCCGACCGGTCCCACGTCGAGGGCCAGGACACGATCTCCGCCGAGCTCGCCGTCGCCGCGCTGGAGCGCTACGCGCGCGTGCTCGGGGAGGTGGTCGCCGCCGGCGGGCGCGTGCTCTTCGCCACGGGGCACCCGGCCGGCCTGTTCCCCGTCTACGCGCAGCTGGCCCGCGTGGCCCGCCGGGCGGGCGCCCACGTCGTCCGGGTCCCGGACGGCTTCGCCTTCGAGGACGGCGACGTGCGCCAGATCGAGCACGTGGTGATGGTCGAGCAGTACGGGGGCCTGCGGCACACCCACTTCCCCGGGCCGATGTCCCTGACCCTGGAGAAGCTGCGCCGCGACGGGCAGAACCCGCCGGACCTGGTGGTCGCCGACCACGGCCTCGCCGGGGCGGCCGGCTCGCACGGGCTGCGCACGATCGCGATCGCCGACTGCAACGACCCCGGGGTGTTCGTCGCCGAGGCGCAGGGGCAGGTGGAGGTCGCCGTCCCGCTCGACGACAACCTCCCGCCGCGCCTCTACGATCCGGTCACCGCGTTCGTGCTGCACCGCGCCGGCCTCGAGGACTTCGTGTAGGCCCCACCGTCCACGGCAGGAGCCCCGCACCGGTCCGGTGCGGGGCTCCTGCCGTGCCCGGTGGGGCGTCGCTCAGCGTTCGAGGTCGCCGCGGATGAAGGCCTCCAGGTTGGCCCGGGCGGTGTCATCGGCCTGCTGCTCGGGCGGGGACTTCATGAAGTACGCCGCCGCCGAGGTCAGCGGCCCGCCGATCCCGCGGTCCAGCCCGATCTTCGCCGCCCGGATCGCGTCGATGATCACCCCGGCCGAGTTCGGGGAGTCCCACACCTCCAGCTTGTACTCCAAGGAGATCGGGGCGTCCCCGAACCCGTGACCCTCCAGACGCACGAAGGCGAACTTCCGGTCGTTGAGCCACGGCACGTGGTCCGAGGGCCCGATGTGCACCTCCTCGGTGCCGAACTCCCGGACCACGTTGGAGGTCACCGCCTGGGTCTTGGAGATCTTCTTCGACTCCAACCGGGTGCGCTCGAGCATGTTCATGAAGTCCATGTTCCCGCCCACGTTGAGCTGATACGTCCGGTCCAGCACGTACCCGCGGTCCTCGAAGAGCTTGGCCAGCACCCGGTGGGTGATCGTCGCCCCGATCTGGGACTTGATGTCGTCACCCACGATCGGCACCCCCGCGGCGGCGAACTTCTGCGCCCACTCCTCGGTGGAGGCGATGAACACCGGCAGCGCGTTGACGAAGGCCACCCCCGCCTCCAGGGCCGCCTGGGCGTAGAACCGGTCGGCGGCCTCCGAGCCCACCGGCAGATAGGACACCAGCACATCCACCTGCGCCTCACGCAGCGCGGCGGCGACATCGACCGGCTCGGCCGCCGACTCCTGGATCATCTCCCGGTAATAGGCCCCCAACCCGTCCAGGGTCGGCCCGCGCTGGACGGTCACCCCGGTGTGCG